>JARLJD010000216.1 GCA_031291395.1 Alphaproteobacteria bacterium | reverse complement strand
TTTCTGCCCTTTCTCATCACGCTCTCCAACTCATCGCCGACCGGCATAACAACGCACCCAGAAAATGCCTTGGATTCAAAACCCCAGCTGAAGTACTATTTCCTCCTCCGTTGCACTTCAATCGTGAATCCACCTCCCCGCATTCGCGGGGATGACGCACCGGGTTAATTCTCTTATTTCCTCACGCCGACTAAGGTAAAGGTTTTTCTGATCCCTAATCCCCGTCTTCTGTCCTCTGATTAACCAAACAAATTTGAAACCGACCGTTCTTGGTTAATGCGGATGATGGCCTCGGCCATGAGCGGGGCAATGCTGATTTGCTTGATCTTGGGCGAGGCGATGATGTCGGGGGTGGCCTCGATCGAGTCGGTGATGATCATTTTCTCGAGCGGCGACTTGTTGACGCGCTCGACCGCCGCTCCCGACAAAACGCCGTGCGAGACATAGGCCGACACCGATTTGGCTCCGGCATCCTTCAGCGCTCCGGCGGCGTTGCACAGGGTTCCAGCGCTGTCGACGATATCGTCCAACATGATGCAGTCGCGACCCTCAACGTCGCCGATGATGTTCATGACTTCGGATTCGCCGATTTTTTCGCGGCGCTTGTCGATGATCGCAAGGCCGGCGTCCAGTTTTTTGGCCATCGCGCGCGCGCGCACCACGCCGCCGACGTCGGGCGATACGATCGTTAATCCTTCCGGCATTTTTCCCTGAACCGACAGGCTGTCGCGCACATGGCGTACGAAAACAGGCCCCGCGAACAGATTATCGACCGGAATATCGAAAAAGCCCTGAATTTGACCGGCATGCAGATCGAGCGTCAAGACGCGATGCGCGCCCGCCGTCGTGACGATGTTGGCGACCAGCTTGGCCGTTATCGGCGCGCGCGAGCTGGTTTTGCGATCCTGCCGCGCATAGCCGAAATAGGGCATCACGGCGGTAATGCGGCGCGCCGAAGCGCGGCGCAACGCATCGATCAGGATCAACAATTCCATCAGCGTGTCGTTGGCGGGGAAAGAGGTCGGCTGGATCACAAAAACGTCTTCGCCGCGCACATTTTCGAGGATTTCGACGAAAACTTCCATGTCGGCAAAGCGCCGGATCGACGCGCGCGTCAGATCGACGCCCAGATTCTGCGCAATCGCCTCGGCCAAAGGCCGGTTGCTGTTGCCCGCGATAAGCTTCATGACGCGCTCCTGAAAATGTAGAAGATTATGGGCGTGCGTATATCAGTGTGCGGACCGAAGAGCAAGCATTCAGGGAAGCCTTGGAATCTTCGTTTTTCCCTGACCTCTGAATGCCGAATGCTGCTCCCTGAATGCTTTCTTTCTTCTTGACCATTTCCGCCGCGCCGCGTATGAGTCCGGCTGGAATTAACTGCTGAACTTAACTATAAAATCTAGGGATATCGTTATGGCTAACCATAAATCTGCTGAAAAGCGCGCGCGTCAAACCGTGAAGCGCAACGCGTTGAATCGTTCGCGTCGTTCGACGATCCGCACTTACGCCAAGGAAGCGGAAGCCGCCGCGGCCACAGGCGACATCGAAAAAACAACTGCGGCGATGCGCAAGGCTGAATCGGCCTTGGCCAAAGGCGCGTCGCGCGGAACGCTGCATTGGAAAACGGCGGCGCGTAAAACGTCGCGTCTTGCCAAGCGCGCGAAGGCTGCCAAGAAAGCGTAAGAAGTTCCCCCTTTTGTTTTTTGCAAAAGTTTTTTCGCCGCCTATGAAAATAGGCGGCGAATTTTTTTGCGCGTTGACTTGCGCGAAAAAATCGGAAGAAATTATTCCCTATCAAGTCACAAAAAAACGCGTCAAGTTTTTTTGACGCGCGCACGGAAAATATTTTCCGTCGTTCCTGCTTCGGACCAGTGGACAAAGACGCAAAATTTGATCTATGGTTGCCCGCCTTCGAACGCGAAGAAGAATACGGAAAACGCTCTTTCGTTTTTCCTCGCGGCCATCGCGGGATTGATAAGACGCTACAAAAGATAACGAAAGCTGACAACGCGCGTTGGCTTGGCTTTCACCTTGTGGATGTGGATCGGAAAAGATGGGCGATTATAAATCATACGCTATTCCGGATTTCTTCGCCGCGAAGTTCATCGCCGTTACCTGTGTCCCCTGTTCCCTGTTTTAATTGTTGCAAGTCCCATGGAATTCTCTTTGGGCGCGCCTTCTTTTTTACTGTTTGACTAGCCGGTTCGATCAACGGAGTTGCGATGAAGGTTCAAGCTAAATTTGAGGCGGCAGACGCCGGTTTGCAAAGGGCGGGAGAAACTTCCGAAGAAGCGTGGAAAATTTTGCGCGCGCAGTTGCGCGACCGTTTGGGCGAAACCGCCTATCGCCGTTGGCTGGAGCCGATGACCAGTGAAATCGCCCCTGACGTTTCCGGCGCGTCGCTGGCGACGCTTACGCTCCCCACGCGTTTTATGCGCGATTGGGTCGAGGGGCATTACGGCGACACCATTCGTTCGCTATGGCAACAGATTGCCGGGCCGGGCACTGTCGCTTTTTCCGTCATGTCGCCTTTAGCCAAAGCGGCGGAGGCCAAGAGCGCGATCGATAACGCAGCAATCGCCCCGATCGCGCCGTTGGGCCGCGCCGCGGCCACGTCTTCCCCTCCTTCTTATGCGCCCGCGTCCATCTCGTCGTCCGCGTCCGCCAATTTTACCGGCGATTTGTCGGCCGATCTCGATCCGCGTTTCACTTTCGACAATTTCGTCGTCGGCAAGCCGAACGAGCTGGCCTATGCGGCCGCGCGCCGCGTCGCCGAAACGCAAAATCCCGCTTTCAATCCCCTGTTTCTTTACAGCGGCGTCGGCTTGGGCAAGACCCATCTGATGCACGCGATCGCTTGGCATATCCGCGCCAATTATCCGCAGCGCCGCGTTATCTATATGTCGGCGGAAAAATTCATGTACCAATTCGTGCGCGCGCTACGTTTCAAAGATACGGTCGCGTTCAAGGATCAATTCCGCTCGGTCGACGTTTTGATGATCGACGATGTGCAATTCATCGGCGGCAAGGACACGACGCAGGAGGAATTTTTCCACACCTTCAACGCGCTGGTCGACCGCAACCGACAAGTCATTATTTCCGCCGACAAATCGCCGCAAGACCTCGACCGTATGGAAGAACGTCTGCGTTCGCGCCTCGGCTGGGGGTTGGTGGCCGATCTCCATCCCGCGAATTACGAATTGCGTTTGGGCATTCTGCACGCCAAAGCCGAAAAGCTCGGCTGTCCGGTGCCGGACAAGGTCATGGAATTTCTGGCGCATAAAATCGCCTCGAACGTGCGCGAGCTGGAAGGCGCGCTCAACCGCATCGTCGCGCATGCGCAATTAGTCGGGCGCACGATATCGTTGGAAATGACGCAGGAAGTTCTGGCCGACATGTTGCGCGCGTCGGAACGCCGCATCACGATCGACGAAATCCAGAAGAAAGTCGCCGAGCATTACAATGTCCGCGTCGCCGATATGCATTCCGCCCGCCGCGCCCGCGCCGTCGCGCGCCCGCGTCAGGTGGCCATGTATCTTGCCAAACAACTCACCCCGCGCAGCCTGCCCGAGATTGGCCGTAAATTCGGCGGCCGCGATCACACCACCGTCATCCACGCCGTCCGCAAGATTGAGGAACTCTCCGCCTACGACGCCGCCTTCCGCGAGGATGTGGAGTTATTGAGAAGATTGCTGCAGAATTGATTTTTATACTGCAGCACGGCATCAGGGCGCATACATACGCCCCTACAGTATGCCCCATTGATTCTGTTGCAAAACAGCCGTCATTCCCGCGAAAGCGGGAATCCACCGCCGCGTGTCTGCGCGGCAAGGGTCTGGCGGCAATTCAAATGAAACCGCAGTTGCCTTATAGGTGCGCTATCGCTCGCACCGGATTCCCGCTCTCGCGGAAATGACGGCTTAAAGCCTGTTCATGATCTTGTCATTTATCCGAAACAGTGCAGCAAAAGCCGCAGAGTTCCCCTTCCCCTGAGGGAGGGGTTAGGGGTGGGGTATATAAAGGCAGGGGACACGCTAAAACAACAACTATTGTTTTATTTGTATAATTGTCGAGTTTTATACACCCCACCCCTAACCCCTCCCTCAAGGGGAGGGGGACTCTGCCGTGCTTTTTGCGCCCTTTGCTTCAAACAGCAAAAGATCATGAACAGGTTCTTAGATTCATTTCTTCTCTCGCGTTGATTTGGCGGAGGGTCAAGTTTATTGCCCGTAATTCTGTCCGTAATTCTGAGAAGCGGGCATGTATTGCGGCATGGCGCCAAAAGCCTGATTAGAATTGCGGTTTCCGGCCGTCGCATAATTCGGATAAGGCACGTTCCCCGTATTCTGGCTGTTCCCATAGCCGTTTACCGTCGTTCCGGGATAGTTGGCGTTGGCGTACCCATTGGCGTTGTTGTGGGTATTGGCCGCGCCAACCGCATTTTGTTCCGAAGAACCGGCGTCGACGGAAGGATCGTAGACGGGCGCGACAAAGAACATGCCCATAGCGGTGCCTGCCGCCACACGAACCAACGGCTTGGTCAAATTGGCCTGATTCTGAAAGAACGAGCCCATCGTCGTCGCTGCTGTGCCCATGCCGTTATACATGCCCTGCCTGAAGCCTTGGGAGCCTTGCGTCGTGATCGTGGCCGTTCCGGTGTTTTCAATCGTGACATTGCCCTGCCCCATTGCTTGCCCCAAGCCTTGCAGGAAGCCCGCCGCGGCGGGAAGAATGACACGCGCGAAATAACGTTCGTCAACCTCGGTCGCCATCCCCCCCAGAGTTGTATCGGGATCAAGAGCATAGGCATCGATCTTGTAATCCTTGCCGTTTTTGTCGGCGATCGAGAATCGCATCACCAGATATTTATCATAGCCCATCGCTTCCTGAAACGACCCGATCGCGCGCGCGCCCGTCAAAGGCCCCGACACGATCTGCGCCAGAATAGGGCCGGGAACGTCGGAATTGGCTTCCGTCAAAAGCTGGGCATAGCTGACGGTTCCGGCGCTGACAAAAGCCTTTGGTTTCGCCCCGGACGGAGCGAGCTGCGCAGCCTGCGCCGGAGTTCCTGCGGCGGCTTGCGCGGCCTTTTCTTCGTTCTTCAGGTCTTCGGGCTTGATCACCGTCACATTCTTGATGCCCTTGGGCGTCCAGCTTTCCAACAGTTGCTGCATCTGGCGCTGCATTGCCTCAGCCAGCGAATTGTCGAACTGCTCTGGCGGACGCTGCTGTTGCTGAACCTGCTGTTGTTGAAACTGCTGCTGTTGAGCCTTCTGCTGCTGGATCTGTTTTTTAAGCTCATCCGTTTCGACGCGCAGCTCGCGCAGGGGGTCTTCTTTTTTCTCCGAATCAAGGCCGCTGATGTTCGATGTCTGGCCGATCGGCGTCGGAATGGCGCTGCCGCCGGTGGCGATCGCCTGGTCGGTGCGTTCCTTGTTCGCCATTTCGGTCTGCGCCTTGACATAGGGAGACGTCGGGCCGCCGGGCGCTTCCTTCAACGTAGCCGGAGGAGTCCCCAATCGCGCCAGCTCACTATTGGCAGAGTTACCGCCAAAAAAGTTGATGGCAGCCACGCCAACCGCAAAAACGGCGACGAGCAAAACCATAAACTTGAAAAATGGCCGCGTGTTCCACGCTTCGCGTATATTTCCGGCAACGCCGGACGGCTTTGATTCTTCTTCCGGAGCGCCAATTTCGGGCTCAAGGAATTCGTCGTTGTTTTCGTTATCGGAATTATCTGTCATGATCTTAGTCCCGTGAAATGAGTGCGCGCACCATGGATCCGTTATCGGACAACAAGAGAACGGGCGCATTGCCTATTTCGTAAACCGTCGTGCCGTCGCCCGAAGCTTCGCTGGCGTTCCATGCTGGCGATAGCAGAGTAAGGGGCGTGCGCACATAGACCTTGTCGCCGATCTCCCATGCCTTGGTGCGAGCGTCGAGGCCGCCGATCTTGACGCGCTTGGCAGAGGGCGGCGGCGCGTTTTCAAGGATCATCGTTAAGGTATCGTCGCCCGCCTCCAGCCGCGGGCGGTTGATGATTTGCGGCTTTGCCTCGGGACCGACCTTGCCGATGCGCCCGTCATAGAGCAAATCGACCGTCGGGCCGCCCGCCGCGAGGCGGAAAATCACCGGCGTCGGCAAATCCTTGAGTAAAATCGACAAATTGCCGGTACCGACACGGGTCAAAGGCATCACACGCACGACATGCGATCCAGCCTGAGTCGGGGAAACCTCAAAATTGCCACCAACGCCGACATCCAGTATCGGCCACGGCGCGCCAGTAACGTCGACCAGTTCGATCGTGGTGACATAGCCGGAGGCAAGATTGACCTGCGGCGGTTCGACACCCGGCGCGAGCGATATCGTCGCGATGCGCGTTTCCCCTTTGGGCGTCCCTTCATAAGGCATTTGCGCCGCGTTTTGCGTTTGCTCCAACCGGTGCATGAAATCGCGCACCTGATCGGGCGACAGCGGCATCAGGCCCGTTGCGGCCTTGTCATAAGATTTTTCATTGTGCTCCGTCTCGCGTTTGTGCTGATCGGCGTCAGCCTGCGCTTGCGCTTGCAACGCAGCCTGCTCGGCCTGTGCCGCCAACTGATTGGCGTCCGACGAAAAAGCCGAGGGCGGCGGCGGAGAAGGAATGTTGATTCCGGACATCGCCGACGCAGGCGCAGCCAAGGTCGGCGGATCGACTGTCGTTGGCACGCTCTTCGCGGACGTTGCCGCGGGAGCCGCCATGGGATAAACCGCCTGTCCTTGTCCCGTCACGACGGCTTGCGCCGCAGGAACAGCTGCAGGCGCGACAGCGCCGACATCGGCGGCATACGCCGGAACCCCTGCCAGAGCCAACAAGGCGCCAACGGCCAAGAGGGAACGAGAAACCGGACGAAACCGGAAGTGTGTTAACATGTAACGCAAAGAACATCCCCGAATCAAATAGACTATCTGTCCGAACTAATGTTTGATCATATGAAAGTTAATAGTAAGTTTATAACTTCAAATATCTTCACAATTCAAGTCTCTTCGTGACAAAAAAGTTCTGCAAGAAAATCTGTGGCTTTTTCGTCTCATCCCGCTCAAAAATTAACCATAAGATAGGTGATTAAATGGCGTCTTTTCACATTACCTCGCTTTACGCTGGTCTTCTGGGGCTGTTTCTGGTCGTGCTTTCCTTCAACATGACGAAGAGCTGGATCAAGGCGGCAAGTCAAGGTGTATCGGGCGATCCTGCCCGTGCTTCCAGCGCCGCACAAGCCTTGCGCCGCGCCGAGGCGCTCGTCGGCAGTTTTACCGATTACGTTCCGCTTACGCTGCTTTTGATAGGCTTGGCCGAATCCGGCGGGGCGCCGGCGGCTGTCATACATGGACTTGGCGCCGCTCTGGTCGCCGCGCGGCTGATGCATGCTTTCGGCAGCAATTTTATTCACGGCGCCGATGCGTTGCGTTTTCTGGGAGCGCAACTAACTTATCTGGTTCTGACAATCGCCAGCTTCATTTGTCTCTGTCTTTATTGGGTGCCTATGCTGACGCATTAGTAAGGAATGGATCATCTTTTTTTCGATACAAAAGTTTTGAAAAGCGTTACATAGACTGAAACCTGCGCCGGTCTGGAATTGCGGATATTCAAGCTTCGGAATTCTTGCATCGAAAAAGCTTGTCTCCCCGCTTGCGTAAGGGCAAAATCTCGCGAAGATCGGGGGCTGCGCAGTCCGTTTCTCAGGAATCCTTTCTAAACCGCCTGATCCAGCGAAAATCACAGGAGTTAAGCGATGACCGATACTTTTGGTTCAGAACCACCCGATCATGAAGCAGGGCATGACGAAGTCTTGCGTCCCGAAAGCGAGGCCGTGCACGAGGCGCCTTCCGAATTCGAATATGGCGATCCCGATTCTGCCGATCACGCGGCGTCATATCCGCTCGAAGGCGAAAAGGACGAGGAATCCAAAACCGCGCGGCGTTCGCCGATTTTGCCGATTGCGGCGGCGGTTGGCGGTCTTGTGCTGCTGGGCGGCGTAGCATGGTGGCAGCTCGGGAGCCTATCGCCCCCAACGCCCCCTTCTCCTCTAGCGCCTGCGGCAATGCCCTTGCCCGCCACAGTTTCCGACGCGCAAAAACCTGCCGTCCTTCCGGTTGCCCCCAGAACAGCGTCGGTTGAGGAGAAAGCGCCGTTAGCAGGGGCTTTGCCCTCTCCCGTTTCGGGCGTTGCGCCAGATGTTGCAAACAGCAAGCCTTCTGCGTCCGAACCTGAGTCAATCCTTGCTGCTGCGTTGCAACCGAAAGATGCAACCGAAAGTCAAAAACCGTTGCCTGAAGCAACGGCTCCCGCGCCAGTGAAGCCGGCCATTCCCGTATCTCCCGCTGTTGCGCCGTCGCCCGTTGCGGCGGCTTCGGCGCCGGTTCTATCCCCGCTGGCTCCTGCGGCCTTGAACGGCGAATCGACGGATTCCCGCATCGAGACGCTGGCCGCACGCGTTGACAAGCTGAAAAATGCTTTGGATCAGATTAACCAGCAATTGGGACAGATGACGAGCGCCATCGCAACGGCGAACGTCGGCGCTTCTTCAACCCCCAGCGTCAAGGATTTGCAGGATCAGATTGACAAGCTGCAACAGCAGCTTGCGGATCTCAACGCAAAATATCCGGAAGCTGCCCCTGTCACATCGCTAAGACCCGAAAGCCCCGTGCTTGTGTCAAAGCCATCGGTGGCGGCATCATCGCGCCACGCCCACAAAACGCACAAAGAGCATAGTCAAACCGCCGTTTCGCGGCATGTTAAGCATGTTAAAAAAGCGCCGCGCGAAGCCACGGTCGAAAACAAATGGGTTCTGCGCGCCGCGACGCCCGGGCAAGCATGGGTTGCAACCAGCCCGACCTCTCCCGACCTGAAACAACTTAAGGTGGGCGATAAACTGCCCGGCATCGGCAACATCACCGCCATCCAGCAAGACGGCGGGGTTTGGATTGTTCAGGGGACGAAGGGGTCGGTGAAGTAAATAGAAGGGGGTCTTTTAAGGGAATGAGGGTAACAGGGAAAAAAAATAAATCGCCTCTATATTCTTGTTCTTTCCCTTTCTTGCCCTTCAATTCCCTATCCTCCCTTGCATTTTCACCCCAAAACCGCCATTTAGTAGGCACAAGCTCAGGGAATGTTTCCCCTGACCCCTGACCCCTGACCCCTGACCCCTGATGATCACTTCCCTCGCGCGTAAGCTGTTCGGCTCTCATAATGATCGCGTTTTACATGCCCAAACGCCGGTTATCGCGCGCATCAATGCGCTGGAGCCGCAGATCAAGGCTCTTTCCGACGATGCTTTGCGCGCCAAGACTGCGGAATTTCGCGAAAGATTAACGAAAGGCGAGAAACTCGACGCTTTATTGCCAGAGGCCTTTGCCGTGGTGCGAGAAGCGGCGATTCGCATTCTGGGGCAAAGAGCGTTCGACGCGCAGATGCGCGGCGGTATGGTTTTGCATCAGGGCAAAATAGCCGAAATGAAGACGGGCGAGGGTAAAACGCTGGTCGCTGTGATTGCTGGCTATTTGAACGCGCTGACCGGCAAAGGCGTGCATGTCGTCACGGTCAACGATTATCTGGCCAAGCGCGACAGCGCCTGGATGGGGCGGATTCACAATTTTCTTGGTTTGACTGTCGGTTGCATCGTACACGGGCTTGACGACAACGAGCGCCGCGCGGCCTATGCGGCCGATGTCACCTATGGCACCAACAACGAATTCGGCTTCGATTACCTGCGCGACAATATGAAGTTCATGCAAGGCGATCTTGTGCAAAGGCCGTTCAATTTCGCGATCGTCGACGAAGTCGACAGCATTTTGATCGACGAGGCGCGGACGCCTTTGATTATCTCCGGCCCCGCCGAGGATTCCTCGGAACTTTATATGCGGGTCGATGAAATCATCCCGCGATTGGCGGAAACGGATTATGAAAAAGACGAAAAGGCCAAAACGGTCGTCCTGACCGAAGAGGGCAATGAGAAAATCGAACAGCTGCTAGCCGATGCCGATTTACTGACCCCCGGCGGCGGGCTTTACGATCCCGCCAACGTTACGATCGTGCATCACGTCAATCAGGCCTTGCGCGCGCGCACCATGTTTACGCGTGACGTCGATTACATCGTCAAGGACGACAAGGTCGTCATCATCGACGAATTCACGGGCCGCATGATGGAAGGCCGCCGTTATTCCGACGGGTTGCATCAGGCGCTGGAAGCCAAAGAACATGTCACGATCCAGCGCGAAAACCAGACGCTGGCCAGCATCACCTTCCAGAATTATTTCCGCCTTTACCCCAAGCTTTCCGGCATGACCGGCACCGCTTTGACCGAAGCGCCGGAATTCGCCGAGATTTACAATCTTGAAGTCGTTGAAATCCCAACCAACGTGCCGGTCAAGCGCGACGACATGAACGACGAAGTCTATGGCACGATGGCGGAAAAGAACGACGCGATCGTCAAGCGCATCGCCGATTGCCTCAAGCGCGGCCAGCCGACGTTGGTCGGAACCGTTTCGATCGAAAAGTCGGAAATTTTGTCGGAGGTTCTCAAGAAAAAAGGCATTCCGCATAATGTTTTGAACGCGCGTTTCCATGATTCCGAAGCTTCGATCATCGCGCAAGCGGGGCGTCCGGGCGCGGTGACGATCGCGACCAACATGGCGGGACGCGGCACGGATATTCAGCTCGGCGGCAATTTCGACGCGCGTTTGGCCGAGCTTTCCGCCGAGGGCGAGCCGGATGAGGCCACCGTCGCGGCCTTGCGCGCGGAGATTGAGCAGGCCCGCGAAAAAGTGCGCGAAGCGGGCGGCCTGTTCGTGATCGGCACCGAACGCCACGAATCGCGCCGCATCGACAACCAGCTGCGCGGTCGTTCGGGGCGTCAGGGCGACCCGGGCGCGTCGATTTTCTTCCTGTCGCTTGAAGACGATCTGATGCGCATTTTCGGCACGCACAATCAAACGCAGGCGATTTTGGCCAAACTTGGCTTGCGCAACGGCGAAAAAATTGCACATCCGTGGATTTCGTCGGCTTTGGCCAAGGCGCAGGAAAAAGTCGAAAGCCGCAATTTCGACATGCGCAAGAATTTGCTGAAATACGACAACATCATGAACGACCAGCGCAAGGTCATCTATGAACAACGCCGCGACATCATGGCGGCGGCCGATGTCGCGGACATCATCCGCGATCTGCGCGAGGAAGTCATTCACGATTTCGTGACCCGCGCAATCCCCCCCCATTCCTATGTCGAACAATGGGACATTTCCGGCCTTAAAGAACGCGTCAAGGACATTCTCGCGCTCGACATGCCGATCGAGGCATGGGCGGCGGAAAACAATATCGCCGAAATCGAGATCGAGGAACGCATCAGGAAAGCGGCTGAGGAAAAGATCAAGGAAAAAACATCGATCATCGAAGAAGGCGCGATGCGCCACACGGAAAAAGCGGCTTTGCTCGGCACGCTCGATCAGGTGTGGAAGGATCATTTGCTGGCGCTGGATCAGCTTCGGCAAGGCATCCATCTGCGCGGCTATGGGCAACGCGACCCGCTGAACGAATACAGCCGCGAGGCGTTCGGCCTGTTCCAGCTAATGCTGATCGAAATTCGCGAACAGGTGACCAAATCCCTGATGCAGGCGGGCATGCGTCTGCCCTCGCTTGAGGAAATCATGGAACGCAACCGCGCCGCGATGCAAGAGCTGAGCGGCGCCGACACCGAAGCAATGGGAGCCAACCCCTTCGGCAACGAGCCGCTGCCCGCTGGCATGATTCTGCGGCATCCTTCTTCCGCCGCGCATCACATCGCGGCGCAGCCGGTGCAGCATGCGGCGTTTAATCCAGACGATTCCCAAACATGGGGTGACACCCCCCGCAACGCCCCATGCCCCTGCGGATCGGGCAAGAAATACAAGCATTGCCACGGAGCAACGCGGTAACGATATGCAACCGAATCAGATGATCGAAATTTCCTTTGACGAAGCGAAAGAAACAATAGGGAAGTTTTTGATAACCCCAGAAGGGCATCGGCTTGAGTTTAAGCGCGTTTCAGGAAAGATGGTGAGCAAAGCGTTGGACACCATTTGTGCCTTCGCAAATTCGGAAGGAGGCAGCCTTGTTCTTGGAGTTGCCGATAACAAGCAGGAAAATGGCAACATTAGGCTGTATGGGGTAGAAGAAAACCCTGAGGCGTTGGATGAGTTATTGCGCAAAATTTCATCGCAATTCATGCCGCCAATTCCAGCAGATAACATTCTTTTGCTACGTGTTGCCTGCCGCCTTCGAGACAATACTGACGGGCATATAGTTGTTGTGCATGTGCTGCAAAGCGGAAAGGTTCATTCTGTTATCGACGGAAATACATTGTGTCGAATGAGGGCAAGCAATCGGCCTATGACAGCGGTTGAAATTACCGAACTTTCGTATCGCAGAGGAATAAGAAGCGCTGAAGCGGAACCGATTTTTGTCGATTGGTCTTTATTGGAAACGCCCGTATGGGATGAATTTTCTTCCGCGCGTGGATTTGGGCGATCGCGGCCTTTGCCGGAGCAAATGGCTCAGTTGGGGCTTGCATTGAGGGTTGAAGACGCCTTGCGGCCAACCAGAGCGGCTGTGCTTCTTTTCGCAGATGAGCCGGGCGGCTTGCTTGCAGCGCATGGATCGCGCGCGGAAGTTCGGTTGATGGTGTATCGAGGTAAATCCGTTGAGGCGGCTGCAACGCCGAATTTTCGTAAACCGCCCCGAGTATTTCGAGGCCCCCTTGTTCGCCTTATTGAGGAGACTGTACGCGCCGTTCTTGATGAATTGGCGCAAGGCGTGGAACTTGAAAATAGCGGATTTAAGACGCGGCATCGTTATCCGGAGCGTGTTGTTAAAGAGGCTATCGTTAACGCGGTTCTTCATCGAGACTATCGACTTAATCGCGATATTCTTATTCGCATTTTTGATGATCGTCTTGAAATTGAGAGTCCCGGTGTTTTTCCTGGCTCCATTACCCCGGCAAACATTAAAACAGCGGGGTCAAATGCCCGCAACCCTTTGATTGTGAGAACACTCAGAGATTTTCCTAAACCGCCTAACTTCGATCTTAATGAAGGCGTCCCGATGATGTTTGAGCAAATGGACGCGGCTCACTTGTATCCGCCGCAATATCGTCAGAATAGTGAACTTATGTCCGAATGTGTTGTCGTTACGCTGTTGAATGCAGAACGGCCGTCTATTTGGAATGAAGTAAGTGACTGGGTAGAACGACGCGGCCCTATAGCGAATGCCGATTTGTGTAAAATTAGTAAAATAGATACGTTGCGAGCCTCCAAGCTACTGCGGATATGGGTTGAGCAGGGATTGTTAGAGCCGCTTCCGGGGCGGGCTAAACGAAATATGGCTTATATTAAGACTGGTCGATCTGTGGAACAGGTTGAGTTATTATCAGGCGTTCTGGATAACAAACTTAGGAATATATAATGCGCCTTATATATCAATTAGTTGCCAAAAGGTTTGTTATCTGCCCGCCATGTAGCGGGGGATGCTTTTCTTCCTCTAGCAACTACCCCCGCGCCGCATCCTTAGCCCTGATCGCCTTTGTCTTATGGACAGTCAGCGACGCGCTGTTGAAGCTGGCGCGAATGGCGAGCGTTCCGATGGGGCAAATCATGCTGATTTGCGGGGTCGGCAGCATGGCGGTCATTTTTCTTGCGTCGGCTTTAAGGGGAAAGCTTGACCGGTTGCAACCGCATCGGCCGATTGGCCTTCTGGCGATCGGCCTGTGCCAAGTGGCGTCTTTTTCTTTCTGGATGCTGGCGCTGCCCCTTCTGCCGCTGGCCAATATGTATGTGGTTTCTTTTATGGCGCCGATGGCCGTCGCGATTCTGGCGGTTGTTTTCCTGAAAGAGCCTCTCGGCTGGAAGCGCGCGGCTTCTATATTCGCAGGCTTTGTCGGCGTCGTGGTCGCCGTTAATCCTTCCACCCTTTCCGCGCACGGCGGAGGTTTGATCCCCTATCTCTTTCTTTTCGGCAATATGGCGGCTTCGGCGCTGCTTATGTTTTTGCTCCGCGTCGTGGCGGATAAGGAAAGCAGCGAGAGCACATCGTTCTATGCCCGCGCAGCGCTTGCCGTGGGCGGGCTTGTCCTTTGCGCCGCCACGGGATTTGTCGCGATGAAGCCGCATATTTTCCTTGCCCTGTGCGGATCGGGCGCGTTGGGCGGCGCGGGTTGGACGCTTTTGGCCGAGGCTTATAAAAACGCTCCGGCGGCGTCCGTCGCGCCTTTCCAATATTCGGAACTCATCCTCGGCGCCGTGCTCGGCTATCTTATCTGGAGCGATGTGCCAAGCGTCTGGTTGCTTTGCGGCGCGGCGATCATCGTCGCCTCCGGCCTTTCCCTCATCCGCCACGAACGCCGCGCCAGCCGCACGATGATGAGGGCGGGGTAATTATAAGCCACACATGGGCGCAAGCGGAAGCCTGTGCCGGATCAATTCCGCCCTTAAAGCTTCGGGGGTTGTGAACAGAATGGTTGTGAATCCCAGCGCCGAGGCGGGAAGAAGGTTTTCTTTGCGATCGTCGATGTAGATCGCGCGGCGCGGATCGATTTTGGTGCGCTCCAAAAGGATTTCATAAATTTGGGGGTCTGGCTTCATCACATGTTCTTCGCCCGACACGACGGCGTCTTTGAAAAGAAAGAGAAAAGGAAAGCTTTTGCAAGCCTTCGGATAATATTCCGCCGACCAATTCGTCAGCGCATAAAGCGCTACCTTCGCGTCATTCAGTTCCTCGAGGATTTTAACGCTTCCTTGAATGGAGCCGGAAAACATTTCCTCATAACGTTCGCCCCACGCATAGATCAGGGACCGCAGGCGCGGATCGTTCGGGTATTTCTCGCTCAGTTCCCGCGCGTTGTCGGCAAAAGAAACGCCTTTGTCATGCCGGTTGTGCCATTCGCGCGTGCAGACCTTTGTCAGAAAGTCATGCCGTTCTTCGTCGTTTGGAATCAGCTTGCGGTAAAGGTATTCGGGATCCCAGTCGATCAAAACCCCGCCCAAATCGAAAACAACGCTGGTGAAAGAGGCGGTCATTTTTCGTTTGCCTTTCCGGTAAAGTGAATCTTTTTGACGATCAGGAATAACGGCGAAGCGAAAATACTCGTCATACCGGCGAAAGCCGGTATGACGATCGTTTTTATTCAATCGCCTTGAACTCGTCTTTGCACGGCTTTTCCGGCTCCGGCTACCCCCTCAACACTGCCCCTGTCGCTTTGCCGACTGCGGCCGTGATTTTGGCAGAGACGGCTTCGATTTCGGCGTCGGTCAGGCTTTTGCCTTGGGGTTGCAGAGTGACGTTCAGGGCGAGGGATTTTTTGTCGCTTGAGATCTTATCGCCTTCGTAGACGTCAAAGATCGCGACCTCGCGAATCAGGTTTTTGTCGGCCGCTTTGACGGCTTGCACCAATTTGGCCGCCGTAACTTTGCGTTCGACGACGAAGGCGAAATCGCGCGAGACGGGTTGCAGCGCGTCCAGTTTCAGCAAAGGCTTGGCCGTGCCGCTGGAACGCGGCGCGGGAATGTTGGCGAGAAAAAGTTCACAGCCGACGGCAGGGCCGGACAGATCGCACGCCGTTAGCACCGAGGGGTGAATCTCACCGAAATAAGCCAGCACATTAGCCCCCAGTCGCAAAGCGCCGGAACGGCCGGGATGATACCAATCCGGCGCATCGCTTGTGATTTGCAACGCGGCCACGGGCGCGCCTGCGGCGGCCAATGCCGCGGTGGCGTCGCCCTTGGCGTCAAAAACATCGCAAGCGCGGCTGGCAGCCGCCCAATGGCGCGGCGTCTGGCCGCAACGCACGGCGGTTGCGACAACCGCCTGTCCTTCCGGCGTCAGATCTTTGAAAACAGGGCCGATTTCGAACAACCCGACGGCGGCAAAACCCCTGTCGGCGTTGCGTTTGGCGGCACTAAGCAGATTGCCAAGAATCGAAGGCCGCATGACATCCAGATCGCTGCTGATCGGGTTGACGAGGCGCAGATCGTCGCTGACGCCGCCGAAAGACGCGGCGATCACGCTGGGCATGAACGACCAAGTGACGGCTTCCATCAAGCCCTGATCGGCCAAAGCACGCCGCGCGGCGTTGGCGCGGATGTCCTGCGCGTCGATCGCGGTTTTCGTGATAACGTGAAGGCGCGGCAAGGACGTGACCGGCAAATGATCGAAGCCTTTGATGCGGATAATTTCCTCGACCAGATCGGCGTCGCCTTCGATATCGGGACGCCAGCTGGGCGGGATCACGTCCAGCTTGCCGTTCTTGCGCGTCACGGCAAAACCGAGGCGCGTCAGGATTTCGGCTTGCTCGGACTCGGCAACGGCGACGCCGGTGTGTTTAAGGCATTTTTGCGTATCAAGCGTAATCGCTTCCGTGCGCGGCGTAACATTGCCCGCGATTTCCAACGGACTGACCGTTGTTTCCGGCGTGCCGCACAATTCCAGAATAAGCTTAGTCGCCAGTTCCGCGCCCGTTTCGGTGAACAGCGGATCGATGCCGCGTTCAAAGCGGTAACGCGCGTCGGAGGAAATCTGCAAAGCGCGTCCCGTCAACGCCGTGCGCACGGGGTCGAAATAAGCGGATTCGACAAAGACTTCGGTCGTGTTTTCGTCGCAGGAGGTGCGAACGCCGCCGACAATCCCTGCAAGGCTGACCGCGCCCGCGTCGTCATAAATCGTCGTCATACCCGCTTCAAGCGTGTAGGTTTTGCCGTTCAGGGCGTCGAGCACCTCGCCGCCCTGCGCGGGGCCTAAACGCAAACCGCCTTTGATCTTTTTCGCGTCGAACACATGCAAAGGCCGCGCGCAATCGATCGTCAGATAATTTGTGATATCGACCAAAGCCGAAATCGGCCGCAAGCCGATCGCGCGCAAGCGGCGCTGCATTCCTTCGGGGCTGGAGCCGTTTTTGATGTTGCGGATCAGGCGGCCAATGAAGAGGGGACAGGCCTTAGAAGGTTCGTCATCCCCGCGAAAACGGGGATCCATCTTCGCCGCGCCTGCGGAGGGAAATTCTAACTTAACCTTAATCCGACTGGCTTCCGTGCCTTTAACCGGCGTTGTGTCAAGCGGTTTCAACTCACCCAAACCGGCAGCGGCCAAATCCCGCGCGATGCCCAGAACGCCTGCGCAATCGGGACGGTTCGGGGTCAGGTTGATCTCGATCACCGGATCGTCGTAACCGGCATAGGCGGCAAAGCTGCCGCCCACGGGCGCGTCCTCGCCCAATTCGATAATTCCGCTGTGCGCGTCGCCGATACCAAGTTCATCGACCGCGCACAGCATGCCCTGCGATTCGACGCCGCGAATGACGCCTTTCTTCAAAGCCTCGCCCGAATCCGGCATGACATCCCCGGGTCGCGCCAGCACGACCTTGATCCCCGCCCGCGCATTCGGCGCGCCGCACACGACCTGCAGTTTTTCCTTGCCGGTATCGACAGTACACACGCGCAACCGGTCAGCACCCGGATGCGGCGCGGCCTCAAGAACCTGCGCCACAATAAAAGGGGCGAGTTTCTTGCCGTGGTCTTCTATGCCTTCGACCTCAAGGCCAATCGCGGTGAGCTTGTCACAGATTTCGGTCAGCGAGGCGGGGGTGTCGAGATGCTGTTTGAGCCAAGAGAGGGGAAATTTCATGTTTAGTTCTCACGCTTTCAAAGCTGGGTTTGGGATATCCAGCGGCATAAACCCATAATGCTTCAACCACCTTAAATCGGCATCGAAGAAAGTGCGCAGATCGGGGATGCCGTATTTCAGCATCGCCAAACGCTCGATGCCCATGCCGAAGGCGAAGCCTTGATATTTTTCGGGGTCGATGCCGCAGTTTTTCAGCACGTTCGGATGCACCATGCCGCAACCGAGAATTTCCAGCCAATCGCCAAAATTACCCAATTTCAACTCGCCGCCTTTACGGGAGCAGCCGATATCGACCTCGGCGGAAGGCTCGGTAAAGGGGAAATAAGACGGGCGGAAGCGGATCGGCAGATCGTCGATGCCGAAAAATTCGCGCAGGAAATCCAGCAAGCAGCCTTTCAGATGCCCCATATGCGTCGCCTCGTCGATCACCAGCCCTTCGACCTGATGAAACATCGGCGTGTGCGTCATGTCGTAGTCGCAGCGATAGGTGCGGCCCGGCGCGATGATGCGGATGGGCGGCTTCTGCTCCCTCATCGTGCGGATTTGCACCGGCGATGTTTGCGTGCGCAAAACCATTTTATATTCGCCCGAAGACGGCATAAAGAACGTCGCCTGCATATCCCGCGCGGGATGGGACGAGGGGATGTTCAAAGCCTCGAAATTATAATATTCGCTTTCGATATCGGGGCCTTTGGCGACGGCAAAGCCTTGGCTTGCAAAAAGCGTCACGATCTCGTCGATCGTCTGCGAGATGGGGTGAATGCGGCCTTCGTTCTGTGGCCGCGCAGGGAGAGTCACGTCAAGGCTTTCGCGCGACAGGCGGTCTTGCAACGCAGCGGCGGAAAGGATTTTCTGTCTGGCGTCAATCGCAACTGCGATTTCGTCTTTCAGAACGTTCAAGGCCGCGCCGCGCATCTTGCGTTCTTCCGCAGGCAAAGCGCCGAGCGTTTTCATCAAATCGGTAATGCGGCCTTTCTTGCCCAACGCCGAAACACGAAGGGCATCCAGCGCCGCGCTGTCGGCGGCGGAGGCAACGGCGGCAGCCAGTTCGATCTTTAAGGTATCGAGATCATCAGAGGGCGCGGATACAGATTGAGACATAAGAAAACATTCCTGAATGAACGATGGATAAGCCCGCGCGAGGAAACAAGAGAATCCGTCAAATGATTAAGAAAAACAGTGCGACAAAAGCGGTCTGATTCCCTCCCCCTCTATGGGGGAGGGTTAGGGTGGGGGTGATCGCGCCGCAAGGGATTTTTCTACCTTGCAAGAACCGTTCATGCGGAATCACCACCCCCACCCTAACCCTCCCCCATAGAGGGGGAGGGGATTCCATCGCTTTCGCTCAACCGCTTGTCTTACTTGTATCCCAACAGGCACAAAGCAAAAACCGAAGGATTTTTATATACCGCCCCTGCGAATCGGCAAACAAAAAAACGCCGCGGCATCGCTGCGCGCGGCGTTTTTGGATTTGTCCGTCCTTACTTGGCGGCCAAGGCAGCTTGCGCCTGATCGACCAGAGCCTTGAACGCCGCCGGTTCCGTCGCGGCCAGCTCGGACAAGGATTTGCGGTCCAGCTCGATGCCCGCGCGCTTCAAGCCGTTGATGAAGCGGGCATAGGTCAAGCCATATTCGCGCGCGCCTGCATTGATGCGCTGAATCCACAAAGCGCGAAACTCGCCTTTCTTGGCGCGGCGGTCACGATAGGCGTAGCGCAGCGCCTTTTCGACTTTTTCGATAGCGACGCGGAAATTGGTGCTGGCGCGGCCGCGATAGCCTTTGCCCAATTTGACCATTTCCTGGTGACGAGAATGGGTCGTCACGCCCCGTTTAATACGAGCCATAGTGAGTTCCCTTCCTAGCCGTTAGGCAGAAAATATTTAATGATATTATCGCCGTCGGTCTTGAACAGGATCAAGCCTTGGCGCGACACGCGTTTGGTGTTCTGGGAGCGGCGGCGCATAAAGTGGCGGCGGTTCGCTGCGCCCGCCTTGACATGACCGGAGCCTGTCACGCGAAAACGCTTTTTGGACCCGCTGTGGGTCTTCATTTTGGGCATTTTGTTTTCCTTATTCTATAGTTAAGCGGCCGGGCATGTCCAAAGGCCCTCGGCGCGCGAAGGAGGGGTTGATAGACCAGAGGGGAAGGGAAAGCAAGGAATTTGTGCGATTTTTTTGCATCATGCTCCAGCCGTTCAGAGAAAACGGGCATTAAACACAATGCAAGCCTGCTGACGGCACGGCCAGATCTCCATGATCAGGCTTGTATTTCTCAATCCCCTCGCGCAGTCTGACAAGATCATGACGTGCGGTTTCTTGAGGAAACAATACGCAACCCAACCCACTAACATGTTGTATTGACACATAAAAATTTGCCAAATCCGCCAATGGGTTTGCTATGGGTTTTTCATCGATCAAAGCGACCAACAAATTGCGGCGAAAATCGGACAAAGCCGTCTTTTGTTTTTCATCAAGTCCCTCGCGCATGCCGCAATTGGCAAGAGACAAAATCATCTCTATTTTTTTGGCTCTTTCCCTGTCCACGAAACACCTCTTGAGCAATTTTTCGGCGATTAATCTAACGCGAAAATACAGACTTTGAAAACATCCGGTCAAGCAGCGTGTTTGGGCTTTGTACGGACACGCTTAATTAACGGAAAGTTTACCAGCCGTTGGTATAACAAACGGGGTGAGGAATTCTTGTGAGAGGATCGATTTATGAAGCCATTCTTCCTCGTTCTTCTGATTTTAATGGCGGCAACGTTGTTGCCGTCCGAAGCCGCGAAGGCTGCAAATGAAGAAGTTTGCCGATCTATTGCCGTTCCCTTGTTAAAAACGCGGGCAACCCAATCTGCACAATCTCCCTACACATGCATGTGCCAAATGTGCCCTGACGAATATGAAAATTTTTTTTCATGGTGCACAACTCATGCGACGTCTCAGGATTTAGCCGTATTACTCGGAGCCGCCCAAACGTCTTATTGCGCGGATTCAAATAATATGGCGCAATGCGTTCATGGAAATCCTTGCGCCTATTAAGCAATCAAGGGAAACCCCACAAAAATATAGCTCTTTCGTTCTCACCCTCCCCACGCTATTGTCTCCCTCCTTCTCCTACAATCTCCACCCCTCATGAATAACCGCGATTCCTCCGCTCAAATTTGTCCATTTGACCTGACTTAATCCCGCTTTTTCCATGCGCTTGGCCAGTTCTTGTTGCGCAGGGAATTTCAAGATGCTTTCGGCCAGATATTGATAGGCCTCGCGGTCTTTGGCGACAAATTCCCCCAAAAGAGGCAAAACATTAACGCAATAGGTTTCATAGAGCGGTTTCAGTGCCGGAATCACGCCCGGGCTGAATTCCATGCAGAAAAAGCGGCCGCCGGGTTTTAAAACCCGTGCCGCCTCGCGCAAAGCCTGATCGATGCGCGTGACGTTGCGCAGGCCGAAGGCGATCGAATACATATCGACGCTGCGATCAGGAAAAGGCAGGGCTTCGGCATTGCCCGTGACCCAGTCTATGCCCGACAAAATGCCGTGATCAATGGCTTTGGCTTTGCCTTGCGCCAGCATCGCGGGATTGATGTCGCAAACGATGATTCTGGCTTTGCCTTCCATGCGTTTTTGCAATCGCAAAGCAATATCACCGGTGCCGCCCGCGACATCCAACAGCGTCATGCCCGCTTTCGGATTCATGCGGCAAACCAAAGAGTCCTTCCACAGTCGGTGCAAACCGCCCGACATCAGGTCGTTCATCAGATCATACCGCCCCGCAACCGAAGAAAAAACCCGATGCACAAGGCCGGTTTTTTCCTCCGGATCGACGCGGCGAAAGCCGAACCATTCGGATTCGGGGTTTGGTGCGGGCATGTTTGACCGTAACTTTTAATGAGATAACAAGGCGACGCCGCCCAAAGCCATGAGACATCCGAGGCCTTGTCTCCACGTCAACGGCTCATGCAAAAAGACAATGCCCAATAACACAGCGATAGCGGGATAAAGCCCGGTTATAACTGAAACAATCGCGACGGGTCCTTTTGACACGGCGTAAAAATAGGCCAAAGTTCCAAGAAATCCGACAATGCCGACGAAATAGGATAACAACGCTCCTCTAACATCGAATTCTGGATGGAACTTAAGCGAAGCCAATGTGATCAGGGCTACGGTAACGCCGCCAAGAACCTCATAGATGATCGCGCTTGAGGGCGGGATGTGACCGACCGTAAGCTTGGGGAGAAAAACCATCAACCCCCAGAAAATGAATGTCGCGATCGCAGGAATTGCCCAATTTCCGGTCATTCTTTCTTTTCCTTTGAGCCGCGTTTAACCCGAATTATTCATACAAAAACGCCGTCATTTATTCATAGCCGGATTCGGATAGACGGCGGGAAAGACGGTGTCTCCGGCATCTTCCGGCACATCAACATGCGCGGGCTTTTTGCCGCACGCGCAAACGGACATGATGCACAAAAGCATCATGCCCGTCAAAACGGCTTTTCTGGAAAACAAACGAACAGCCAAAGTCTTAAGCGGCGCGATCAGCGCTTTTAACGATGCTGCGCAATTCATTCAGACCTTCATTCAGGCGAACGCCGACGGTTTCCAAAGCATTGTTGTTGCACTTGGCAATGGTTTCCGACGCATCGCGCAGACTGGCCAGATACTTGTCCATCGCGGCCTTGCTGACTTCGGCTTGCTTGATCGCCTTGCCTTCGGGGGTCGGGCTCGCAATAATCGCTTGCACGGTCTGCGAAGCTTCCTCGATAATCTGGCGGAAAGTGTCGGCCTGACGATGCGCCAGAGCCTGAATGCTTTCATAAGCGGCCTGATTCATCGCCGTGAAGGCTTCAATATTCTTGCGTTGCAAGGAAAACGCAGCTTCGGCGTCGAACTGCGGCATGCGGAAGTCGCTCGTGAACTTCGACAGGTCAAACATCTTGGACAAATCGGCCTCAATGAACGGATTGGTAAACGGCTTTGACATCATGCCTCCATTTGGCTCGGAAAGGATACGGCTCGGAAAGAGCTGCGCAGACAGGAAGGAACCCGTCCCTCCATTTGATAACCTATATTCCGATCTTAACCATTTGTCACGTCTTTTTTGCACTGCACACAAATGTAGTTAATTTATTATCTGATTAGTGATTTTTGCGCCTCATATACGCGAATAAAACCCGGATAATAGAAATATCCCTCTTGCTGTGATAATTCCCTTTACATTCCTCGTCCCCCGATCTATATAACCCAAGTCTCGAAAGAGATGTTTGTTTCGCCTCCGTGCCCGCAAGCGGCCGATTACGGGGTATCGCCGGAGGCCTTAACAAACAGGCAGCATGCCGCCCCTCGCCTCGGCGAGGTCACTGAGAAGCGCGCTTCTTTTTTTACGGAATGGGTCACAGAGATATGAGAAGACAAAAAATACCGTTTCCCTAACCCCAAAATCGCATTAGGCTCGCCTCCTGTAACTAAACACAAGAGCCGTCACGCCCTCCCCGTGCTACGATACTGGGCGGGAACGACGGCCTTTAGGGGTTTCTCCCCTCTTACCCGCATGACCCGCATGAAAAAACTACTGGTTCTTCTCGCGCTTTTATCCTTCCCGCTTCCGGCTTTGGCTCAACGCGTCGGCCAACTGCCCACGGTCGCGCCTGCCAGCAATATCAGCACGCGCATAGCCGCCGTCGTCAACGACAACGTCATCACCACGACCGATCTGGATCAACGCATGCGGCTCGCCATTTTGTCGTCGGGTTTGCCCGACAATGCCGAGGTGCGCGCGCATTTGCTGCCGCAGATTTTGCGCGGCCTGATCGACGAGCAACTGGAGGCGCAGGAAGCCAAACGCCTCGACCTCAGCGTGAGCAAGGAGGAAATTGACGAGGCTCTGGCGCACATCGCCAAAGACAACAACATTCAGGGCAGCATGCTGGATTTCGTCGCCGCCCACGGCGCATCCGCCGACGCGCTGACCAACGAGATCAGGGACAGCCTTTTGTGGAGCAAAGTCGTACAACGCGAGTTGCGCCCGAACATCGAGATCGGCGACGACGAGATCGACGCCGTCATCGACCGCATCCGTGCCGACGCGGGCAAAGAGGAATTTCTGGTCAGCGAAATTCTTTTAACCGTGGACAATCCGAAAGACGAAGATCAAGTGCGGCAAACCGCCGAGAATCTGGTGGCACAGCTTAAAAGCGGCGCGAATTTTTCCGCCATCGCGCGGCAGTTCTCGCAAGGCGCGGGCGCAGCGCAAGGGGGAGATATGGGCTGGATTCAACAAGGCCAGCTATCGCCGGAACTCAACCGCGCGTTGGCAGCGGCAAGCCCGGGCGAAATCAGCGATCCGATCCGCACCTCGAATGGGTTTCATATTCTGGCCGTGCGCGACAAACGCACCGTCTCGCTGGGCGATCCCGCCAAAGCCAGCATCAATCTGATGCAAGCTTTCCGCGCTTACGCGAACGGCGACAAAGACAAGGCAATGCAAGAAGCCGCGCGTCTGCGCGCTTCGTTTAAAGGCTGCGCCAGCCTTAACGACACGCTGGCGTCTTTTCCGGGCTGGAAAGCGCAAAAACTCGGCGACATGAACCCCGCCAAGGCGCCGGAATGGCTGGCGTCCAAAGTTCAGGGCGTTGCAGTGGGCGGCTCCAGCGAGCCTCTGGCAACAGACAAAGGCGCGGCGGTTCTGTTCGTCTGCAGCCGTGACGAGAGCGGCATCAACCGCGACGCGATCATGCATTCGATCGGCACGGAAAAACTGGAACTGCAAGCAAGGCGATTGCTGCGCGACCTGCACCGCAACGCCTATCTGGATGTGAGGTTGGGGAAGGATTCGTAGGGCGGGAGGGACACGCCATAAATTGTTATTTTTCGTAGGAGCGGCTTCCAGCCGCGACCCTTTGTTATGACGTCACCAGTCGCGGCTGGAAGCCGCTCCTACGAAAAGATAATTTGTGACGCGGCGAAGTATACATCTTGCAACGCCATTGTTTACTCCACCGTCACGCTTTTCGCCAGATTGCGGGGTTGGTCGACGTCGGTTCCTTTGGCAATGGCGGTGTAGTAGGCAAGTAGTTGCACGGGGACAGCGTAAAGCAACGGCAACACCGCCGGATCCGCTTCAGGCATTGCGATGCTTTTCCATGTCTTCGCGCCGATGGAGGCAACGCCTTTCTTGTCGGAGATGAGAATAACCTTGCCGCCGCGAGCGATGACTTCCTGAATGTTCGAGGCGGTTTTTTCAAAAAGCGCATCGCTGGGGGCGAGGAAAACAACCGGCAAAGCGTCGTCGATCAGGGCGATCGGGCCGTGCTTCATTTCTCCAGCGGGATAGCCTTCGGCGTGGATATAGGAAATCTCTTTGAGTTTCAGCGCGCCTTCCATCGCCAGCGGATAAAGCAGACCGCGCCCCAGATACAAAACGTCGCGGGCGTCGCTGATGTTCTGAGCAAGTTCCTGAAAATAATGCTCGTCGCGCAAAACCTGATTGATAAGCGCGGGGAGTTCTCGCAAGGCCTGCAAAATTTCCTTGGCGCGAACAGGTGAGAGGGCGCCGCGCGCTTCGGCCGCCGCAATCGCCAGACAAAGCAGAACCGCCAATTGCGTGGTGAAGGCTTTGGTCGAGGCGACTCCGATTTCCGGCCCCGCCAACGTCGGCACGGCGATATCCGAAGCGCGCGCGATCGAGCTTTGCGGAACATTTACGACGGACAGAATCTTCTGCCCCTGCGCCTTGGCGTAATGCAAAGCGGCGAGCGTGTCCGCCGTTTCTCCCGATTGCGACACGGCGATCGTCACGCCGCCTTCGGGCATGGGGGCTTCGCGGTAACGAAATTCGGAGGCGATATCGAGTTCCACCGGCAAACGCGCCAATTGCTCGAACCAATATTTGGCGACAAGACCGGCATAAGACGCCGTGCCGCAAGCGATGATCGTGAGGCGCGAGACTTTTTTCCAATCGAAGGGCAGAAGCGGCAAAGTCAGTTCGCCGTTTGGCGTTACCATTGTCGACAAGGTGTCGCCGATGACGGCGGGCTGCTCGAAAATTTCCTTGAGCATGAAATGGCGATATTGGCCTTTGCCGATCATCGCGCCGGATAAAGCGGTAATGTGGATTTTGCGTTCAACCGTTTTGCCGTCGGCATCGTGGACGATGATTTTATCGGCGTAAAGTTCGGCCCAATCGCCTTCCTCCAGATACGCGATGCGGTTGGTCAAGGGCGCGAGAGCCAAAGCGTCGGAGCCGATATACATTTCCCCCTCGCCATAGCCCAGCGCCAACGGGCTGCCGCGCCGCGCGCCGATCAACAGATCGCCGTGCCCTTTGAAGATAACGCCGATGGCGAACGCGCCGTCCAGCCTTTTAAGCGCGGCTTCGGTCGCTTGCTGCGGCGTCAGGCCACGGCGCAGATAGACGCTGATCAGATGCGCGATGGATTCGGTGTCGGTTTCCGAGGCGAACACACAGCCTTCTTTTTCCAGCTCAGAGCGCAGCTCGCGGTAATTCTCGATAATGCCGTTATGCACGACGGCGACAAGATCGGTCGCATGCGGGTGCGCGTTGGCCTCGGTCGGCTTGCCGTGCGTGGCCCAACGCGTATGCCCGATGCCGACAGTGCCGGGCAAAGGCTGTTCGACGAGCCGCTCGGCCAGCTTGTAAAGCTTGCCCTCGGCGCGGCGGGTTTCGATGTTCCCGTCGACCAACGTCGCCAGCCCCGCGCTGTCATAGCCGCGATATTCCAGCCGTTGCAAGCCGTCGAGAAGAAGGGGAGAAGCCTGACGTTTGCCGATAAATCCTACAATGCCGCACATGAATTGACTCTCGCGTGGTTAATAAGAACAAGAAATGTACCCCCCAAGCAAAAGACAAGCTAAAAATTCTTCGTCATTCCGGAAAAATCGCTTTTTTGCCCTTTCTTGCAAAAATGCGATTTTATCCGGAATCCCATTTGGTTCCTTTTCCGCAACAAGAAAAACAAATGGGATTCCGCATAAATTTGCATTTTTGCAAGAAAGGGCAAAAAAGCAAATTTTGCGGAATGACGAAGATCTGGGAGTAACCGGAAAGACAATAAGCCAACTTGCGCCAAAAGAAACTCAACTTTGGCGACACAATGTTACTTTATCATTTGAAGAGAACGCGCGAACGGAAAAGAAGCCTACGACTTCTTGCCTTCCTTGATCTTGCCTTCTTTAAACGTGACATGCTTACGCGCGACGGGGTCGTATTTTTTCAGCTCAAGCTTCTTGGTGTTGTTCTTGGGGTTCTTCTTGGTCACGTAAAAAAAGCCCGTGTTAGCCGAGCTGACCAGCTTGATATCGTTCTTTGTTTTAGCCATGTCATGTATCCTGAGTCGTTTATCTAAATGCTTGATCGGCCCGCGCCGCCTTAAAAAGCGGGAAGGGGCGCAATGTCGTGAAAACGGCTTGCGTTGTCAAGTTTAATCTAGGTTTTCAAGATAATTGACATATTTTGGCTTTCTTGCTATTGACGCGCCACATTTCCGGTTAACTGCGGTAAGCTTTGTCGCTTGCGGATGCGTTCCTTGGAAAAAGGGCGTAAGGCCTGTCCACGCGTGGCGTGCACAGGCCCGATGGTGTTTGGGAGTCAGAGGACAGACGTGTTTGACAGTTTAAGCAGCAAATTAACCGGCATTTTCGACCGGTTGACGGGACGCGGGGCTTTGAACGAAGCCGACGTGGCCGAGGCCATGCGCGAAGTGCGCGTGGCGCTGCTGGAAGCCGATGTCGCGCTGGAAGTCGTCAAGGACTTTACCGCCAAAGTCAAGGAACGCGCGGTCGGGCAGGAAGTCTTGCGCTCGGTCACGCCCGGGCAGCAAGTCATCAAGATCGTGCATGACAATCTGGTCGAACTGCTGGGGACACAGGCCGAGCCTTTGAACCTCAATGTCGCGCCGCCTGTCGTCATCATGATGTTGGGGTTGCAAGGTTCAGGCAAGACGACAACCTCGGCAAAACTCGCCAAGTTCTTAACGAACAAAGATAATAAAAAAGTCCTACTGGCCTCGCTCGATGTGCAGCGTCCTGCCGCGCAGGAGCAACTATTTGTTCTCGGCAAGCAGATCGGCATTTCTGTTTTGCCGATCGTCGGCGGGCAACAGCCGGTGGATATCGCCCGCCGCGCCGTGGATGTCGCGCGTCGGGAAGTTTTCGACGTCGTTATTTTGGATACCGCCGGACGCTTGGCGATCGACGAAGAGCTTATGGCCGAAGCCGCGGCGGTGCGCGATATTGCACAACCGCATGAGAGCCTTCTGGTCGTCGACGCGATGACGGGACAAGACGCCGTCAACACCGCCAAGCAATTCGAGCAAAAAGTCGGCGTCACCGGCATTATCCTGACGCGCATCGACGGCGACGCGCGCGGCGGCGCGGCTTTGTCGATGCGCGCCGTGACCGGCAAGCCGATCAAATTTCTGGGCGTAGGCGAAAAGACCGACGCTTTGGAACCCTATCATCCCGACCGCCTCGCCGGACGCATTTTGGGCATGGGCGACGTCGTTTCGCTGGTTGAAAAAGCGGCGGCGACGATCGACATGAACGAAGCCGAAGCGATGGCCAAGAAAGTCATGTCGGGCGAGCGTTTCGACTTCAACGACCTCGCCAAGCAGATGCAGCAGATGCGCAAGATGGGCGGCATGGGCGGTTTGATGAATTTGCTGCCGGGCATGGGCAAGATCAAGGATCAGCTTAAAAACGCCAATATCGACGACAAAATCATCAAGCGGCAAGAGGCGATCATCCAGTCGATGACCAAAGCCGAACGCAAAAACGCCGATTTGCTGCAAGCCTCGCGCAAGCGGCGCATTGCGGCGGGCGCAGGCGTGGATGTCGCCGACGTCAATCGGTTGATCAAGCAATTCCTTGAAATGCAGAAGATGATGAAACAGGTGCAGAAGCTGGGGAAATCGGGGTTTATGAGGTCTATGGGGACGAAGTTTGGGGGAAGATGAGTAAAGGTTTCTAGAAGCGGTATTGCTGGGTTCCGTCATTCCCGCTTTCGAGGGAATGACGGGGCAAGGCGGTTTTTAATCAACACAAAGAAAGAAGGAAAAAGTAAATGTTAGTTCTACGCATGACCCGTCACGGCGCGAAAAAGCGTCCATTTTATCAAATCGTCGTGGCGGATAGCCGCAGCCCGCGCGACGGGCGCTTTATCGAGAAGGTCGGCACCTACAATCCGATGCTGCCCAAGGAAGATCCCAAGCGCGTGGTTTTGGTCGAGGAACGCATCAAACATTGGATCAAGAACGGTGCGCAACCCAGCGAACGCGTCGCGCGTTTCATCCACGCGGCAGGTTTCGGCCCCAAGGTCGAATACCGTCCGTCGCCCAAGAAGTCCGCGCCCCGCGCCAAAGCGCAGGAACGCCTGAAGGCGGCGGCGGAAGCTGCGGCCAAGGCGGCGGAAGCCACGGCGGCTCCGGCGGAAGCGCCAGCGGCGTAAAGCTTTCTCGGTTGTTATCCCTTGCAAAACCGCCGCCTCAAGGCGGCGGTTTGTATGCTTGCGTGGGAAAGCGGCGGAAAACGCCTTGCGGAGCCGCAAGAACCTCAACGAGGAACCCCGCATGCCAACGGACTCAATGAAAACTCGGTTCAGCGAAACAGGGGGGCGGGCTGCATCAGGCACAGTGCCGCATTCCCCGTTTTCTTAAAACCTCAGAACCTCGCCCTTTCCCTTGCCGCACGGAAATGCCCCAACCACCCCTCTTGTAATTTCCAGTTGCCGCGCAAGATAAAACTCGGATGATAAGTCGGAATCACCGGAGCCGAAGGCAAGAACCGGCAAGGCAACGTGCGTCCGACCTTGTCCAAAAGCCCGTTTTCCCCCGTCAGCGCCCACAAAGGCGTGCGCCCCAGCGCGACGATCCCCAGCGGTTTCTCCCGTGCCAGAACATCGCGCAGATGCTCAAGCTCCACGGCAAATTCAGCGCGGCAGTACGCGCTGCCGAATTTCCCAAAACTCTCTGCCAAAGCAAAACCTTCCGCCGCCGCCGCCCGACGCGACGCAAAGAAATGATCGACTTTATTCCCCGGCGGCTGAAAGCGAAAAACATTGGCGATCAAACACGCCGCGCGCTCGATCCCCGCATTTTCCAGCATTTTATCCAGAAGCTGCCCGCTGCGCCCGACAAAAGGCCGCCCCAGCCGCGCCTCCTCCGCCCCCGGCGCCTCGCCCACCAACGCCAGCCCATTCCAGCCTTTAACCGAGGACGGAAAGCTGTAATCGGCAAAGGGGATCTTTGCGGCCTTCTGAACAGATTCAGGAAATCGTAGAGTATGTTGCATAGGAAATATACCACAGGCGGGTGCGGGTTGTGTTTTTCCGTAGGAGCGGCTTCCAGCCGCGACTGTTGCTGTAAAAACAAGAAGTCGCAGCGAGGAGCCGCCCCTACGCAAAAACACAACTTGAAAAGAGCCAAAAAAGCGGGAAAAAGCAAATATAATCCTGCCCCGTTTTTTTATCTTGCCCAAAACCCGTTAAAATCATAAAACCCTGCAACTTGAGAGTGGGCGCATAGCTCAGCGGGAGAGCACTACCTTGACATGGTAGGGGTCACAGGTTCAATCCCTGTTGCGCCCACCACTTTCTTCAAGACACAACGTGGCGACTTCCGACGCCAGACATTAAGCGCCACGAGCAACTAGAAAAAAGAGTTTGAGTTGTTCTGTGAAGACGCGTGAGTATGAGAAGGATAAACGGATTTATACAAAGAAGGCGTTAAACAAATAACCTACCGCCAAAATGCCGATCGCGACGACGCTGAAATAAACGACGATCAACCGCATCGACAAAACCTTGCGAAGAATGATGGCTTCCGGCAGCGAAAGCGCCGTCACGGACATCATGAAGGCCAGCACCGTGCCAAGGGCCGCACCCTTGCCCAAAAGCGCCTCGACAACTGGAATAATTCCCGCCGCGTTCGAATATAAAGGGATCCCTACCAGCACGGAAGCCGGAACCGACCACCATGCGTCCTTCCCCATAATTGATGCCAAAAGATCTGCGGGCGCATAGCCATGAATGAAGGCTCCGGCGGCGATGCCTGCTATCATCCACGGCCAGACCTTGCCGACGATTTCCCGAACGGCCGTAAGGCCTTCCTTGATCCGGTCAACGGCGGTTGTTTGTGTAGCTGGCAAACGGGAAGCGCCTGTGCGGGCATCGCGCACCCAGTCTTCAAGCCAGCCTTCAAGATGAAAACGCCCGATGATCCAGCCTGCGACGATGGCTACGCCCAGCCCGAAGGACAGATAGGCCAGCGCAATTTTCCAACCGACAAGGCCGAATAAAAGGCCAAGGGCGATTTCATTGACCATCGGAGCCGAGATCAGAAAAGAAAACGTCACGCCGAGCGGAACGCCAGCGGACACAAAACCGATAAACAGCGGAACGGCGGAACAAGAACAAAAAGGCGTTACGATCCCAAGGCAAGCGGCGGCAATGTTACCGAGCCCTTCGTTTTTTCCCGCCAGCATCGCGCGGGTGCGCTCCGGAGAAAAGAAGCTGCGCATAATGCCCATCAGGAAAACAGCGAGCGTCAGCAGCATCAGAACCTTGGGCGTATCGTAAAAGAAGAAGGCCAGCGCCTCATGAAGATGGCTCGTTTGTGTTATAGGGAATTGAGCGACAAGCCATGCGGAAAACGGGGGGAGCTGGCTGTACAAAAGAACCCAAACCGCGAGGAAAAGCAGCGTGCCGCCGACCCAAACGCGCGTGGGCGGCTTCGCTTTGCTATCTTGCGTAACGACGGCTTCGGCCTGACATTGGCACGGGCATTTCATGCGGCTTTCCTTTTGGACGGGCTGCCAAGATCAAACGCAGCTTCGATGAGCGCGACCACCGCTTTGGAGAGTCGAGGATTGCGCGCATAGCGCACCCATTGCGCATCCCGCCTGTCCACGACAAGACCGGCCTTTTTAAGAGCGGCCATATGGCGCGACATGGTGGACTGGCCCTTGGCCAGAACCTCCATAAGTTCGCACACGCAATGCTCGCGGCCATCCCAAAGAAGGCGCATCGCCTCAAAGCGCGTGGGTTCGGATAAAACGGAAAGAATTCGAAGAGCCTGATCCATGGCCTCTCTATATGCACAAAGATGCATATGCACGCAAGCGGATAATCGTTTCTTTAGAATATGCGGCGCGGAATGTCTAAATCAATCATCCGAGGCAATCCACGCGCCAGCCGCAAGAACAACCTCCCGCACGTCATCTTTGTCCTTCACAACCTCGCGCAGGAAATCTGCGAATCCGCGGTCATGACCTCGAATACTTTAAGCATTCTTAGACTCTTCTCATAATTTTTTCCCCGAATCCCCCTGATAAAATCGTTTTGTTTCCTTGCGCGAACGGCAAAAAAGTCCATATATCATCTAATGATGCGTATTTTTCCCCTTCTTGCCATTTTATTCCTTCTAAGCTGCCATGCGGCGCTGGCCGAAGAGGCGGTGCCGGCAACGGCCTATTTCCCCGTGTTGCCTTTCGATGCGCCGGACGGCGTTTTGCCGCAATGGATTCCACTGGCCGTCAACCATCCGCTGAACGAGTCCCACGCGGGAATCTTGCGGGCGATTATCGTGATCCACGACGAAACCCGCGATGCCAACGCCGCCTTGGCGACGCTGGCGGCTTTGGCAGGGAATATGAACGCGGCCGTGATGATCGTCGCGCCGCAGTTTCTGCTGCCGTCCGACGTTGTCGGTTTTGCCGACCATTTGCCGGACAAAGGCCACGATTTCGCCGCGTGGCAAATATCCGGCTGGGCGGCGGGCGATGATTCGATGCCTGTTCCGGCGCGCCCCAGCGTCAGTTCCTTTACCGCGATCGATCTGCTTTTGATGTATCTGTCGGATCGCAGCATCTTTCCGGATCTTCGGGAAATCGTGGTCGCGGGCTTTGGCGCAGGCGCGAATTTTACCCAACGTTACGCCGCCCTCAGCCGCGCCGCCGACAAAGTCGCGCAGCAAAATATCGACCTGCGCTTTGTCGTAGCGGCAGCCTCGTCTTATCTGTATCAAACGCCCGTGCGGCCTTTGGGGGGAAGGAAAGGCTTCGGAAGACCCAATGCCGCCGCCTGCCCCGATTACGACGCCTATCCTTTCGGGCTTCAAAAGCTGAACACCTATGCGCGGCGCGTCGGCTCCAACGCCGTCAAGACCGATTACGCCCTGCGCTTTATCACCTATCTGAACGCGGGGGCGGAAAACGCCACGGCTGAAACCGTCTGCGCCGTGGCCTTGCAAGGCAAAAACCGCGCAGAACGCGCCGACAGTTACAGGCTTTATCTGCAATCGCTTTACGGGGATGTCGCAGCAAAAACGCAGACTTTTTCCATAGCCAAAGACGCCAAAAACAGCCCGACAAGCCTGTTCGGCTCGACCTGCGGCATGGCGGTTCTCTTTGGCGACGGAAACTGCGCCTCGCCTTTGGGAGACGTCCAATGATTTGGCTAAGCAACGGCGCCGTTTCACGCGTTGAAGAAACAGGAGTGTGTAAATGAGAATCCTTTTCCTCGGCGACGTTATGGGACGCAGCGGGCGCGAAGGCGTGGCGCGGCATTTGCCCGCGCTGAAAGAAAGGCTGAGGCCCGACGCGATCATCGTCAATGCCGAAAACGCCGCCTCGGGCGCGGGGCTGACGATGAAAATCGCCGAAGAGTTTTTCGCCCTCGGCATCCATTGCCTGACTTTGGGCAATCACGCCTTCTCGCAGCGCGAGTTGCTGACCGCGATCGACAACGAGCCGCGCATCGTGCGGCCTTTGAATTATCCCGAGCGCACGCCAGGGCGCGGGTTTTATCTGCTGGAGATTCCGAACGGCAATAAACTCCTGATCGTCAATCCGCTGGCACGTTTGTTTATGGAGCCGGTGCTGGACGATCCTTTTGCCGCAATGGAAAAAGTCGTCGCCGCGCACAAGCTTTCGGGACGTTTGCAAATCTTTGTCGATATGCACGGCGAGGCGACGTCGGAAAAAATGGCGATGGCGCATACCCTCGATGGCCGCGTCAGCGCCGTGATCGGCAGCCACACGCATATCCCCACGGCGGACGCGCAAATATTGCCCCAAGGCACGGCCTATCTGACCGACGCCGGCATGTGCGGAGATTACGACAGCATCATCGGCATGAAAAAGACCGTCGCGATCTGGCGCTTCACCCGCAAAACCCCGCCTCCCGAACGCAAGGCACCCGCCGATGGGGTGGCTACGGTTTGCGGGGTTTTGGTGGTGACGGATGACGCGACGGGGCTGGCCGTGGCAATCGAGCCAGTACGGGTCGGGGGTGTTTTGCAGTCAACCGAAAAATGACGCATGCACTCTCCACAAGCCTTTTTTCGTGTCCCTAGAGAGTCTGGGCATAATCCATAAACGCCGCTATCGCCCTCGACACTTCTTCGGAGCGCGTACGGTCGACGCGGGGGTGGCGGAAGGGAACCCACTGGAAGCGTTCGTACCACAATTTGCCCTGATGCGGCGGCTGCGCGTAATCATAGGCTTGTATAGGCCGATAGCTTTCCTGATCGAGGGCGATCGAGGAAAGATTACCCGCTTCCGAAGCGTAAATTTTCAGGGCTTTGCCTTTGACAACGCTTTCTTCAGGAGTCAACGACAAAACGCGCGCGGTTTCGTCGGAGGAAATAAATTGCTGCGTACGCGTCTTGCCGCCGAAGAAGTTATATTCGGCGAATTCCAAAACGCTGCGCCGCGTCTTGCATTTGAAGCCAAGCGCGTTCAACGCGTCGTGGTCGGGGTTCCCGCCTTCATAGGCCGGAACCCACAGCTGATCGGGGCGATAGCGGTCGAGAGCGCTGTCGATTTCCTGAAACACTTGCGGCATTTCGCGCCATAATTGGCGGGCGGGACGCTCGGCCCAGCCGACGGGTTGAAGACCGAGGAAAGTCGCCGCTGCATCCGCTTCGGCGCGGCGCGTGGCGACAAAACGATCATATTTTTTGCGCTGCCACGGCCACAAAACATCCTGCGCCAGACAGCCGTTCGTCAGATAAAGAGCGGATACCGTCGCGCCCTGCGCACGAGCGCGCGCAATAGAGGCGGCGCAGCCCACAACCTCGTCATCGGGATGGGCAACCAGTATAAGAATGCGTTTGCCGAACATGTTTGGTTTTTCCTTTTCGTTTATGCCGCCGTTTTGTGGATCGGGGACAGCATATTCATGATAAGACGGATCATGATTTCTTTCTGATCGGGCGCGGATTCGGCGACCAGCAAAGCCAACGCAGCGAGGCCAACATCGTTGATAATGGGCTGTCCGTCGCGCATCAACGCCCCATTCCGATGCAGAAAATCCACGAAAAGGCAAGCGCCGCTGCGTTTGTTTCCGTCGGACAAAGGGTGGTTTTTGATGACGAAATAAAGCAGATGCGCCGCCTTGCTCTCTATCGTGGGATAGGCGGGATTCCCGAACACGGTTTGATCTAAATTTCCAAAGATCGATTCCAGCGCGTCGCCGCGTTCGCGGGCAAACAGATCGCCAGCCTCGCCGCGTTTTTGCAGATCGGTTTTAAGCGCGGCCAAAATCCGCCTGACCTCGGCAATGTTGGGGAGCGTGCCGCCTGTCGTTCCGGCGGGTTCGGCGAGCAATCCCTCGTCGTAACGCTGAAGCAACAAAAAAGTCTGCGTATAGCGGCCGATCACGTCCACCAATCCGCGTCCGGCATCGGTCGTCAATTCGGCGGTTTGCGCCGTTTGCTGAACTAGACGCAAAGCTGCCTCCAGCTCCTGCGCGTTGCTTTCCAAACGCTGGCGGTTAAGAGTATAGCCGCGCGTCAGATGCTCCCTAAGCACCCGCGTCGCCCATTGACGGAATTTGACGCCGCGTTTCGAGTTTACGCGGTAGGCCACGGAGATGATAACGTCCAGATTATACTGCTTTATTTTACGGGCAACGCTGCGTTTACCTTCGGTTTGAACTACCGAGGATTCCTCGGTAGTTGCCATTTCAGCCAGTTCGCCGTCTTCGTATATCCTTTTGATATGCAGGCCGATGTTATCGGTTGAGCTGTCCAAAAGTTCCGACATTTGCCGCTGCGTCAGCCAAACGGTATCGCCGTCGAGCCGCACTTCGACCGCGCGCCCTTCCTGTTCATAGATAACAATCTCGCTCATGCCGCCCGCCCTTCCATCGTCTTTGGCGATTTCCACCGCGCCGACTGTATCAGCGATAGAAGACAGAGCCAAGCAAGCTTTAGCTTTTCGTCAGAGCCTGCCAGACCGGCATAAAATCTTCCTTTAAAACATCATCCCATCCGGCCAGTTTATCGCGCCGGAAGTCCAGCGCCGCTTCGCGCATCGCCGTTTGTTCGCCGCGATCTTGCGCCAAACAGGCCAAGGCGTCCGCCCACGCCGCCTCCCTGCTTTCGACCTGACGCATGGCAGCCGTCTCGCCGCAAAGCTGCGCCACGCCGCTTTGCTTCGAGGTCAGAACGGGACAGCCGCAGGCCAGCGCCTCGACCCCGATCAGGCCGCCGATTTCTATATCCGAGGTCATCGCGAGACAATCGGCAGCGGCATAAAATTGCGCCAGTTTTTCGGCGGGCAAAAGGCCGGTCAGGGTTGCGTGTTCGCCCAGCTTTGTTTTCACCGCATCGCACAGCGGGCCTTGCCCGACGACGGCCAGATGCAAGGGAATCCCCTTTTCCAAAACCTGAACGCAAGCCTCGATCAGAAGCGGCACATTCTTGCCCGCATCGACGCGCCCGACGAAAAGAACCAGAAACTTTCTCTGCGCGATTTGATATTCCTCTTCGATTGCACCGCGCGCATCAGGACGCGGCATAAAAATATCCTTGTCGACCCCAAGGCGCATCGGCTTGATTTTATCCGCCCCCGCTACGCTTTGCGCGAGCGCGATGTCTTCCGGACGCATCGCCAGCACGGCGGAGCAGACGCGCAAATGATCTGCCAATCTTTTATCTTTGCTCGCGCGTTCGCGCTTAGAAATTTTCATAACGGAATCCAGCCAGCCGCCGAACTTTTTCCCCAGCAATCCGGTCAGCGTTTGCCGCGTGAACAATTCGGCGTAAGCGGGCGTGTCGGTGTGGAAGGATGTCGCTAAAGGAATCTTGCGCCGCTTTGCTATACGCTCCGCCGTGCGGGCAAAGGCGAAAAATCCGTCCGTCGCATGAAGAACGTCGTACTGCGGCAATTCCCGCGCCAGCCGCGGATGAAAGGGGGCAAGATCGGTATGCGCGGGAACATAAGGCAAAAACTTCAGCCGCGCCGTGCTGAAAACCGGCGGCAGGAAACGCAGGCGCACATGGGGCGAGAGAATCTCATCCGCGCCCGCGCCGGAGAAATAGAGCGTCAGGTCAATCGGCGCGTTTTGCTTGACAGCAGCCTGCGCCACGCGTTCCCAATATTTGACATGGCCGCCCGATGCGGCTTCGCGCGGCAAATCGATCAGAACGGCGACGCGCAAAACCGGCATCACGTCCCCGCAATCGTCATGCCGTCGATGCGCAAAGTCGGCGCATCGACGCCGCGCAGAAATTCCAGATCGTTTGCAGCGCTAAGATTCAAAAACATGTTTTTCAGATTTCCGGCAATCGTCATTTCATTGACAGGAAAAGCGATCTGCCCGTTTTCGATCCAAAAGCCCGCCGCCGACTGGCTGTAATCGCCCGTGACGCCGTTGATGCCCATGCCCATCGTCTCGACAACGTAAAACCCCTGCGCCACATCGCACATAAGTTCAGTCGGAGAAACTTTTCCGGCTTCCATAAACACGTTGCTAGCGGAAGGCGAGGGCGGGCCGGAAGGCGAACGCGCTGCATGCCCCGTGCTGCGCATTTTCAACTGCCGCGCCGAGCGCAAGTCGAGCAGCCACGTCGTCAAAACGCCCGCATCAATCAATTTGCGTTTCCGCGGCAACAGGCCTTCGCAATCGAACGCGCGGGAACGCAAACCGCGCGCGCGAAACGGGTCTTCGACGATCGTTATGGCTTCGGGAAAGATCTTCTCGCCCAGCCTGTCTTTCAAAAAGCTGGTGCCGCGCGCGACCGAAGGGCCGGATATAGCGCCGAGCAACGCGCCGACCAAGCTGCCGGAAATGCGCGGGTCGAAAAAAACCGGCGCACGCGCCGTCTGCATTTTGCGCGAATGAAGCCGCGCCACGGCGCGTTCACCCGCGCGTCTGCCAACCCATTCAGAGTCCGGAAGATCGCCCGCAAAAACGCGGCTGGCATATTCGTAATCGCTTTGCATGCCTGTCCCTTCTCCGGCAAGAACCGAGGCGCTGAGGCTGTAACCCGTGCGGCGGCGCGAGCCGGAAAAGCCGTTGCTGGCGGCCAGCGTGACGCGGCTCGACCCCCAACCGGCGCTGGCGCCGTTGGAATTGGTCACGCCTTTGACGGCGCGCGCGGCGTCTTCGGCGGCGCGCGCTTTTGCGATCAACTGCTCGGCGGAAAATTCCGTGGCGTCGGCGCTTTCGACGTCGGGAAAAGACGCGGCGACTTCCTCCGGCGCGGCGATGCCGCAAAAAGGATCTTCAGGCGCGAGTTTGGCCATTGCCACGGCGCGTTCGACCAGTTCGTTCAATGCTTGAGCGCTGCGATCCGTCGATGAAACGACGGCCTGTCTTTGCCCGATGAAAACCCGCAAGCCCAAATCCCCGGATTCCGAACGCTCCAAACTTTCAATCTCGCCCAGCCGCAAAGATACGGAAAGATCGCTGGCGTCGACCAGCAAAGCGTCGGCGGCATCGGCTCCGGCTGTGCAGGCTTTGCCGATAAGATCGGCGAGAAGATTTAAGGCGTCGTTCGTCATTTTTATCCCTTTGCGTTGTAGCAACTTTTTTATGTTCAGAATTTTCTTGATGACAATTCCTGTAATTTCTTTGTTACCGAGATTTTGTCGGTTTCTAATCCAGAGTTTCCACAACTATCTACGCCTAATTTATTCTCATGTTGTTCTATGAACAAAAGATATGTTGTTCTTAAATTCATCGGAAAACGCCCGGAAGAATTCTCGCTGTATATTTTTAGCTCATTCTCACCGGTTCCTTTATACGTTCTAACAACGCGTATCTTATATTCAATGCCAGCGTAGCCCGTTGAGTCATCTGGGTCGGGAATAACTTTTTGAGATTCAACTACTCCTGATATAACGTAGTCAGAATCGTTATATTCCTTCTCAACTGAAGGATGTCTGCCGCTTGTCCCGTCCGAGTTTATGCAAACAGCTTGAGCTGCCGACGGAAACTGCATACATGCAGCGATTAAAATTAACAGCATTCTATTTTTCATTCCAGACCTCATCAATTTTTCTCCTACCTCCCCGCCTCATGCCACGTCCTGATATTCCCCAAATCCACATGAACATGATTGTCTTCGGGGTAATAGGCAACCCCGCCGCGCTGCATCGTCTTGGCGATTTCGCAAATCGCTTTGCCGCTGACGCCTTCGATGCGGAAATCGACAGCCCAGCCGTGCATATGCAGGCTCTCCTTGGCGACATTTCCATTGGTAACCGCAAGCCGCGCATTGGACTCCGGCGTGCGGTAGCCGGATAAAATTTGGAAAGGAACCCACGACGGCAAATCAAGCCTTTTGCGGATATCGACCAGATAATCGATCAATTCGGGGTCGATTTCTCCCGCGACATTGGCGTGCCGGTCGCGCATCAGTTCGTCGATTTTCTCCATGGCCTGCGCGTCATAGGCGCCATCGTGAAAGAAAACCACGTCAAGTTTCTCATGCGTATAGGGATAAACCAGAACCACGCGCCGCACGGGATCGCGGTCGGGCTGGGTTTTCGCAAGCCCGCGCCCCGAAACAGGATGATAGGTGAAGCCGCCCGCAGCGCAGGCGCAAAGAAAACAGACCAGCAATAAAACCAGTCCCCGCTTCATGCGTCCTGCCCCCGTGCCAGACGATAGACCCCGGCTTCGTTCACCAACCAGTTTTCGCCGCGATTGTCGAGTTTGCGGCGCAACTGGTAGATATGCGTCTCCAGCGTGTGCGTATCGATGCGCTCGTCATAGCCCCAGACGGCGGCCAGAATATCCCGCCGCGTCGCGGGTTTCGGGCTTTGCGCCAGAAAGACCAGAAGCGCGGTTTCTTTTTCCGTCAGCCTTATCGGCTCGGCGCTGTTCTCGCAAAAGACGCGGCGATTTTCCGGCTCCAGCCGATAAGGGCCGAAAACGATCACGCTGGGACGCAACAAGGGCGCCGTTTCCAGATAATAACGCAAACGCGCGATCAAATGCCCGAGGCGCAGCGGTTTGGCAAAAGTCTCGGTCGCGCCTTCGCAATCGTCCCCGCCGCCCAGCAGCAGAATCACCGGCTTTTCGGAATGCGCGGCCAAAGAGCGCAACAAGGCGGCTGTTTTATTCCCCCCTTCCGAATCGTCAATAATGACGACGTCGGAAGCCCCCGCCTCCACCGGATCAACCACGCGCGGCTCGCCGAGCTTCGCAGCTTTGATCTGTTCGACCACCGCCTCGCGCAGAGAAGTGTCGGAGATAAGAAGAAAAATCGAGGGCATAGGGTTTGGGGATTATCGGCGCTAACGGCTTAGGGAAATAAGCGAGCCATTTTCTGTGAGTTAGAAACAGCAGTGCCGCAAAAGCGGTGGAATCCCCTCCCCCTCTATGGGGGAGGGTTAGGGTGGGGGTGGTGCTTGTGTGTGTGGGGTGATGGTTTTGTATAAGCTGCCTTTGAATATGTAAGACAGTTATTGCAACATGATCGCCCACACACTAAAAAATCACCCCCACCCTAACCCTCCCCCATAGAGGGGGAGGGGATTCCGGCGTTTCCGCTTCACCGTTATTTTTAACCGTCAAACAGGGTCATTTATTTTCTTATGCCGCCTAAGTATAGTGCTTCAATCTAGTTTGGTGTAGAAGAAAAAGCAGTTTTGTTTTTTTCCAAGTCTTTCTTCAGCTTGATTTTCCAACGGCCAGTGGATAGCTTGAGTAATATGTTGAAAGTCTTTGGGAAAAACCATGTCTGCTCAATCTGAATTGGCTAAAGTTAGCGCAGATTCTGTGAATCACGACGATCAGGCCATTATCGACGCCGGTTATAAACCTCAACTTCGCCGTAGCCTAGGGCGTTTTGCATCTTTCGCCATACCGTTTTCCGAAATTTCAATCACAACGGGGATCTTCGCGAATTATGGATTTGTGCTTGGGCATGCGGGGCCGTTCGGATTTTGGGCGTGGCTGTTGGTGGCCGCAGGACAGATGCTGTTGGCGCTGGTCTTTGCCGAACTGGCGGGGCGCATTCCTTTAACGGGAAGTTGTTACAACTGGAACAACAAACTCGGAAACCCAACGGCGGCGTGGTTTGTCGGTTGGTTGGGGATAGTAGGATATACCATCGGCGTCGCCGCCGTTTCCACGACGATGGTTTCGATCCTTGCCGTTATTGTTGGGCATCCCATTGATACGCAAACGGGTTGCGTTATTGCTTCTGCGCTAATCGTGGTGCAGATGCTTATTAATTTGTATGGCGTGCGACTAACATCGCACATCAACATCGGCGCGGTGATTGCCGAGATTGTCGGCGTCGGCGGACTGGCGCTTCTGATTGTTTTGGCCGTCTCAAGCCGCGGGCACTTCAATGTCGGTTTGTTGACAACCGTTCCTTCCGACCCGCATCCCTATTGGCAGGGCTTTATGATGGCTACGTTGTTAGGCATGTGGACGATGATCGGGTTCGAGTGCTCGGCGGACGTCAGCGAAGAAACAGTCAATGCGCGGCGCGTGACACCCAAGGGCATTCTGTCCGCCCTTTTGGTCAGCGCGGTCGTCGGATTCGCGTTTATCGTTGTGATGACCCTTGCCATTCCCGACCTCTCGGAAATCAGCAAGGCGTCCTATCCGCTTGCCGCTATTGCCGACTATTACCTTGGACATGATTTTACCAATGTGTTCCTGATCTTCGCCCTGGTAGCTATGTTCGCCTGTTCTTTGGTGTGCATGATGGCGGGATCGCGCATTATGTTCGCCGTGGCGCGGGACAAGCGTTTTATCGCCTCGTCCTTTTTTAGCAAAGTTTCCGCGCATCATGTTCCGAAGGGCCCCCTATTTCTGATGTCGGCGGTAGCCGTTGTCTTTACGTTTATGGCCGATTCGGCAACGTCTCTCTACGGAGCCGGCACGGTTTGCTACGTTATTTATTCTCTAATTACGGTGATCAGCTTTGCGTTGAAGGCACAAAAAATGCCAAAAACCGACACGTTTTCGCTGGAGCGTTGGCATTGGCCGGTCGTCATTCTTGCGGCTTTGTGGCTGATTGTAGAAATCGGCGTTCTCACGATACCGCAAGAATTCCACCCTGTCGCAATCGCAACCGGTGGCGTTCTTGCCGTTGGGGGAGCAGTCTATCTCATCGTGATGAGGAAAACCGGAAACGCCTGATTTATCTGAAACGCAGGCGGAATCAGCAAAGAACCATGTCCGTTAGAGAACTTTCCCCTCCTATCCCCAAAGCCGGAGTCATGGGCTGGCCAATCGGCCATTCTTTGTCGCCGCGGTTGCACGGGTTCTGGTTGCAAAAACTTGGCCTTGCGGGAAGTTATGAAGCTTTGCCGGTCAGGCCGGAGGATTTGGCGGTATCCTTGCGCGGCTTGCAGGATCGCGGGTTTTGCGGCGTTAATTTGACCGTGCCGCATAAAGTCGCGGCCTGCGCCATCGTCGATGAGCTTGACCCGACGGCAAGGCGCATCGGCGCGGTCAATCTTGTGACGGTTGAAAAACAGGGCAGACTTTTCGGGCGCAATACTGACGCTTACGGCTTTACGCAAAATCTTCTTGCGGGTGGCTTCAAGGCCGAACGAGGCGCGGCGTTTGTTTTGGGCGCGGGCGGCGCATGCCGCGCGGTGATCGTGGCGCTGGTCGATATGGGATTTGGCGAAATCCGCATCGCCAACCGCACGTTGGAACGCGCGGAAAAACTGGCGCGGGAATTCGCCGCGCCGTCTTGTAAAATTTCCGTCGCCGCGTGGGACGAGGCACCGCAGGCTTTGCCAAACATCGACCTTTTGGTCAACACGACCTCCCTCGGCATGAAGGGGCAACCGGCGCTGGAATTTGCGCTGGATGCGTTGCCGACAACGGCGTTTGTTACCGACATCGTCTATGCGCCTTTGGAAACCGATTTGCTGCGACGGGCGAAACTGCGCGGCAATCGCGCGATCGACGGGCTGGGCATGCTTTTGCATCAAGCGCGGCCTGCATTTAAAGCCTTCTTTGGGCGCGATCCGCAAGTCACGGAAGAATTGCGGCGCTATGTGCTAGAGGATAAGTCATGTTGATCGTCGGCCTGACCGGCGGCATCGGCATGGGCAAAAGCGCGGCCGCCAAAATCCTGCGCCGCTTTGGCTTCCCAATCTATAGCGCCGACAAAGCCGTGCATGACGTTTTGAAAAAAGGCGGCGCGGCGGTAAAGCCTTTGGCGCAAGTTTTTCCCGAAACCGTGAGACGCGGCGCTATCGACCGCAAAGCGTTAAGCCGCGCCGTTTTCGGACAGCCGGAAAAGCTGCGGCGGCTAGAGAAAATCGTGCATCCCCTCTTGCGCAAGTCCGAACAGGCCTTTCTGCAAAAAGCCCGCAAGGATAAAGCCCGCGCCGCGATTCTGGAAATCCCTTTGCTGTTTGAAACAGGCGCGGAAAAACGCTGCGCTATAACGCTATGCGTCACGGCTCCGCGCGCCACGCAATGCGCGCGCGTTTTGTCGCGCAAGGGCATGACGCCCGAAAAGCTCAAAGCCATTTTAGCGCGGCAACTCCCCGACGCCGAAAAACGCCGCAAAGCCGACTATGTCGTGCCGACGGGAACGAGTCTGGAAGAAACGGAATTATGCTTGCGCCGGATTTTTGAAAAGCTCGATTTGTTGCCCTAGTGGGTCACAAAGGGAGCGAACAACAGCGGTTGAACAAAAGCGGCATAATCCCCTCCCCCTCTATGGGGGAGGGTTAGGGTGGGGGTGATGTTCGAACTTGTGGGCAATCGCGCCGCAACAACTGTTTTTGCTAGTCAAAAGACAGTGTGTGGGTAACCACCACCCCCACCCAAACCCACCCCCATAGAGGGGGAGGGGATACCGCCGTTTTCGCTTCACTGCACTTTTTAACTGTTAAACAGATTCACTCGTTTCCTCGCGCCGTCTTACGAAAACAACGCCTTGATCTTCGCGATCACATCCAGATGCACCAGATCGTTCCATGTCGCAAAGACCATAAGCGACACGACGAGGGTCAATCCGATGCGCATGCCGATTTCCTGCGCTTTTTCATTCAAAGGATGTCCCGCGATTTTCTCGAACGCATAGAACATCAAATGCCCGCCGTCCAGAAGCGGCACGGGAAACAGGTTGATAAGCCCTAGATTGATCGAAATAACCGCCATAAACCAGACCAGCGCCCACGCGCCGTCCTTCGCGACATGCCCCGACATTTCGGCGATGCGCAGAGGGCCGCCGATTTCATCCCCCCCGCGCGTGCCCATAATCATCTGCCCGACGGCTTTCAGCGTGTCGGACGTGATATGCCAAGTTTCAATCGTCGCTTGCCCCACGGCCTTCAGCGGCGGCCATTTTTTATGATCGAGCTTGTCGGAAACAATGCCGATCCTGCCTATGCGATGCTCGCTGCCGAAACGGTCGGTTATGACCGTTATTTCCGGAGTCAGTGTGAAGGTTTGCGCCGCGCCGTTGCGTTCGACGACGACATGAACGGGCGTGCCGGAATTCATGCCGATCTCGCGCTTGATGTCCTCGAAACGGTCGATCTTGACGCCGTCGATCGAGACGATCTTATCGCCCGGCTGCAAACCCGCTTGAGCCGCGACGCTGTTTGCCTGCAACGAACTGACGACGGGCGGGGTGAAAGGCTGGCCCTGAAACACGAATAAAACCGCCAGAACCAGAATCGCGAACAGATAATTGGTGGCGGGACCGGCGGCGACTACGGCCATGCGCTTGCCCACGCTTTGATGGAAGAAGGAAACCTTCTTTTCCTCCTCGGTCATCGTTTTAACGCTCGCATCGGGCGTGCTGGCCGGATCGGCGTCGCCGAACATCTTGACATAGCCGCCGAACGGCAGACAGGCCACCTGCCAGCGCGTGCCGAGCTTATCCGTCCAGCCGAAAAGCGGCGGCCCAAAGCCGATCGAAAAAGATTCGATGCGAATGCCGCACCGCCGCGCCACCCAGAAATGCCCGAATTCATGCACGAACACGATCACGCTGATGACAACGAGAAAGGGGAACGCATAGTTCTGGGCAACGGAAAAAAGTTCGTGCATGGACAAGTTCTCTGGTTAAGCTAAGGAATGAGTTTGACACAAAGCTGTGGCGAAAAAAAGCCGGATTAACCTTGGATTCTGCTTCTGAAAGCGTTTCCGCCCCCGTATAATGCCGCGTGTTCTTTATTAAGGGAGATTTTCAATGAATTCCTTCGTGCGTTGTTTCACAAACCTTGGCTCCAGCCTCCTCAGGCATACAGGAATTTCTCGCATAATCGAGGAACAAAAAAAGGCGCTAGAGAAACGAAGAAGAGAGCAAGAGGAAGACACAATCCCCTTTTCTATGCTTATCGACGCGGCTCGCGAAGAACCGCGCCTTTCGACCAACAGGAGAATTCTCGTCGCCGCCGGCCTTGAACAGCTTATAAAAAATATAAACCTGCTTAGCACCCCCGTCATGTATATGTCGGACGATTCCAAGCGTAATCTCGCCGTAATGTCGACTGAGTACGCCCTGAAACTTCGACCGCTTGCCGACGGCGTTCCCGCCCTTGAAAAACTTGCCGATGCCGTTCTTCGCGACTTGTACAGATGCGCAGCCTATGCGCGTTCTCCGCTCACAAAACTAATGGCAAAAATTGAAGTTGTGCTTCCGAAGCTTAAAAACGAAGCGGAGGAAAGAAAATCGAAACTCGGAAACTCTCATGTTCCTCAAACTCTTTATGACGTGAGGACGAGTTTGGGATGTTATGAATCAAATGGCAAGTTTCCTGACTTGTATCTTTCCGACATAGCGGCGAATCTTTTAAGAGCCTATCGGGACAAACAAAGATCGCGATCTGAGCCGCTAGATGCTTATATTCCCCGCTAATAAAAAAGACCCGGCTTTCGCCGGGTCTTGATCGTTAAAAAGCGCCTGCCGTCAGGCCGTGACGCGCTGATCTTGCAAAAGACGTTCGATTTCGTCTTTCAAAATCAGCTTCAGGGATTTCAACCGCTGAAGCGCCAGATGATCCGCGCCGTGGCGAAGCTCCTCCTGACGCAACATTTCATCGATCCGCGCGTGTCTTTTTTTCAAGGAATCAATACGGTGTTCAAGCGCCATAACAAACCTCCTTCTCGTTTGAGGGTGATCGTTTTGCAAGACGCTCAGTTTACCACAATTTTCGCTTTCCAAGACGGACAAAATTTTTACGCAAATGCGAGATAAATGCGCCTTTTCGAGAATTGTCCTGATCGTTCAACAGGTAACGCGACACACGCAACAATCTTGCTTTTTACATGCAATTTTAGCGATATTTTCGCAAGATTACGCCTGTCTGGCGGCCGTATTTCGCGCAGCCTCGGCTGCTGGCGGATCGCGCAGCACATAGCCGCGACCCCACACGGTTTCGATATAATTTTCTCCGCCCGCGGCGACGGCCAGCTTCTTGCGCAATTTGCACACAAACACGTCGATGATTTTCAATTCCGGTTCGTCCATGCCGCCGTAAAGATGGTTCAGGAACATTTCCTTGGTCAGCGTCGTGCCTTTGCGCAGCGACAAAAGTTCCAGAATGCCATATTCCTTGCCGGTCAGATGCAACGGCGCGCCGTCGACGTCGACGGTGCGCGTGTCGAGATTGACGACCAGCTTGCCGGTGCGGATAACGCTATCGGAATGGCCTTTGCTGCGGCGGATGATCGCGTGAATGCGCGCGACTAACTCGCGGCGGTCGAACGGCTTGGTCAGATAATCGTCGGCGCCGAAACCCAGCCCCTTGATCTTGTTGTCAAGTTCCGAAAGGCCGGACAGGATAAGAATCGGCGTCGTGACGCGCGCGGCGCGCAAGCGGCGCAACACTTCATAACCGTCGATATCGGGCAGCATCAGATCGAGAATGATGATGTCGTAATCATAGATCTTCCCGATTTCCAGCCCATCTTCGCCCAAATCGGTCGTGTCGACGATAAAGCCCTCGGCTTGCAACATCAGCTCAATGCTTTTGGCGACAGAGGTATCGTCTTCGACAAGCAGAACGCGCATAACAAAACCTCACACGGGTTTAGGGTCTGTACGAATTGTTAAGCATAATCTAGCACAGAATTTAACGAATGGTAAACTTTATTAACAATGGGGGCAAAAAGGGGCGGATTTGAGTTTTGTTGTTTGATAACAATGCCTTAGCAATAGAATTTGGCAACAGCGGCTTCGCACTTGATTGGAATCCGCCCCAATGTCAACGTAAACACTGCGTTGGTTATGACTCCGCCCGTGTATGATCCGCTCCCTATGACTCAGAATAAACGAATAAAGCCACCGATTATTCTGCCCGAAAACATGCCACAGAAAGTTCAGATATGAGCGAAACGAGCGTAAAACTTATTGTATGCGCCCAAAAGCAAATGGCTGAGCTTTTCGTCAACGGGCAATTATTAAAAACCTATGTCGTTTCGACAGCGGCAAAAGGTTTGGGTTGCGAAAGCGGTAGCAACAAAACGCCGATCGGGCTTTTCAGGGTATCGGAAAAATTCGGCGCGAATGCCTTGCCGGGAACTGTCTTTAAAAGCCGTTTGCCAACGGGCGAGGTGTGGTCGAAAGACAAAAACAATCCCCTTCGGGATACAAAGGACGATCTTATCCTAACGCGAATCCTGTGGCTCGAAGGCTGCGAAAGCCGCAATGCCAATACAAAAGACCGCTATATTTACATTCACGGCACAAATCGTGAAGATTTGCTCGGAACGCCCGCTTCCCTCGGTTGCGTACGAATAAGCAATCAAGACATTATCGAGCTTTTTGATTTAATGCCCGAAGGATCCGGCGTCGAAATACGCTATATATACTGCGACACGCCATAAATTGTGATTTTTCGTAGGAGCAGCTTCCAGCCGCGACCTTCTGTGTTTACGTCAATTGGAAAGCCACGCTTGGCGCTGAGCCGGATCGACGAAAAGCTTGCCGTGGAAATCCGGCTGCGCGGCGAGAAGGTCGTTTGTCGTGGCATACCCCAGAATAGTGGCCGCGGTCAGATTCGCGATCGTCCATGTGCCGTCCGGGGCGATGTGAAAAATGCCGATATCGGCGTTTTCAAAAATCGCGCGATATCTGCGCTCGCACGCGCAAAGCCCGGCGGCGAGGTCTTGCGGCGGGAGGGAGGACGGATCGGTCATGCAGTTAGGTTGGCGCAGAACTGCTAAAATTGGGTTAAGCCTTACGAGTGCGGATTCCGATCGTTCCGGCCACCTATTCCAATCATTATCCGGCCACCGTTCCGACAGTTATCCGGTCACAAAACCGGAGTTGAAGGCGGCTATTGGATGGCAGTTTCCCGCTAGGTCTGTTCTTCTTGTCGCATAAC
>JARLJD010000215.1 GCA_031291395.1 Alphaproteobacteria bacterium | reverse complement strand
CCTCCACACTTACCCCCACGATAAACAACCGCCGCCGCCACAACCACAACAACAGGTAGTGATTTCTTGATGATTAAGGCGTAGAAGGATTCGGACAATTCATTGAGCAACTAATCGGACATTTGTATTGATCGCCGACATACATTGTTTGCGGGCGTCCTAACGCGCAAATAACGACAAATGCTCCGCCACCGGCCCCAACGCCAACGCCGGAAAGTAAGTCAATCCCCCGAACATGACGATCACGCCGGTCAACAAAACGACGAACATAACCCCGTGCGTGGGAAAGGTCCCGCTCGACGCCGGAATGGTTTTCTTCGCGGCCAAAGACCCCGCAATCGCCAGAACCGGCAAAATAACCCCGAACCGCCCGATCAGCATCACGATGCCGAGCATGATATTCTGATAAACCGTATCGGCATTGAACCCGGCAAAAGCCGACCCGTTATTGGCCGCAGCCGAGGCGTAAGCGTAAATCGTCTGCGTCAATCCGTGCGGGCCATAAGCCGTGATCGACCCCGCGCCTTGAGGCAACAACAAACTCAAAACCCCGAACCCCAGAACGCCAAGCGGATAAATGAACATCGCGATGACGGCGAGCTTGATTTCGTTCGCCTCGATCTTCTTGCCGAGATATTCCGGCGTTCGCCCGACCATAAGCCCCGCGATGAAAACCGTAATCAGCACATAAACCAGAATCCCGTAAATCCCGCACCCGACCCCGCCGTAAATGACTCCGCCCACCAGCAGATTGAAAAGGGCGACAAGTCCGCCCAGCGGCATATAACTGTCCAGCATCGAATTGACCGAACCGTTGGACGTCGCCGTCGTCGCGGTCGTCCACAAAACGGAATCGAAAATGCCGAAACGTGTTTCCTTTCCCTCCATATTCCCGCCGATATTCGTATCGGTGATCTTCTGATCCACATTCAACGCCGCCAAAGCCGGATGCGCCGTTTGCTCGGCCCAGCCGCAAAGCGCCAGCAAAATCACAAACAAAATCGTCATGCTGGCAAACAAAGACCACCCCTGCCGTTTATCGCCGACCATCTTCCCGAACGCGATGACAAGGGCGATCGGAAGCAGCAAAATCGACACTATCTGCGCGAAATTGCTCAGCGGCGTCGGGTTTTCATAAGGATGCGCGGCGTTGGCGGCAAAGAATCCTCCGCCGTTCGAGCCAAGCATTTTGATCGCGATCTGACTGGCGACAGGCCCTTGCGCGATCACCTGCTGCCCGCCTTCCAAAGTCGTCGCCTGCACATAGGGCAGCATATTTTGCGGCACGCCCTGTCCGATCAAAAACACAGCGAAAATCAACGCCAGCGGCAAAAGCACATATAATGTCACTCGCACCACATCGGCATAAAAATTCCCCAAAGTCGGCTCTTCCTTGCGCACAAACCCGCGCACCACGGCAAAAGCGACAGCCAGCCCCGTGGCGGCCGACAAATAATTCTGCACCGTCAACCCCGCCATTTGGCTGAAATAGCTTAACGTCGTCTCGCCGCCGTAAGATTGCCAATCGGTATTGGTCATAAACGCGGTCGCGACGTTAAACGCCAGATGAGGCGGCAAATCGCCGAAATTTTGCGGATTCCACGGAAAATGGCTTTGGAACAGCAAAATCAAAAACAAAAACGCCCAGCCCAGAAAATTGAAAAACAAAACGGAAAAAGCATAACCGATCCAGCTTTGCTGCCGCGCCATTTGCGGCCCCAACATCCGCGCAATCCCCCGTTCAACAACGCCGGAATCCTTAACAAACAACCGCGCTAAATAAGCCGCGCAGGGCAGGGCGAGCGCCATGGTGACGATCGCGAACAAAACAAATTGCAACAACGCATTACCGGTCATGGAACAATCCGCTTAGAATTTTTCAGGATGCAGCAGCGCATAGCCAAGATAGACCGCAAGAACTAAGGCGACCAAGCCGCCAAGATACAGGTCAAGAATCACGGAAAGCCTCGCTGAACGGATAAGACGGCAATAGTGTTAGGGGAATCGGGGAAAAGGCAAATGAAATCGAGGCGCGCATTTAAAGCGACATAGCGTCGTCGTTTGTCATTTATGCAAAATGCGTTCGTTAAATATTATCGCCCGCGCTAAACTCTCCCGCTACCCCTTCTTAACCCAAAAACAACATTAGCGTAAAATTAACCCAATCGTTGTAATATAATTACATGAAAGAGATATACGCGCCTGAAGAAGTGGGGGAACTTCTCAATGATTTGCAAAAACCCGATTTATCCGGTCGGGTCGGTGCGGTCATGTGTTTTATCTTCGACCCCAGCGAGGCTGGGGTCGGGACGCCACAGAGCCGCATGAACAACGCTTCGTATGTCATTATCATGTTTGCGGAATTTTCATCGGAGAACAAGCAACTCGTTCTTGGCGATGAACTGGAAATATATGCGGGTGGAGATCTGACTGATAAAGGAGAGATAGCCTTCGTTGGCGATGCGCCTGATCTTGCGCGGTTCATTGATCTTTTGCGTGAGCGCGGGAAATTGAGTCCGGCCAGAGAATCCAGACTCGGGCATATTCAAATTATAGGGCCGGATTCGCCTGTCCTTTCTTCCTCTGCAAATGTTTTTAGGATAAGCGCCAATGAACAGCCCAAATCTGTATCCGTACAGCTTGATAAGCGCACGTGTGAAGGCACCGCGCCAACCGCCACCGCTACCCCTTCTTAACCGGCAACTGCAATCGTATATGCAACTCCTCCAGCCTTTCCGGCGGGACGCTGTTCGGGGCTTGCATCATCAAATCCTCGGCGGACTGATTGAGCGGGAAGGCGATGATTTCGCGGATGTTCGGCTCGTCGGCCAGCAGCATGACGATGCGGTCGATGCCCGGCGCCGACCCTCCGTGAGGCGGCGCGCCCAGTTTCAACGCCGACAACATGCCGCCGAACCGCGACTCCAAATCCTCGCGCGAATAGCCCGCGATCTCGAACGCTTTGTACATAACGTCGGGCAAATGGTTGCGGATTGCGCCCGACGACAATTCGATGCCGTTGCACACGATGTCATATTGAAACGCCTTGATCGTCAGCGGATCCTGCATCTCTAAAGCCTTCAACCCGCCCTGCGGCATCGAGAACGGATTGTGGCTGAAGTCGATCTTCTTGCGCTCTTCGTCATATTCATACATCGGAAAATCCGTGATCCAGCATAGACGAAAAGCGTTCTTTTCAATTATATCCATATCCTGCGCGATCTTCGTCCGCGCCGCGCCCGCCATTTTCGCGGCCTTCAGTTTCTCGTCGCAGATGAAGAACACGGCGTCGCTGTCTTCGCATCCCGTCAGTTGCCGCAATTCTTTCTGCGCTTCCGCGCCTACAAAACGCGCAATCGGGCCTTTGCCTGCGCCCGCTTCGAACGTGATATAGCCAAGCCCGGGCGCGCCGATCTCCTTCGCCCAATCGTTCAGCTTGTCGAAGAAACTGCGCGGACGGTCGGAAACTTTTGGCGCGCGCACGGCGCGCACCACGCCGCCCTTGTCTATAATCCCGCGGAAAGCGCGGAACTCGACATCAGGCCGCAAAAATACGTTCGTCACATCCGAAACCAAAAGGGGATTCCGCAAATCCGGCTTGTCCGACCCGTATTTCAGCATCGCCTCGTCATAAGGAATTTTCACGAACGGATAAGGCGAAACCTCGGACTTTTTATCTCGGTTGAAATCCGCGAACTCCTCGAATATGTCGTGAAGAATTGGCCCGATCGTGTCGAACACGTCGTCCTGCGTCACATAGCTCATCTCGAAATCAAGCTGATAAAACTCGCCCGGGCTGCGATCCGCCCGCGCGTCCTCGTCGCGGAAACAGGGCGCGATTTGGAAATAACGATCATAGCCCGCGATCATCAACAGTTGCTTGAACTGCTGCGGCGCTTGAGGCAGGGCATAGAATTTCCCCGGATGGATACGGCTCGGCACCAGATAATCGCGCGCGCCTTCGGGACTTGATGACGTCAAAATCGGAGTCTGATATTCGCGGAATCCGGCTGCCCACATGCGCCTCCTAATCGACGCGATGACATCCGACCGCAATGTCAAATTCCGTTGCATCTCCTCGCGGCGTAGATCGAGAAACCGATATTTCAAGCGCGTCGCCTCGCCCGTGTCGGTGTCATGCTCAGCATTGACCTGCAACGGCAAAGGATCGGCCGCGCTTTGCACGAGAAATTCTTCAATATCGATTTCGATCTCGCCCGTCGGCAGCCTTTCGTTTTTCGTATCGTCTGGCCGCGCCACGACCTTGCCTGTGATTGTTACCACGCTCTCGTTTTTGACCTGCTCTACAATCGTCAACAAAGGGCTGGATCGGTCGATCACGCATTGCGTCATCCCGTAATGATCGCGCAAATCGATAAACAGCAAACTTCCGTGATCGCGCTTGCGATGTACCCAGCCGGAAAGACGAACGGTCTGGTCTTTATGCGAAAGGCGAATCTCGCCACAAGTATGAGTGCGATAAGGATGCATGGGGCAAAAACTATGGGTTAATGGTTAGGGGAGGGACATTAACGACTTGCACAGCATGCGTCAATTTTCAAAAAATTTTGGTTACCCCCTTACCACCCGTCAAATTTTCTTGACGCACAAGAATCGGATGTGATTCAAGGATTCTCCACAAATTTTGGAGGTTCTGATGGGCAGGTCGGACGCATTGGTGAAAGCCATTGAGGATGATTTTAAACGGAAACATCCCCT
>JARLJD010000214.1 GCA_031291395.1 Alphaproteobacteria bacterium | reverse complement strand
TTTCAGCCCGGCCGGGAGGTATGTCGGACAAAAAACAAATAAACACAAAAAAATTGGGGTTTTTAGGACCCCGCCGACCCCCGCCGCAAAAATTTGTAAACCCAACACCCGGCGGGCCGCCCCCCCGCTCCTACGAAAAAGCGCAATTTTTTGCGTGTCACGGTGTTAGGCGACGCAGAACCCACGGGGAGCGGCATCAATGCGGATTTTGCTGGTTGAAGACGAGGAGAAGCTAGTCGGCGCTTTGGCTGAAAATCTAAGAGCCGAGGGTTTTGCCGTTGATGTCGCGCTGGATGGGGTGGAGGGCAGGGAATTCGCCCTTGGTTGCGCCTATGACCTGATCGTTCTCGATATCATGTTGCCTGGTCTGGAAGGATCGCAGATTTTGCAGGCGCTGCGGGCGCAGAATCGCGAAGTTCCCGTTCTTATGCTGACGGCAAGGGATTCCGTTCAGGACAAGGTCAGGCATTTCGAAGCCGGCGCCGACGATTATCTGACCAAGCCTTTTTCGTTCGCCGAGTTTCTGGTTCGTGTCAAGGCGCTTTTGCGGCGTCGGCAAACGCAGCAGGTCGATGTCATTCGCGTCGACGATTTCGAACTTAACCGCCTGACCCATAAAATCAAACGCGACGAGAAGCGGATCGATTTGAGCGGCAAGGAATATGCCTTGCTTGAATATTTGGCGACGAACGCAGGGCGGGTTCTGTCGCGCAGCATGATTATCGAGCATGTCTGGGATCAAAGTTTTGAAAGCCTGACCAATATCGTCGATGTCTATATCCGCCAGCTGCGCGCCAAGATCGACGCGGGGCATGAGCGCAAGCTGATCCGCACCGTGCGCGGCGCCGGATATGTATTCGGCGACGAGTCGACGTTATGAACGCGCGGTCCATTTATGTCCGCCTGATTTTCAGCTATACGCTGCTGGTCGCGTGCGCGTCGATCGGTTTTGGCGCTTACACTTATTATAGCCTGCGCGGGCATCTTTTGGCGGAAATGCATTCGACTCTGGCGCATCGCGTCGAGCATATTCGCGACGACGTGTTGCCGGATACCGCGAACGCCAACCCGCAAACGCTGAGCCGACGGATCGAGCAAATCTACTCGCCCGAAGACAGTAATCGTTTTATTAGAATTACGAAAAAAGGCGGGGACGTTGTCTATCTGTCCGGCATGCCGCAGGATCATAGTTTTGATCCGCTGGCCGTTCGTTTGCCCGAGTCTTACGCGGGGCATGACTGCAGCCGGATGGTGGCATCCACTACGGGCGGGCATCTGTTGATCGTGGGGTGTAATGGCTCTTTTCAGGGCGTCGGCTACGTCATCGAAATGGGCGCGCCGACTACCGAGATCGACGGCGTTTTGCATAAATTCATTCTGACTCTTTTGATCGGATTCCCCGTCGTCGCTTTTTTTGCCGTCATCGGCGGTTTGTTTCTGGCGCGGCGGGCTTTGAAGCCGGTCGAGGCCATAAGGGCAACCGCCGAACAGATAACATTCAGCAATTTGCGCCAAAGGCTTCCCGTGGCCGCCACGGGTGACGCAATTGAGCATCTTTCCCGAACCCTCAACCGGATGCTGGATCGACTCGATCAGGCTTACCAGCAGGCCAGCCGTTTTTCTGCGGACGCTTCGCATGAATTAAGAACGCCTCTGGCCATTATGCGCAGCGAACTCGAGTCCATGGTGAACGGCCACGGCTTGCCTGCGGCGGCGCACGACCGCCTTGGCAGCATATTGGAAGAAATCGAACGCTTGTCGGGAATCGTTGAAAGCCTGTTCGCGATCGCGCGCCTTGATGCCGGAGAGGCCAAAACAAAGCACGACAAGATCGATCTTTCGGCTTTGGCGCGTTCGACGCTGGAGCAAATGCAGTTGCTGGCCGATGAAAAACGCCTTTCCGTCAGGGTCGATGCGCAGCGTGCCGTCTACGTCATGGGCGATGCGGCGCGGTTGAAGCAGGTCGTCGTCAATTTGCTCGATAATGCTTTTAAATATACGACGGAAGGCGGAGTGATTGAGCTTTCGGTTCTGGAAAAACCGCCTAAGGCTTTGTTGGTTGTGCGCGACAACGGTGTTGGCATCCCGCACGATGCGCTGCCGCATATTTTTGAGCGTTTTTATCGCGCCGACAAAGTTCGCTCTCGAACGCCGCGCGGTGCGGGATTGGGGTTATCTATCGTTCGCGCGATTTGTCAGGCGCACGGCGGAACGATAGAGGCGCAAAGCGAAGAGGGCAGGGGAACGACAATGACAGTTGAGCTTCCGCTTGTAAGTTCTGTGGGGGAATAAAGGACGCAACGTCCAAATTCTTTGTCGCAAGAAGCGGCGGTTATAGCCCCTCTCCGCCCGCTCTTCGCGGGGGGAGAGGGGGGATACAAATATTCGAGCCAGAGCAAAACGTGGGAGGGGGTGAGGTGGGTGGTCGAGGGCGTGAATAATCTTCACCACTCACCTCACCCCTTTCGTTCTATTGCTCTTGTTCCACGTTCTGTCTCTCCCCGCTCCCCCCGCGAAGAGCGGGCGGAGCGGGGCTATCAGCGCTGCTTTGCTTGGGAGATAGAGCAAGAGACAAAAAACTTCATCACATGAACAAATTTTAATTCTAACTTCATCGACTTCTCATGTTCGGCTGATAGTGTGCGGCTGTGTTTGTTAGCGATTGGAGAAATTGCATACAGCAACGCGTCGGGCTAAGGGCGCATGTATATATAACCGTTTCAAAAATCGCATCATTCCCGCGCATGTGGGGATCCATCTTTCTTGCGGCCAAGATGTATCCCCGCTGGAATGACGCCCCTGTTGATTCACTTATTCGTACATGTGACCTAACTTCTGTCGGTACATAGGGGATATCATGTCGGTCGTCGGGTATGTTCTAAAGCGCCCTTATACGGTGATTGCGGTATTGATGCTGGTGTGCTTGCTCGGCGTCGGCGCGGGGCTGCGCATGCCGGTCGATATTTTTCCTGAGATTAATATTCCTGTCGTCAGCGTCGTTTGGACTTATAACGGCATGAACGCACAGGATATTCAGAACCGCATTTTGACGTTGCATGAACGGCAAATGGCCTCGCTGGTCGACGATATTGGGCATATCGAGGCGACGAGTTACGACGGTGTGGGGGTCGAGAAGGTTTTTCTGCATGAAGGCGCCGACGTTACTCGCGCTGTCTCCCAGCTTGCCAGCAGCGCTTTGGTGGTTCTGAAATACATGCCCCCGAACATTACGCCGCCGCTGGTTCTGCGTTACGGCGCGACCGACGTTCCGATCATACAGCTAAGCCTGTCGAGCCATTCCTTGCCGGACACCAAGCTGAACGATTTGGGGCAGAACATCATTCGTCCCGATCTGGCTGTCGTTCACGGTGCGGAGGTTCCTTACCCCTATGGCGGAAAGCCGCGTGTCATTATGGCGGATCTCAACGAGCAGGCTCTGGAGGCGCGCGGTCTTTCGCCTGCGGATGTCAGTCAGGCCTTGCAGCGCCAAAACGTCATTCTTCCCGCGGGCGACGTGAAGATCGGCAGGAAGGATTACACGCTGTCGATGAACAACAGTCCCGATGTCATTGAAAGCATCAATGCGTTCCCGATCAAGGAAACCGACGGCAAGACCGTGTTTATGCGCGATGTCGCGCATGTCCATGACGGGTTTCAGGTGCAAACCAATTCGGTGAGCGTGGACGGGGTTCCCGGCGCGCTGATGAGCATTCGCAAAACGGGCGGGGTTTCGACGCTGGCCGTTATCGACGGCGTTCGCGAGGCGTTGCGCGACATCAAGAAGGTTTTGCCTGCAAGCGTTTCGATCAAACCGATTTTCGATCAATCGATTTTCATCAAGGCCGCGCTGAACAGCGTGGTGATGGGCGGCACGATGGCCGCAGGCCTGACGGCGCTGATGATTCTGCTTTTTCTCGGCAACTGGCGGCTGACCCTGATTATTCTGGCCTCCATTCCGCTTTCGATCATTGCGGCGGTTCTGGCGATGTATGTCGACGGGCAAACGCTGAATACGATGACGCTGGGCGGCTTCGCGCTGGCCGTGGGCATTCTGGTCGATAACGGCACCGTCGTGATCGAAAATATCGAACGGCATCTGCATGATAAAGAGCCGTTGGAGGCGGCCATTATCAACGGCGCGAACGAAGTCGGCCTGCCGACGGTCTTGTCGACTTTATGCATATGCATCGTGTTCGTGCCGATCTTTTTGTTGCAGGGGACGGCGAAATATCTTTTTTCTCCGCTTTCGCTTTCGGTTTGCCTGTCGCTGATCGCCAGTCTTGCGTTGTCTTTCACGCTGGTGCCTTTGCTGTTCAAATATCTGATGCGTTCGTCAGTAATGCCGACCCGTAAAACCGACTGGCTCGGCACCCGCGTCGAGGGGGGCATCAAAAATCCCTTTACCCTTATCCATCGGGGCTTCGAGAACGGGTTTGCGCGCTTTCGCGAATTTTACCGCCATAGCATAGCGTGGACTTTGTCACACCCCCTTGTCACAGTTTCTTTTTTTATCGTTCTGATGCTGTCTTCCCTATGTCTGTTTCCGGAATTGGGGCGCGACTTTTTTCCGCAGGTCGATGCCGGACAAATGCGGCTTCATGTGCGCGCTCCGCCAGGGACTCGGCTGGAGGAAACGCAGGAGGATTTTGCCAAAGTCGAAGCGGCCCTTCGCCAGATCATCGGCAATAACCAGATCGACGTTATTCTGGACAATATCGGCTTGCCTTACAGCGGCATCAATATTGCCCTCAGCGATTCCGCGACGATCGGGCCGATGGACGGGGAAATTCTCGTATCGCTGAAGAAAAAACATACGCCGACGGCGGAACTGGCCGCAAAACTCAGAAAAGAATTGCCCAAGCGTTTCGCGGAAATGCAATTTTTCTTTCAGGCGGCGGATATTGTCGATCAGGTTCTGAATTTCGGCCAGCCCGCGCCCATAGACATTCGCGTATCCGGCCCGCACAGCGGCGAGGCCTATGCGCTTGCTGTTAAACTGTCGCATGATCTGAAGGCCGTGCCTGGCATCGTCGATTCCCATGTTTTTCAGGTGCCTGACGCGCCTTCGTTGAACATTAAAATCGACAGGGATCTGGCGACCGAGTTCGGGCTGCAGCAGCAAGCGACCGCCAGCAATGTGCTCGTCACGACCAATTCCAGCGCCCAGACTGCGCCGAATTTCTGGGTCGATCCGCGCAACGATGTTAGCTATCCGCTCGTGGTTCAGCTTCCCACATATAAAGTCAGCTCGGCGCAGGATTTATGGACGATGCCGGTGACGTCAAGCGATCGCCGAGCGCCCAATCAGCTTCTTATGAATGTCGCCAGCTTTAACCGCGGCACGGTGCCGATGGTTTTATCGCAATACAACATTCGGCCTGTCTTTGATGTGAACGCCGATGTGCAGGGGCGCGATCTTAATTCGGTGGCGAACGATATTGATAAGGTTATGAAGGCTGATCAGCCGGTTGCGGCAAAATCCATATCCCTGACTTTAAGCGGCCAGATCGCTACAATGCGTAGCAGTTACGCCGGATTGTTTTCAGGCATGTCGCTGGCCATTGTGCTGGTTTATCTGTTTCTGGTTATCAATTTCCAAAGTTGGGTCGATCCGCTGATCGTGTTGTCTGCCGTTCCCTTTTCCCTTGGCGGCGTTATGTGGATGCTGTTTTTGACGGGAACCCACCTCAGCGTTCCTGCCTTGATGGGAACGTTGATGTGCATAGGATTGACCACCGCCAACAGCATTCTTGTCGTCAGCTTCGCCGGACAACGTTTGGCGGAAGGAGATAATTCCTTTGTCGCGGCAGAAGCTGCCGGTTACACACGGTTGCGTCCGGTTCTGATGACTGCGGGGGCGATGATTTTAGGGATGATCCCGATGGCGCTCGGTGTCGGCGAAGGCGGAGAGCAGAACGCGCCGCTCGCCCGCGCCGTGATCGGCGGCTTGATGTTCGCGACATTCGCGACGCTGGTCTTTGTTCCCGTCATCTTTCGGCTGCTTCGCAGAAAACCCGCTCACCCTGTAAGGAGAGAACCCGATGCCCGCCCCTGATAAAGCCTCCCAACAAACGGGACGTAAATTGAAAAGGTTCGCGGTTATCGTCGCGTTGATCCTTATTGCCTCTTTTCTCTTTGTTCATTACCAACGCGCGCGCGAGGAGGCGGTCTTAAAAGACGAGGCAACCGCGGCGATGTCTGCGGCGCCTGCCGTCGATGTCGTGACGGTTCGCGATGCCCCGCCTTCGTTCTCTCTGACTTTGCCGGGCGAAACGGCGGCTTGGTATGAAAGCGTCATTTATGCTCGCGTCGACGGCTATGTCGCCAAATGGAATGTGGATATCGGCGATCATGTGCAAAAGGGACAGGTTCTTGCGACGCTGGAAACGCCCGATCTGGACGCGCAGCTTGCGGCGTCTGTGGCCAAATTGCAGGCGGCGAAGGCGCAGGTTACAGTCAAGCAGGCCGATGCCGATTTTGCCAAAACGACTTACGAACGCTGGAAAAATTCTCCGAAAGGCGTCGTCTCGGAGCAAGAGCGGGATGCCAAGAAAGCCGGATATGACAGCGCCGTCGCTCAATTGACCGAAGCGCAGGCGCAGGTTGGTCTCGATCAAGCCGATGTCGACCGCTATACGACCTTGGCGCAATTCAAGCAGGTCACAGCGCCGTATGACGGCGTCATCACCGAACGGCATATCGATATCGGCAATCTTGTGACGGCTGGCAGCACAAGCAACACGACGCCGCTTTACCGCATGGTGCAGGACGATCCTATCCGCGTCTTCGTCGACGTTCCGCAAAGCGCGGCGGATGATATGAAAACGGATTTGCCGGTAGAGGTTATGGCCAGCAACATCGCCGATCGCGTTTTCGAGGGCAAGGTCACGCGCACCGCCGATGCCATCGATCAACAAACGCGCACTTTGCATGTCGAAGCGGATATTCCGAACACCGATCATGCCTTGGTGGCGGGAATGTATGTGAAAGTCCGTTTCAATGTGCCGACGGGCGATCTCGTTCAGGTGCCAGCGGCAACGCTGATTTTTCGTCCCGCAGGGGTCGAGGTTGCCGTGGTGGATAAGGACGATAAAGTTTCCTTCCATCAAGTGAAAATTGCCCGCGATAACGGCAATACAGTCGAACTTGCGTCGGGCGTGTCGTCCGGCGACAGGATTGCCCTGAACATCAGCAGCCAGATCGCAGAAGGCGACAAGGTCGAACCGCATGAAGTCAAAAAGGATGTCGGAAATGCGCAGACACTTAAATAAGATAACTCCTAAGTTTTGGAGTGTTTCAGAATTTTCGTCATTCCGGAAAAATCGCTTTTTTGCCCTTTCTTGCAAAAATGCAAATTTATCCGGAATCCCATTTATTTTACCTGGGGCAGAAAAGAAATCAAATGGGATTCCGCATAAATTTGCATTTTTGCAAGAAAGGGCAAAAAAACAAATTTTGCGGAATGACGAAGCTTGGTGGTTACCTGATCGTAGGCGTAAAGACGACAGATATACGATCCGCACCTTATTGCTAACCGCCGTTGGCTGTTTGTGCCTCTCCGCTTGCGCTGTCGGCCCCGACTATCACACGCCGGACGTAAAACTACCGGATCGTTTCGCTTCCGCGCCAAGCTCTGACACGGATAAAAAGCCGGTGATCGATGCCGCCAAATGGTGGCATGCGCTGGGCGATAAAGAGCTTGATGCGTTGATTGATCGCGCCGTTCAAAATAACCCCGATCTCGACATCGCCCTGAACCGCATGCAGGAAGCGCGCGCCGAGGAGACGGTCGTGATGGGCGGAGCTTTGCCCGAAGCGAACGCCAGCGGCGGCGGCGGCTGGGGAACTGGAAGCGACCTTTCGCGCGGTCGCGCGGATGAGCCGCTGGTAGCGTCCGACGATACCAGAGGATATAAGAACGTCACGCAGGTTGTCGGTTTCGACGCCGGATGGGAAATAGATTTATTCGGAAAATACCGGCGTGAAATGGAAGCCGCCGCCTCTAATACCCAAGCCGCGATCGCCGCCCGCAATGAAGTCTTGATCTCGGTCATCGCCGATGTCGCGCGCGCCTATGTCGACATGCGTGGCGGACAGATGCAATTGGCCGTTCTGAAGAAAAACATCGAGGTTACGGAAAATTACCTTCATCTCGTTCAGGAAAGATATGATCGCGGCATCACCAATGAACTGGATGTGACGCTGGCGCAAAGGCAATCGGCGACGCTACAGGCTCAACTTATGCCGCTGACTTCCCAAATCCGCGCATCGCAATATGTCATCGCCGTTTTGCTGGGAAAATTTCCTGAGGATATGGCCAAAGAGCTGGAAAAACCTGAAACGCTTCCGCAGCTTCCCGAAAAAATCGCCACAGGGCTGCCGCTCGATCTTCTGCGTCGCCGTCCCGATATTCAGGAGGCGGAACGCGAACTAGCCTCGGCCACGGCGCGGATCGGCGTGGCGACGGCGGATTTGTTCCCGCATTTGGCTCTTACCGGCGGCGTCGGGTATCAGGGGCAGGGGATCAGCGCCGCGGCGGCATCGTCGCAGTTCATATGGTCGGCGGGGCCGTCAGTCAGCTGGGCTTTGCTGGATTTCGGCGCGCTTGACGCTTTGGTCGACGTGGCCGATTTGCGCGAGAAGGAATTTCTGGCGAATTACAAACAAACGATTCTGGGTGCCGTTCGCGAAGTCGATACCTCTATCAGCGCCTATGCCGGACAGCAGGATCGGTTGCGCAATTTAAGTAAAGCCTTAACGGCAAGCCAACGCGCCGTCAGTCTCGCGACCCAGCGTTATGATCGCGGCCTGACGGACTCGCTCAATGTCGTCGATGCCGAACGGCAGGACTATGCTTTGGAGAACGAATATGTTCTGTCGCAGCAAGCCGCCGCAGAACAATTCATCGCGCTTTACAAAGCGCTCGGCGGCGGTTGGGAACAATACCAGTCGTTTCCGCCCATTCGCCGCCCGCAACCCGCCATTCTCGCGGCCTTTACGCGGTTGTTGAAGGGGGAGGAGAAATAGCTGATTTTTGAAAAAACGTAGTTTCTTCACGCAATTATTTGAAAAATATAGTATTTATGTCGCGCGAAGGAAAAAGTCTTCCCTGCGATAACTTATTGCTCTAAGATATTGATTATGTTATTCCCGTGCCTCCTCGGTTGCCGTCTTGCGGTTGCCGAAGTGTTTTTTTGACTCTGAAACTTTCAACTTTTACTCCCTGAGGAGGGATGCTTCGTGCAAGTTCTCGTTCGTGATAACAATGTTGATCAGGCGCTGCGCGCCTTGAAGAAGAAGCTGCAACGCGAAGGCGTGTTTCGTGAAATGAAGCTGCGCCGCAATTATGAAAAACCATCGGAACGCAAAGCCCGTGAAAAATCCGAATCCGTCCGCCGCCAGCGCAAGGTTGAGCGCAAGCGCAAGGAACGCGACGGGTTTTAAGACGAGCATTCAGGGGGTAGCATTCAGCATTCAGGGAAGAAATTTTTTTCGTTCCCTGACGCCTCCCCTGAATGTACCCTTCCCTGAATGCTGAATGCCAACCGCTGAATGTTGAATGCCCGAACTCTCCCTTATTCTCCCCTTCCACAACGAATCTGCCGGTGTCCATCACCTGCTGCATCGAATTTATCCGGTGTTGGGGCGGTTGGGGATGAGCTATGAAATTATCTGCGTCGATGACGGAAGCTCGGACAGCACGTTTGATACGCTGATCCACGAACGCCAATTCGATCAGCGGCTGAAAATTGTTCGCTTTGCTCGCAATTTCGGCAAGGAAACCGCTTTGACCTGCGGCCTGCAAATGGCCAAAGGCCAAATCGCCATAACGATGGACAGCGATCTGCAGCATCCGCCCGAATTGATCCCCGAACTGATCCAAAAATGGCGCGAGGGCTTTGCGCTGGTTCACGCCACGCGCGCCAGCCGTAAAACCGACGGTTGTCTGCATCGCCTGTTTTCGCGTGCGTTCTATGCCACCTTCCGCACGATCGCCGACATTCAAATGCCCGAAGGCGCGGGGGATTTTTGCCTCTATGACCGCAAAACGATCGACGCGATCAACGCGCTGCCGGAGCGCAACCGCTTTATGAAAGGCCTGACGGCGTGGGTCGGCTTCAAGCAAGGAACGGTTCCTTTTGAAGTCGAGCCGCGCGACAGCGGGCATTCGAATTGGAGCTTTTTCCGCCTCGTTCGTTTCGCCTTCGACGGCCTGTCGTCTTTCAGCACGCTGCCTTTGCGCATCTGGACGTGGTGCGGCGCTTTGGTGTCTTTTGCGGCAATGGCTTACGGGATGTACTTAATCCTCGACACGATAATCTATGGCATCGACGTGCCCGGCTATGCCTCGCTTATGGTCGGCATTTTGTTTTTGGGCGGCTTGCAATTGCTCAGCCTCGGCATCATCGGCGAATATATGGCGCGCATCTTCACCGAAGTGAAAGCGCGGCCTTTGTATTTCGTTTCGGAAAAAGTCGGGTTCGAGTGAACGAAGACCGGCTCTCGACCGACCTGTATGTCAGCGCCATGACGCGCCTCGCTGCGCGCGAGGGCGTTCCCGTTATGGTGCTTCATCGCGGGGATCCTTCAAGCGGTACGCTGATCCTGAAAATCAATCTGCTGAACGGCACGGCAAGAATCCTGATCGAAGCCCGCTATAACGACGCCCGTGTCTGGACACCCGCGACTCCCACCGACCCGATGACCGAAAAAGACGCCGATGCCTATCTCTCGCGCCAAACCCAAGTCGACCCCGATGCATGGTTGATCGAAATCGAGGACAAACAGGGAAGGATCTGGTTTCCGGGGAAGATTGTGAGCGTGTGAAGGCGCTTATCCCTCTTCAATTATTTAAAAACAACCGTCATGTGTGGATTTATTTTTGTAACAGTCCCGCCTTCAGACGCAGGAAGCTGCGCTGATACCATCATAGTAGTCGCGGATTAGACCCCCACACAAATAAGCAAACCTTATTCTTCCTCCGGCAATTTCAGCAATTCTTCGCCTGAGATGGGCTTTTCCGTCACTTGCGCTTGGCCGATGATGTAATCCACAACTTTTTCTTCCAGCAAAGGCGCGCGGATGCGTTCGAGGGCGCCTTCCGTTTGGGTGTAATAATTGAACACGGTGTTTTCCTGTCCCGGGAAGCGGCGCGCCTCTTCCAATAAAGCGTTGCGCAACTCGCCTTGCGCCACTTCGATCTTGTTTTGCGTCGCGACTTCGGCAAGGAAAAGCCCCAGACGAACACGGCGTTCCGCTATGCCGCGATATTCGGCGCGCAATTCGTCTTCGCTCTTGTCCTTGTCGCCTTCAGGCAATTCGCCTCTGTTCCGCGCAGCCTGAACCTGTTTCCAGATGTTGGCGAATTCCGCATCCACAAGGCCGGAGGGAACTCCAAACTTGACCTCTTCCGCCAGCGCGTCCATCAAGGCGCGCTTGACGACCGAGCGGCTGATGCGCTTGTAATCGATATCGATATCGGCGCGCACGCGGTCGCGCAGTTTGTTGATGTCAGGGAATCCAAGTTCCTTGGCCAGATCGTCGTTCAGCTCGATCGGCTTTTGCTGGCGCAATTCCTTGACCTCGACCTCGAACACCGCCTGTTTACCGGCTAGCTCTGCCGCGTGATAGGGGTCAGGGAAGGTAACCGTGATCGTCTTTTTGTCGCCCGCCTTGTTTCCGACCAGTTGATCTTCGAACGTGTCGATAAAGGATTTGGAGCCTAATTCCAGTTTGTAATCGTCGCCCTTCATGCCCGGACGCCTTTCGCCGTCAACGCTGCCGTCGTAAGCGATGACAACGACATCGCCCATTTTCGCGGGGCGCGCTTCCGTCACAAGCTCAGGCTCGCGCATTCTTTTGGCAAAAGCGGTGATCGTTTCGTCGACCTTGGAATCTTCGACTTCCGCAATCGGGCGCTCCAAAGCAATCGCGCTAAAATCGCCGACTTTGACTTCCGGCAGCACTTCAAACGAAAGCTTGAATTCCGCATCCTTGTCTTCGGCAAGGCTGACCACCTCGATTTTCGGCTGCAAAGCGGGGCGCAGTTTGTGTTCCGTTAAGGTTTGTTCCATCGCCTTGGAAAGGGCTTGGTCAAGCGTCTCGGCGCGGGCTTCCTGCCCGTGGCGCTGCTCGATCACATTCATCGGCACATGGCCGGGGCGGAAGCCGGGCAACTTGGCCGTCTTGCTGATTTCAATCAGGCGCAGGCGCTTCTTTTCGTCAAGCTCTTGCTTCGGCACGATGACCGAAAATTCGTGTTTCAAACCTTCTTCTTTCAGCACCTGAATCTTAGCCATAATGTCGTCTTTCCTTGGTTTGGTTTTGCAATTGTACGCTTGCTTTCTCGTAGGAGCGGCTTCCAGCCGCGACTGTTGCCGTCATAACAAAGGGTCGCAGCTGGAAGCCGCTCCTTACGAAAATTACAATCTATCCCGCCTTCGCTACGCTTCAGCGCGGCAATTGGTGCGGGCGAAGGGACTTGAACCCATACGACTTTTGGTCACAGGAACCTAAATCCTGCGCGTCTACCAGTTCCGCCACGCCCGCGAAAGCCTGCCCGCAGGCTCTTTCGACCCCGCGAACGACCACGCTGTATCAGTTTGGCATAAATTGTCCAGTTTTTTCGGATTTCAAGAATGTTTTTTTAAAAACAACGCCTCGCGTTAATCCTCGGAAGGCGAAAAAAGCTTTAGGAAAACCAGAAAATTAATCTTTGTCTTGGAAAAGACACGGATTAGGGGGATAAGATAGAAAAAATGCCACTCCATTCTGGTGGCGTTCTTCCCTCTTATTCGGAGTCTTCAAATGCCTCGCCTGTCGCGTTCTTTGCTTTCGGTCTTTTTGGTCGTCGCGCTTTTCCAGTCTGCGGCAATAGGCGCACCGGCGCGGGCGGCAGAGGCAGGTTCGTCGGCGGTGCCTGATCAGGCTCTGCAATCGCCCGACGGCAAATTCATTCAGGATTTGGGCGACCGCGCCATTAAAATAATTTCCAACAAGCAACTATCCTCCGAACAGCGCAACGCAGAATTCAGCGCTATCCTTAACGATGCGTTCGATTTGAGAACGATCGGCCGTTTTGTTATCGGTCGCGCATGGAAAACCGCGACGCCCGAACAGCAATCCGAATATATGGATTTGTTTAAGGCGCTGGTGATTAAGAATTATGGAGACCGCATGACTCTAGCCACAGGCGAGAACTTTCAGGTTGTCGGTCTTCGCCCCGAGTCCGAAGAGGATGCTGTCGTATCGAGCCAGATTACGCATCCCGACGGTTCCAAGCCGACGACGATTGATTGGCGTGTGCGGCAAAAGAACGGTAAAATGGGCGTGATTGACGTTATCGTCGAAGGCGTAAGCCTCAGCGTCACCCAGCGTCAGGAATACGCTTCGGTTATCCAAAACAATGACGGACAGATCGACGGTTTGCTGAAGGTCATGCGCGATCAGCTAAAAGGAGCGCAGACTTCCGCTAGCGGGGCGCCATAGGCCGGACGAATGTCCCTTTATCAGCCAGAAATTCGAGAACGGTTTTCCGGATCATGATTCGGGCTTATGAACTCCGCGCGATATCCTGTTCAACCATTCACAAACTGCGTTAACGGAAGACAGCGTTTGATTGACTTCAGAAAACGCCCCTTTCTTACCGACATGCCCGCTTAAGGGGGGGGGGGGGGCAAGAAATGAAATTGGTTGAGGGCAAAACGCAAACGGCGCGTCATGTTTGCTGACCCTTCAGCTAACAGGGTGAATCACTTCCTTCCCCTTTTGCACAGATGTTTTTCGATTCTATCCGGGTGGAATTTGCTCTAGATTTGATTTGAACCACAGCTTGCGCCGGGATGACGGGTGGTTTTGTTGCCAATGCTGTTGTTCAATCACTTTGTGCACAAAGGATTCGATGCCCCTTACCCGCTTTGCTCCCAGCCCAACCGGATATCTGCATCTTGGCCACGCTTATTCGGCTTTGCTGGCAGCGGAAAGCAGCGCGTTTCTTTTGCGTATTGAAGATATCGATCCTGTGCGCTGCAAGCCGGAATTTACCGATGCAATCTTTGAAGATTTGCATTGGCTCGGATTGACATGGCCGGAGCCAGTGCGGCGGCAATCGCAGCATTTGGCGGATTACGCCGCGACGCTTGATAGGCTTCGCAGCATGGGGCTGGTTTATCCTTGTTTCTGTACGCGCGGCGAGATCGAACGGGAAGCGCAAAGCGCGGTGCATGCGCCGCACGCGCTTGGCTTGCTTTATCCCGGAACCTGCCGTTCTTTGTCCGAACGGGAACGCGCCGAAAAACTGGAACGGCGCTTTGCCGCCAACTGGCGGCTCGATGTCGGCGCGGCGCTGCGCCTGACGGGATCGCTGTTTTGGCATGACCGCGCGAAGGGTCGTGTGGAGGCGCGGCCTGAAATCTTTGGCGATGTCGTGCTGGCGCGTAAGGACGTGGCGACCAGTTATCACCTCAGCGTGACCGTTGACGATCATGTGCAAGGCATTTCGCTTGTGACACGCGGCGAAGATTTATTCACCTCGACGCATATTCACAGATTGCTTCAGGCTTTGCTGGGGTATGAAACCCCGGAATATTTTCATCACGCGCTGTTGAAGGACGCAGCGGGACGGCGCTATGCCAAGCGCGACAAATCCGTAACCCTCCGCCATTTGCGCGAACAGGGAAAAACGGCGCAGGAAATTGTCGGGGAGGTGTTTTGTCGTTGATAACGTCGCTTGTCTTTAGGGAAGCGAATCGGCTGTTTCGGTGGTGAAATAAGCTTGTGACAGGCTTTTATTTGGACTTATTGAGGAAGAATCGGGCGACTCAGTCAAAGATTCGACAGCTTGAAGCCATATAATGCCCGATTGGATCGAGACTCGACCCGAATCGATGCTGTTTTTAGGTCGTTTCTTGCGAATCATTTGAGGGAAAGACGAAAATTCTGCAAGTAAAGGCCGTTCTTCATGTAAAACATGATCTTTTTGGCGCATTGTTTCTGTATCGGAACAAAAACAAGGGGTTGTGGATAAGTTTTGTTGTGTTGGGTCAACGAATAAAAAAGAAACAAGAGAAGGGCTGCGGTCATTCTTCCCTAGGCTTTTTCTCCTCGGCTTTGATTTCATTCCAAATCCGCTCCATTTCCTCCAGCGAGGCGTCGGAGATTTTTTTCCCTTGTTTGGCAAGGGCGGTTTCGATTCCGCGGAATCGGCGTTCGAATTTGCGGTTCGTGCGGCGCAACGCGCCTTCCGGATCGATGTCCAGTTTGCGCGCCAGATTGGCGACGGCGAAGAAAACGTCGCCTAATTCGTCCTCAAGAAAATCCTTCTCGGCTTTTACCGCTATCTCATGTTCCAGCTCGCCGATTTCTTCCCTGATTTTGGCTAGCACGTCTTGCGCCTTGTCCCAATCAAAGCCAACGCGGGCGGCGCGTTTTTGCAATTTTACGGCACGGGTTGCGGCGGGCAGAGCCGCGCTGACGCCGTCGAGCGCACTGACTTTGCCTCCCGCGGCTTGCGCGTTGCGTTTGGCTTCCTTGTCGTTTTCCCAGTTAACCAGAACCTCATGCGCCGTTTTTACGTCGCGTTCGCCAAAAACATGCGGGTGGCGTTCGATCATTTTATCGGCGACATGGGCCGCAACGCAGTCGAAATCGAACGATCCGGCCTCGCGCCCCAATTGCGCGTGAAAAACGACGTGAAGAAGAACGTCGCCTAATTCTTCCTTAATTGCTTGCATGTCGTTGTTTTCGATCGCTTCGACCAGTTCATAGGTTTCCTCGATCGTGTCCGCGGCCAGACTCGCGTGGGTTTGTTTGATGTCCCACGGGCAGCCTCCTTGAGGATCGCGCAGCCGCGCCATGACGTCGATCAGTCGATCAGTGTTTTTACTCATGGCGGGTTTTTATCCGGCTGTTCCCAAATCGCGGGCGACCGCTTTTTTATCAACTTCGTAAAGCAGATAGTTGGTGACGTTCCCGACGTCGATTTTCCTCAGCCAATGGGGAGCATGTTCGGTTTGCAGCAGGGCGTAGAAGTTCAAAGCGCCGTCGGAAATGACAGGCTCAAGCTCTCGATGATAGGTGCAGACCGCAATCAGATCAACGTTGTGCCGCGCCACGATTTCTTCCGCAAATTTTGGATCATGCGTGGCGAAGAGATTGAAATTGTCGATGAATTTGTTATGCGAGGGATAATTGTCGATAAAATCTATGCGCACATCGGAATAGTAAAGAAAATTTGCCGATTCCGGATGATTCACCACAAGCAAGGTGTTCTTGTTGTAATGCGCGTTGATAAAATCGGAAAGGGGGATGGGGTCGCCGATGACTGGCGCTGCTTGTACGCTCGCCGGAAACAAAAGCACATTCGGGATGATAGGTGCGCCGGAATCGATTTCCGGAAGAAGAAGCATCCAGAAAGGGCCAAGCGCAATGAATATCGCCAGCGCGAGCCAGTTAAAATATTGGTCTTTGCGCAGATGATCCTTGATCTTCTCCCACGTCCATAACAACCACGCGCAGGCCGTCGTCATCGCATGGTGATAGTAGCGCGAATAGACAAAACTCATCCCGCCGCCCAAGGCGGCAAAGCCAAGATAGCAGATCGCAGTGGCGCGGCGGCGGCCTTTGGCGCGCAGCGCGGAGAATATTCCTGCGGCCAGCGCGAGAAAGATCGGCGCGGCAAGGCCGATAAATTCCATAGAATCGCGCGAAGCGCCATAGATGGATAAAGCTTCAAAGTGGACGTGAAGCGCCATTTCACGCTCGATTGGAGATAATCCCGCCGCGCCGCCGTTCAGTATGTCGGGAAAGGCGCACACCAATCCTGCGCCGATAAGAGCGGCGGCGGCGCAAAGAATCGCAGCGGCAGCGGCTTTGCGGGCGTTAAGGCGAAGCAGGATCTCCCGCTCGAATTTCAAAAAAACGCCCGCTGCGAGAATCAGGATAACGCCGAGAATGGACGGCTCGGCAAAGGAAATCGTCATCCATTGCTCGGGGGGCTGTTGCGCGGGCAGCAGCAGCAACGCTCCCATCGCGCCCAGCAGGAATCCGTCTCCTCCGCGGGCGACGACGGCGGGGCGCCCGCCGCTCCACGCGACGAGCGCAAGTAGACCGGCGGCTCCCGCGATCAGCGGAAAGCTTTCGATGCCGACGGAAAAAAGTAGGGCGATCGATCCGCCCAGCATCAGTATCGGGGAGAAGCGCGCGCTGCCCATAGCCAGCCGCGCCGTCGCGCCGAACATAAGGAGATTGAGGATGACATACCACGGGTGGTGGCTAACTTGACCGACGACAAAGCCGCTGTACGAAAAATATTTAGTGTTAAGGAGCGAGGTGAAGATCAGGAAAAGGACGATCAGGCGCGCTTTGTTCTTGCCGACGAGAGGCCGCGCAAAATAGGGCGCGGCGGCGGCAAAAAGAAGGACGATTTCAATCAAGGGGACGATCGCGGCGGCGACCAGCGCCGCGATTTTTTGCGGCATGAATTTCTGAGCTATAATAATGATAACGGCAAAGGGAATTTCGTCGATGCGCGCCCAGATAGAGGTAAAGCCTTCCGGCGGATTGGCGCGCATCATCGTTCTGTCGTACCAGCCCGCGCCGTTGATCCAGTTTAGAATTTCAGTCATGCGCACATGATCGTCAAAGCCGATCAGATGCCCCGTGAACACGCCGCCGTGATGCAAAATCAGCACACAGGCGATGACATAGCCAAGAGCCAGCCAAGGGAGGTTGCGGTAAGGCGGTTTGATGATTGTGCGAAGGAAGTCGTTCATTTTACTCACGATGGCGGCGAATCGGATTTTTCTTCCGCCATGTTTATCATACATAAATTGTATCCGCTACAAGGCGGCTTTGCAGTGGACGGTATGCAAGGCGAGCAGGGCAGGGGGTGGTAGAAAATCTTTTCGGACAAGCCCTCTATCGGCCTCAGCCTTTGCGTCGGCATTGTCGGCCCCCAGAAAGAGCGCGTGGAAACGCCTAGAGCGCGCGCGATATGAAGTAGGCCTGAATCGATCGACCAGATTTCGTCGCAGGAAAGCATGCGCGCCGCGGTTTGCGCAAGCGTGCAGGTTCCTGCGCCATTGACGACGGATGCGGAAGGAAGTTCTATCTGCAGCAGATCGCAAAGAGTTTGAGCGGCGTGTATATTGTTGGATGAGCCGAGCATCACAATGCGCAAAGGCATGTCGGCATAGACGCGACGCAGCAAAGCCGCCCACGTTTGGGGCGGCATCATGCGTTCGCGGGCAAAGTCGGAGGAGAAAGCGGCGATCGCCACGGTAAAGCCCCTCTCCCCCTCCTTGGGGGGAGAGGGGTTTGGGGTGAGGGGGGGCGCGGGGATTATACCACCAACTTCCCCCCTCACCCCGACCCTCCCCCCCCAAGGGGGGGGGGAGGGAGTCCGCACGGCATGGGTATCGCGTGGTGGCAACAAAGCCAGCATTCTTTCACGGCAATCCTGCGCCGATGCCGGAGCGGCACCCCCTTGTTCGCAAAGCTTGTCGTAATAAACATAGATCGGCGCAGCGGGATCGTAAGAAATCGGGACGCTGTAGGCGGCGGCGCGTTCCGGTTGGCGGGGGCTGACAAATCCGACGCGTTCGGTGGCGCATGTCAGCATCGTGAAAACGGCGGCAAGGATGCTGTTCGGCTCTAAATCGATGCATTGCGCGGCGCGGAAACAGGCGCGTACGGCTTTGATGCCGGAGAGGATCAGCGCGGAAAGCTTGGTGTCGTCGACGCTCACGAAACGGTCGAAGACGCCGGTCAGTTCGGCGTAAATCTTGGATTCGCGCGTACAGACCAGAATAAATTCGTCTTGAGGATATTGGCGTCTTAAACCGAGCAGGGAGGGAAAGGCGATAATCAGGCTTCCGCCGCCCTTCATTTTCAGAAACACGCGGCGCCGGTTCGCGGCAATGGGAAGAAAAGCGGCGATCCACCGAAGCGGCAGGGCGAGGATGAACAGAAGTCCTTTCCCGACCCAAGTATCCAGTATGCGTAAAAAGGAAAGAGGCATGTCGCTATGGTGATCGCATGAGGAAACAACTGCATACGCCGATTCGCGACTTAAATTACAGTTTGAGTTAGCCGAAGCAAGGCGATTCCGCATTTCTTGCCTTTGCCGGTCGATTGGGCTAACCAAACCCATCTCGTGGGCTGCTTCATTCAAAATGAAGCGAATGGTAGCGCGGGGTTCCACCCCCGCGCCTTCTGAAGCAAGGGCAGACTAACAGCCATTCAAACAAAAGGAAAACGCGCATGACCATTCAGGATTATTTGCGCCAATCTGCGGCGCTGATCGAGGCGGCGGCGCAGACTGACGCTATGGCGCAAGTTGACAAAGCGGTCGAGATCATTGTCTCCGCCTTTCGCGCTAACAGAATTTTGCTGGTCTGCGGCAACGGCGGATCGGCTTCGGATGCGATGCATATTGCGGGGGAACTCGTCGGGCGTTTTTTGAAAGAGCGGCCTGCGCAGAAGTGTCTGTCTCTATCCGCAAATCCCGCTATTCTGACGGCTTGGGCAAACGATTACAGTTTTGAAACTGTTTTTTCTCGTCAGGTCGAAGCGTTCGGCGAGGCGGGCGGCGTTTTGTGGGGAATCAGCACCTCTGGCAATTCCGCTAACGTCCTTGCGGCCTTGGCACAAGCCAAAGAAATGGGCATGACAACAATCGGCCTTACGGGACAAGGCGGCGGGAAAATGACGCAAGCCTGCGATATTCTGATCGACGTTCCTTCAAAGGAAACGCCGTTCATCCAACAGGTTCATCTATGCCTCTATCACTATATCTGCCAGAAGGTTGAAGCAGCGCTGGTTTAGAAAGCGCGGGGCGCTGCGTTATTTTGCTTTATTTTGAACGCGAACGCCCTATTCTCTTGCCGACCAACGGAAAGAATCGTTTTTTGTCCTATAGCCGGATGGGTGTCCGAGTGGTTTAAGGAACCGGTCTTGAAAACCGGCGTGGGGGCAACCCCACCGTGGGTTCGAATCCCACCCCATCCGCCACTTTCAAACGCTTCGCGTTTGAAAGTGCCCTCCGAAGCCTGCTTAGGCGTAGGAGGGCTGGTTAGAACAAGAATCCCCATGTTCTATGTCTATCTCATCCAAAGCGATTCTTTCCCCAATCAACCTTACCACCCGTCAAATTTTCTTGACGCACAAGAATCGGATGTGATTCAAGGATTCTCCACAAATTTTGGAGGTTCTGATGGGCAGGTCGGACGCATTGGTGAAAGCCATTGAGGATGATTTTAAACGGAAACATCCCCT
>JARLJD010000213.1 GCA_031291395.1 Alphaproteobacteria bacterium | reverse complement strand
TCAGGTTCATTCATTGAACCTCAACCATAAATACCGGAAATTCCGATGTATCAGGCCATCGTCCGCCGCCGGATCACCGGACTATTCGACGCCGTCGGGCGCGGCGACGCTGAGCCGGTGCTGGACGCGTTCGCACCGCGTTTCGTCCATCGCTTTCTGGGGCGTTCGGCCTTGGGCGGCGCGCGCCATTCCCTCGCCGCGACCCGGAGCTGGTACGAGCGGCTCTATCGTTTGCTGCCGGGAATAAGATTCGATTTAACGGCGATCGCGGTGGCCGGCCCACCCTGGAACACTTTGGCCGTGGTCGATTGGCGTGAGGGCAACGAGGGCGCGGACGGCGTCAGGACCGAAAATTTCGGCTGTCACATCGCGCAACTGGCGTGGGGACGCATGGTGTCGCTGACGATCTGCCCAGACACGGCAGGGCTGCAGGCGACGCTGGACCGCCTCGCCGCGGCAGGCTTCGACGAGGCCCACGCCCCGCCGATCGAGGATTGAGATTTCTTCCAGTCAGCTCTGCGGCCTGGTGACGACGCATCGACGAGTAGCCGCTTGGGCATGTGCCTCAACAGTCAAGCCGCATTTCACAAGGCGCTTTGCGCGGCCTTTAATGGGCGGGCGCGAAGAAGCTTAACGATGCCAAGGCCAGCAAGGGAATACCTAATAAGACCCCAGGAATCAGTCGGTATTTTGTTCTCAACATAAAATAAACCGCAGCACCCATACAAAGCAACAATGATGAAAGCCCAATGACAATTTGCATTGTTGTTGTTAATCTCTCACCCTTATCAGGCAGTATAGTCACGATAATATATATGGATAGCACAATTATTATTTTGACCGGCTCAATAAGCACTCCTCCGAGCAGAGCTCCGAGAATAAGACCTCCCCAAAAGTTGAGCATCAGCCGACTCGCAAAAACAAAAAATGGGCGGTTGAAAAGGCTTTCGAGAAAGGCAGCACACCCTCTCGACAAAAACAATAACCGTGACTTTTTAACGACAAACCCGCTGAAGAAAAAAAGCTCAGCCCTACACCAGCCGGCTCTGCGCCTTGGCCGCCGCGATGAAGCTGGCGAACAGGGGGTGCGGCTCGAACGGGCGCGATTTCAGCTCGGGGTGGTATTGCACGCCGATGAACCACGGGTGGTCGGCCAGCTCCACGGTTTCCGGCAGCAGGCCGTCGGGCGAGGTGCCCGCGAACATCAGCCCGCATTTTTCCAGCCGCTCGCGATAGCCCAT
>JARLJD010000212.1 GCA_031291395.1 Alphaproteobacteria bacterium | reverse complement strand
TTCACCTCGTCAAACTTCAACATCCTCAAGCCCTCCTGAATTGCCCGTTCGATTTTCATCTCAGCCCCCATGTACAAAACGGGAACTATCGGACATTTCATTGGCTATCTAATCGGACAATTCGTTGAACGCCGACACAACGCGTCACCGACCTTGCTTCCCAAGTTGGCAGAGCGTAAAATAGAAACCGGAAGGCTTTCTGCGCGACGCGACCGGCAGCACTATCCCCGGGGCCGATAATGATAACCTCTAGGGAGCCGTCCCTGCCCTGACCGTGGTCAGGATATATGGCGCCCACCTGCGCAAGCAGGCCGCGGAGGATTGCACACCACCGCTCGATGTGGAGCCTTCCAATCAGAGAGCGGGAATCGAAGAGACGAATGACGCTTTTTTGTGTGAACGGCAACTCTTTGCTCTAAGGGCTGTCGCGGCTGAAAGCCGCTCCTACGAAACGGCGCGGTTTGTTATATAGAGACAAAACAATAAGGAAAATGTGTGATTCCGGCGCCGTCTCTCCTCCTTCTTGCCCAGATCGTCTTCATTGATCTGTCGTTTTCAGGTGAAAATGCTGTGGTTGTCGGCATGGCCGTGGCGGCTTTGCCTGCGCCGTTGCGCCGCCGCGCGATGGCGGCGGGCATTGCGGGGGCTGCGGCGTTGCGCTTTCTTATGGCGTTTTTTGCCGTTCGGTTATTGCGCATCACAGGCTTGCTGGTCGCAGGCGGCATTCTGCTGTTGTGGGTCGGGTGGAAGATGACGCGCGAATTGCGCGCGGCGCATTCGAGAAAAACGCAAGACCCCGATCTTGCGGCAAATAAATTCCTTGATGCCGTCAAGCAGATCATCGCGGTCGATGTTTCGATGTCTCTGGACAATGTTCTGGGCGTTGCCGGAGTCGCGCGCGATCATAAGCCGGAGCTGGCGATCGGGCTTGTTCTGTCGGTGGCGCTGATGGGGCTTGCCTCAACCCAAATCGCGCGCCTGACCACGCGCTATCCCAAAATCGCCATTCTTGGCATCGGCGTCGTGCTTTATACCGCTTTGCGCATGATTTATGACGGAGCCGAAGAGCTATTGCACCCTATCCACGCTTTCGTTTGACTGGAGTCATCAAAGGGGTCGCGGCTTTCAAGCTTTTCGCTTACCACCCGTCAAATTTTCTTGACGCACAAGAATCGGATGTGATTCAAGGATTCTCCACAAATTTTGGAGGTTCTGATGGGCAGGTCGGACGCATTGGTGAAAGCCATTGAGGATGATTTTAAACGGAAACATCCCC
>JARLJD010000006.1 GCA_031291395.1 Alphaproteobacteria bacterium | reverse complement strand
TCACCGTCAAATCCGGCGCTTCGGCCTCAGCGACAAAAAGTTGCAACATGACTGATGCGCGCGATACGCCCGTTAGGGCCTTTCGACTGTGGCGACGGATCGCACACCTGCGGCGTCTCAGCCTCGCTCCTGGCGTTGGATTATATTCCATAATTTATTGTTATTGTTTATAAATGCGGCACATCGCCTTCTGGCGCAAAGCTTGCTGCAAGGCAAGCGTCCTTGGCTAAACCAACCAAAAATTGCGACATGTCAATGTCCTGCTCCCACCGCAGCGCGCTGGCGGAATGGTGGGCTCCGCTGACGCCGATGGTGACGCGGTCGAAACCGCCGCCCGGCTGAACAATGATGGCTTTGGACATTTTTCGCTCCCCACAAGTACGATTTAGTTTGACCTGAATTCTTGAAATGACCCGCGACGCCGATCGGCATCGGAGTTCGTGCGCATCCATTAGTTTTGCGACGGTTCGATTCCCGGCAAACGAGATCCGCCGTTCTGTCAGTGCGCTGCAGTGGAGGCAGGACATTGACTTCGCAATTTTTGGTTGGTTTGGCGAAGGACGTTTGCCTTGGAGCAAGCACGGCGCCAGGACGTTATTTGCCGCAATCATCCATAACAACAATAAGTTATGGGATTTTATCCGGCGCCATGGGTGAGGCTGCGACGCCGCAGGTGTGCGATCCGTCGCCACAGTTGGAGGGACTGAATCGGCTCATCGAGCCCATCAGTCATGTTGCAGTTTTTTGTCGGCGAGGCCGAAGCGCCGGATTTGTCGATGAATCGTTGTTCGATCGACTCCACGAAGCCTCGCGACCTGCGAAATATTCCACCCGTGGCGCCGCAGATCGTTCAAGAGCGCTTCCTGGGGGCCCCCGTGTGGCTCTTTGCGGGCTCCTGGTTCGGCGAGGCTTTCAGGAAGGTCCTCGATTTCGATCAAACCGGTTTCGGTCATGGCGCAGGCGTAATCCAGCGCATTGACCAGTTCCCTGACGTTGCCGGGCCAGTCATGCTGGCGCAGGCGAGCCATGGTGTCAGGCGCAACCGAGAAGGCGCGTTTATGAGCGATGCGGCGCTGAACCAGCATTTTTTCGATGAGCCATTCAAGATCGTGTCGTTCGCGAAGCGGCGGCAAAGTCAAAATCGCGCTGTTCAACCTGAAATAGAGGTCTTCGC
>JARLJD010000211.1 GCA_031291395.1 Alphaproteobacteria bacterium | reverse complement strand
CCTCCATGGTTTGCGAAAAATCTTTGCTACGGCCAATCTTGACCGGCTATTCGCTTTTCTCCACCAGCTTTTTTCTCCACGCTTGCCTTTGAAACCCCTGCTAAATATGGGGCTTTAAATGCGAGTCGAGTACTATGAATCAGCCTATATATAATGCAGCATTGACCGCTTTCAACGAGGCTGAAATGAATCTCTCTTCGGAATTATTCCCTCGATTCGCCGCCCTTCTGGATGCCGCCAAAGCCAAACTGCTGCGACCAGAAAAATTTATGGAACTGGGCGCGCTTACCCTCATAATCCTTATCGCGGTCTATATCGCCATCGGCGAATTTTCAGGCACCGTCAACAACACCGATCTGAATGTCACCGCGCCCCCGGGCGGTAGCCTTATCATCGAGAAAATGGCGCGCGGCATCGAGCGCGAGCTGAAGAGCAGCGGCTGGGCGCCCAGCGGCTCGCCGTTTCTGCCCTATCATATACGCTTCGACATAACAGGCTTTCAGGAAGGCGTGCAGCAAGTCATGATCAAGCTTGCGCAGCAAGCGAACAACCATTTCACGCGCGAGGGCGCGTCGAGCGGGGTCAACGTCCATATCAGCGCAGCGCTCAACAACCTCAACCGAGATAATGTCTGGTCGATCTTCCCCGCCAACAGCACCGCCGACCAATACCGCAAAGCCGTCGCGCATCTGGATGCGTTCAACAAAAACCTGTCCGAGGGCAAAGCGTCGTTCGACCCGCGCATCGACACGCTGTCCGCCCTGACGTCCGATCTCGCGGGCGTGATCGGCGACGAATACACCCGCCTTAATCAAACCGCAAACACCGCGGACATCTTCAGCCTGACGGCGCGGGAACAATTTTATCATAATCTGGGCGTGCTGGCGGCGACCTGCTGGGCGTTTCAGGGCATGAGAGCGGATTACGACTCCGTCATCAAATTGCAAGCAACGCCCCAAGTCTTCGACCAAGCGGAGAAAAGCGCCTGCGCCACGCTGAACGTCAACCCCGCCGTAGTCCTGAACGGCTCCGGCTACGGCTGGGCCGGAAGCAACCTGCGCACGCTGCTCGGCGACGAGGCCAAACTCCTGAACGATCTGTCAACGTTCCAGTCCTCGCTAGCGGCGGGATCGGGGGCGCGGGCGCATCCGTGATTGTCCTCCCTCAAGAAGGATCGTCACACCGGCGAAAGCCAGTGTCCAGATTTAATGTTCCGCCACTCTCCGTTGCGAGAACAAGGATAACAAAGCCAGCGAGCCAACCATAAGAAATACCGCGCCCAAAAACATATGCGCGGTTTGCAAAGAATACATGTCGATAATTTTTCCGACCGGAACCGCAATCAACACATAACATATTCTCCCCCCCATACTGACAACCGACAGCGTGGTTGCGCGAATGCGCGACGGCGTGCGTTGATGAACAAAATCCCTGAGAAGCGGCGTCGCAAATCCCCATAAAAACGCGTTCAGGTAAATGAGCGGTAGGGCATAAATGGTTTGCATCTGCCCCAAAAATAGAAAACTTGGCGCAATCAATAAGGGCAGCGAAAGCGCCGCCGTTCGTCCGATTTTTGCCTCGACAGCATGCGCCAACTTCCCGCCGGTGCCGTTTATAAAACCAAACGCAGCCGCGATAATGCCGTAATATCCAAGGCCGATGCCCAGTTTGCCGTAATAGAGAAAGTAAGTCCAAATTCCGATGATGCCTGTGCTTTCTAAAATAGCCGAATAGATGGCGGCATTCCTGATTTCATAATGATGAAGACAATATCTTACGGCCTTCACAAGTTCAGCACCATGTTCTTTCATGGGCTTGCGCGTTTGAGCTTCCCTTTTCGGCTCGCGCATGGAAATCGCAAGCGGCAAGAGAACGCAAAATACCAAGCCATTTGCGTAAAACGGGGTTCTGAGAGAAAGCGTTGAAAGCAAGCCACCAATGACCGCCGCTACACCAACGCCAGTGCTTGAAAGAAAATGGCCCGTGCCTTCGAGTCGTTTATGTTCCTTTTCGCGTTTCAGTTCGATCAACGTATCATACAGAAAAGCCGTATCCGTTCCGGAGCGGAGGCTGTTGGCCAAGGCAATGATGATTTCAGCGGCCACAAAACCAAAGAAGCCATGCGAAAACGCATAGACGGCAAGTCCAATAGGAAGCAATGCCGCACCGGCAATCATCGTTTTCTTGCGCCCGATAACATCCGACAGGTATCCCGTGGGAATTTCAAAAACAAGACAGGCTGCGCTGAATATAGCCTGAATGGTAAAAACTTGGGTCGCGTTTAGGCCGTTGGATTGATAAAACGGCACAATGATGGGCGCAGCGATCCAGAAACTGGAAAAGAAGCGATCGCAGAAAAGTTTCCGGATATTGGATTCAACGCTCACCTCTTCCCCCCCACCACGCTCTCGATAAACGCTCCGAAGGCGTCCGATACGCCGGTGGTTACAGCCCCTGCCCCGTCGATGATTTTCTGCGCCAAGCTTCCGCCGGTTTTCAGATCGGCTTCGGGCAAACCGCGCTCGGCTTCGGTCATATAGTTGTGCCACAACTGCGCGGGCAAACTGCCTCCCGTGACTTTCCGCATCGAGGAATTATCGTCGTTGCCCATCCAAACGACCGTCGTGTAATCCGCCGTGAAGCCCGCGAACCACGCGTCGTGGTAATCCGATGTCGTGCCGGTTTTGCCCGCGACCGGACGCGAACCTAACGAAGCCGCTTTGCCGGTTCCGTCTTTCACGACATCTTCCATCATGCCGGTCAATGTGGCCACCGCGTCGGCATTGACGACTTGCGGCGGCGTGACGTTATTATGGCGGTACAAAACCTGTCCCGAACGGCTGTCGATTTCCTTGATCGCGTAAGGCGTGATCGCCCTGCCGCCCGAAGCCAGCGAGGCGTAAACCGTCGCCATTTCCAAAGGCGTCACCTCGCTCGCGCCCAAAGCCAGCGCGGCGTCATGTTCCAAAGGCGACGAGATTCCCAAATCCTGCGCCGTCTGGATGACATTGCCCACGCCCGCGCGTTCCAACACGCGCACGGCGACCGTATTGATCGATTCCGCCAAAGCCTGCCGCGCCGTGATCGGACCCAGATACCGCCCCTCATAATCCGCAGGCGAATAATCGCCGATCGTGATCGGCGCGTCGGGAATGATGTCGTCGGGGGTCAAGCCTTGCTCGATCGCCGCCAAATAAACGATCGGCTTAAACGAAGACCCCGGCTGCCGCTCGGCCTGCGTCGCGCGATTGAACTGGCTTTCGCGATAATCGCGCCCGCCCGTCAACGCGCGCACCGCGCCGTCGGGCGCGACCGTTATCAAAGCCGCCTCGGAAACATCGCGGGCTTCGCCCTGTTTGGAAAGAATATCCTCGACATCCCGCTCGGCCATTTTTTCCAGCGGCAAATCCAGCGTGGTCTTGACGATCATATCCTGCTGCGTATCCGCGATCAGCGGGCCGAGTTGGTCATAAACCCAATCGGCGAAATAATGCCCGTCATTGCCGTCCGCCGTTTTATGCCCCTGCGACGGCCCGCCCGCAATCGCCTTGTTGCGCTGCGCGTCCGTGATATACCCCTCGTCAACCATCGCCTGTAAAACGACTTTGGCGCGTTCCATCGACTGCACTTGATCGCGTTTAGGCGAAAAACGCGACGGCGCGCGCAGCAGTCCGGCGATGATCGCCGCCTCGCGCACGTTCAGCTCGCTCGCGGGCTTGTTGAAATAAATCCGCGCGGCGGCGTCGACGCCATACGCGCCGCTGCCCAAATAAACGCGGTTCAGATAAGCGGTCAGAATCTGGTCTTTGGTATAGGTATGCTCCAGCCAAAAAGCCAAAAGCATTTCCTGAACCTTGCGTTTCAGTGTGCGTTCAGGCGACAGGAAAAGATTCTTGGCCAACTGCTGCGTCAACGTCGATCCGCCCTGAACCGTATGCCCGGCGACCACGTTGCGAACGACGGCGCGGAGGATCCCCAGCAAATCTATGCCAAAATGATGATAAAAACGGCGATCCTCAATCGCGATAATCGCCTCGGGCACATAAGCGGGAATACTGTCAAGCGTCACATGTTCGCCAATCAGATCGCCATAACGCGCGAAAATCGTGCCGTCTTCCGCCTCCAAAGCGACGGAGGGACGGCGCGGCGGCTGCGTAACCTCATGAACATCCGGCAAATCAATCGCGCAATAACCAACATAAACCCCCGCAACGACTCCCCCCCAAATCGCCGCCACAACCCCCACGCGCAGCAAAAACCGCGCGATTCCAGACCTTTTCCTAGGCGGAGCAACTTTCTTCAAACGTTTTTTCGGTGGCGGCATAAATCACCCTATATATAAGGTCAGGCAGAGAATGACGGCTGATTGTGAAAAGACAAGGGCAAAGAAGCATTAAGGGAAGAAAGACACACTCCTTCCCTGAATGGTGACCCCTGCCTCCTGAATGCTTCTTTACCTATTGACGAAACACAGTTTTTCTTTATTTTGACGCCCCTAACAGGGTATAGTCCCTTTTCGTTCAACTTTTTAAAGGAGTCTTTCCATCTCTCCCCCACCACCCAATCGGAATCGCAATAGTACAGAACCGCCACGCCGTGAAAAAGACGATGGCCCCCGAGTCAACGGCAGCATTACCGCGCGTCAAGTTCGCGTCGTCGATGCCGAAGGCGAAATGCGCGGCGTTATGCCGGTGCGCGAGGCTATCGCGCTTGCCGAAGAATCCGGGCTTGATCTGGTCGAAATTTCGCCCAACGCCGAGCCGCCTGTTTGCAAGGTTCTGGACTACGGCAAATACAAATATGAAATGCAGAAGAAAGCCGCCGAGGCGCGCAAGAAGCAAAAAGTGGTCGAGCTGAAAGAGATCAAGCTGCGCCCCATGATCGACGACCACGACTTCTCCATCAAGATGAAAGCCGCCACGGCCTTTCTGAAAGACGGCGACAAAGTCAAAGTCACGATGCGCTTCCGCGGTCGCGAAATGTCGCACCAAGACATCGCGCAAAAAGTCTTCACCCGTGTCAAAACCGAACTCGAAACCTACGGCAAAATCGAATCCGAGCCGAGTTTCGAGGGGCGGCAGATGATTATGGTGATGTCGGCGAAGTAACGGTTTAAAGAACCGTCAGGTGCGTAGCAGGAAGGGACAACGCAATCTTCCTCACGCTCCGTCTCCGTTGTGTCCAGCCATTGAGAGCTGCAACCCGGCGAATCCCAATCCCTTTGTTTTATTCCCTTCCCTGCGCGGGAATAATAAACTCGAAGAAACCTCTGGCCGCAAACAGTTGCCTTTCCGCCCGCATTGTTGGTAAATAACGCTATACCGTCCCACAAACCCCCGAAAGCCCCTTATGCCCTCCTATCAATATATCTACGTGATGAAAAGCCTCTCCAAAGCGTGGCCGGGGGGGAAGAAGGTTTTGGATGACGTTTGGCTGTCTTTTTATCCCGGGGCCAAGATAGGGGTTCTGGGGCCGAACGGCGCGGGGAAATCGACTTTGCTGAAAATTATGGCGGGGATCGACAGCGATTATTCAGGCGAGGCTTGGGTGGCAGAGGGCGCGACCGTCGGTTATTTGCCGCAAGAGCCTCAACTCGATCCCAAGCTGACCGTTTTGGAAAACGTGATGGCGGGATTGGGCGAGAAGAAGGATTTGCTTGATCGTTTCGAGGCCGTCAGCAACAAACTCGGCGAGGTCGAAGATCCCGACGAAATGCAAAGACTGATCGACGAGCAGGCCGAATTGCAGGAAAAGATCGAAGCCGGAAATTTGTGGGATTTGAACCGCTCGATCGAAATCGCGCTCGACGCCTTGCGCTGCCCTGCCCCCGATGCGGATGTGACCACGCTTTCGGGCGGGGAGCGGCGTCGCGTGGCGTTGTGCCGCCTGTTGTTGCAGAAACCCGACCTGTTGCTGCTTGACGAACCGACCAACCATTTGGACGCGGAGTCGATCGCGTGGTTGCAAACCTATCTGGCGGCTTATACAGGCGCCGTGGTTATGGTCACGCACGACCGTTATTTTCTCGATAACGTCACGGGATGGATTCTCGAACTCGACCGCGCCAAGGGCATTCCTTACGAAGGCAATTATTCGGCGTGGCTTGAGCAAAAGCAGAAACGGCTGGAGCAGGAATCGCGCGAGGAAACCGGACGCCAGAAAACGCTGGCGCGCGAGTTGGAGTGGATCCGGCAATCGCCCAAAGCGCGACACGCCAAAAGCAAGGCGCGCATTACCTCTTACGACAATTTGCTGGCGCAATGCGCAGAGGCGACTTCGGACACCGCGCAAATCGTCATTCCTGCCCCGCCGCGTTTGGGCAATACCGTCATCGACGCCGAACATCTGCGTAAATCCTTTGGCGAACGCCTGTTGATCGACGATCTGTCGTTCAAGCTTCCCCCGGGCGGCATCGTCGGCATTTTGGGCGCGAACGGCGCTGGCAAATCGACTTTGTTCCGCATGATTACGGGGCAGGAAAAACCCGACGGCGGCGCGATCAAAATCGGCGATACCGTCAAGCTCGGCTATGTCGATCAAAGCCGCGACAGCCTGCGCGCGGACAAGACCGTGTGGGAGGAAATCTCCGACGGGCTGGACGTCATCGACCTCGGCAAAAAAACAATGCCGAGCCGCGCCTATGTCGCGGCGTTCGGGTTTAAAGGCGTCGATCAGCAAAAGAAAGTCGGCGTTTTATCCGGCGGCGAGCGCAACCGCGTGCATATGGCCAAGATGCTGAAATCCGGCGCGAATGTTTTGCTCCTCGACGAACCGTCGAACGATCTCGACGTCGATACGCTGCGCGCTTTGGAAGACGCGATCGTCGCTTTCCCCGGCTGCGTTGTCGTCATCACCCACGACCGCTGGTTCATGGACCGCGTCGCGACGCACATTCTGGCCTTCGAGGGCGATAGTCAGGTGGTATGGTTTGAGGGAAATTATCAAGATTACGAAGCCGACCGGCATCGGCGTTTGGGGACAGAGGCGGATCAGCCGCACCGCATCAAGTACAAACCCTTGGAACGCGGATAGAAAATCTTTTTAATACAAGCTTCTTTCCTTTACGCAAACTTGGCCTGTTTCCGGTACCGCTCAATTCTCTCTACCATCTGCGGCCTGAAATGGCGGATCAAGCCTTGCACCGGCCAGACCGCGCCGTCGCCGAAAGCGCAAATCGTGCGGCCTTCGATTTGTTTGGTCACATCCAGCATCGTGTCGATCTCGCCTGTCGTCGCGCGGCCTTCGACCATACGCATCATCATACGCGCCAGCCACGCCACGCCCTCGCGGCACGGCGTGCATTGGCCACAGCTTTCGTGCTTGTAGAATTTGCTGAGCCGCGCGATCGCATAAATAATATCGGTCGATTTATCCATAACGATCACCCCTGCCGTGCCAAGGCTTGATCCGGCCTCGCGCAGCGCGTCGAAATCCATCAGCGCCATATCGCAAATCTCTTTCGGCAAAACAGGGGTCGAGGAACCGCCCGGAATGACCGCCAGCAAATTATCCCACCCGCCGCGAACGCCGCCCGCATATTTTTCAATCAATTCCTTCATCGGAAGGCTCATCGCCTCCTCGACGTTGCAGGGTTTATTAACGTGGCCGGAGATGCAGAACAATTTCGTACCGCTGTTTTTCGGGCGGCCAAAACCGGCGAACCACCCTGCCCCGCGCCGCAGGATTTCCGGCACCAATGCGATTGTTTCGACATTGTTGATCGTCGTCGGACAGGCATAAAGCCCCGCGCCAGCGGGAAAGGGCGGCTTGTTGCGCGGCTGGCCTTTCTTGCCTTCAAGGCTTTCCATCAACGCGGTTTCCTCGCCGCAACTATATGCCCCTGCCCCGCGATCCAGATAAACGTCGCAATCCCAACCAGAATTTGCCGCGTTCTTGCCGAGCAGGCCATAGGCATAAGCCTCGTCGATCGCCTGCTGGACACGCAAGGCTTCGTTATAAAACTCGCCGCGAATATAGATGTAGGCGGTATGCGCACCCACGGCAAACGCGGCGATCAGAACGCCCTCCAAAAGCCGATGCGGGTCGTAGCGCAAAATGTCGCGGTCTTTGCACGTTCCGGGTTCGGATTCGTCGGCGTTGATCAGAAGGTAATGCGGGACGCTTAAGTCTTTCGGCATGAACGACCATTTCATGCCGGTCGGAAAGCCCGCCCCGCCGCGTCCGCGTAGGCCGGAATTTTTGACCTCGCCGATAATCCACGCCTGCCCTTTTTGAATAATCCCCGCCGTATTATCCCACACCCCGCGCCGCCGCGCCGCCCCGAGATTCCAGCTCTCGACGCCGTGGAGGTTGGTGAAGATGTGGTCTTTATCGGCGAGCATTTCAATCCGTCACGCCTTGCGATTCGCGAGCTTTGGTTCCAATTCGCCAATGCATCAACCATACAACAAAAGTGATCGGCGCAAAAATAATCGACCAGAACAACGAAACAAGGGCATTATGCTTGGAGCCTACCGTCTCGGATTTCAAAGCCGCCTCTCTTTTAGCTGTAATGGCCTCGTCGGGCAGTCGTACACCGCTATTGCCACTAACAAAGCAAGCTCCGAAAACCTGCTGGCAATACCCGTCGTTACTAGCAAATTTTTCATACTGAGCTCCGCTCATAAGAAAATCAGGCATCGAGTATTTGATAAAATCGTAAATGCCTGTCCCAATAAAATACGCAAAGAACAAAATGGCGATGAAACAAACGCGCATTGCATATCTTTCAAGATTGTTTTTCTGTATCTTCTGTTCTGAACTCATTTGTTTTTCTCCTTTAAGCTGGTTGATCCGTCCTGAGCGCCAGATATGCGGCTGTCTGCCCGCGAACCAGCTTTAGGCTTCTTCCCTTCCTTCAACTTATCAAGGATCTCCCCTATCCCCTCCGGCGTCAGATCCTCATAATAATCGTCGTTGATCTGAACCACTGGCGCGTTGACGCAAGCGCCCAGACATTCGCATTCGCGCAGCGTGAATTTTCCGTCCGGCGTTGTTTCGCCGATGTCGATACCGAGCTTTTCCTTACACGCCCGCGCAATACCGTCCGCCCCGCGCAGCCAACACGGAGTCGTCGTGCAGACCTGAACCAGATTCTCGCCGACCGGTTCCATGTTGAACATCGTGTAAAAACTCGCGACCTCGTAAACGCGAACCGGCGGCATATCAAGCATCGCGGCCACATAATCCATAGCCGTTTGCGACAGCCAGTTCCCGCTTTGCCGTTGCGCGAGATCGAGCAGCGGAACGACGGCGCTGGCCTGCCGCCCTGCGGGATATTTAGCGATAATCTTCCGCGCCCGCGCGAGGTTTTCCCCGTTGAAAGCGAAAGTTTTGGGTTGCGGCTTTGCTTCGCTCATCGATCAACCTCCCCGAATACGACATCCAAACTGCCAATGATCGCAACCACATCGGCCAGCATATGTCCTTTACACATGAAGTTGCTTCCCTGCAAATGGGCAAAGCCGGATGAGCGGATGTGGCAGCGATAGGGCTTGTTGGTGCCGTCCGCAATCAGATAAACGCCGAATTCGCCTTTGGGGGTTTCGACGACGGTATAGGTTTCGCCCGCGGGGATATGGAAGCCTTCGCTGAAAAGTTTGAAATGGTGGATCATCGCCTCCATCGACGTTTTCATCTCGGCGCGGCGGGGCGGGGTAACTTTATGATCGTCAGATAAAACAAGGCCTTGCGGCATGCCTTTCAAGCATTGTTTGATGATGCGCAGGGATTGTTTCATTTCCTCGAACCGCACGAGATAACGCGCGTAGCAGTCGCCGGCCAGGCCGATGGGAATATCGAAATCCATTAACGCGTAAACGTCATAAGGCTGGCTTTTGCGCAAATCCCACGCCACGCCCGATGCCCGCAGCATCGGGCCAGAGAATCCCCACGCGACAGCCTGTTCTTTCGTGACAACGCCGATATCGACGGTGCGCTGGCGAAAAATGCGGTTTTCAGTCAAAAGCTCGTTCAGATCGGAAAGGAATTTAGGAAATTGTTCAGCCCACGCGGAAATGTCTTCGCTCAGCCTATCAGGCAAATCCTGATGCACGCCGCCCGGGCGGAAATAATTGCCGTGGAAACGCGCGCCGCTGACGCGTTCGCAGAATTCAAGCAATATCTCGCGCTGTTCAAAACCCCATAACGACGGCGTCACCGCGCCAAGATCGATCGCGAACGTCGTCAGGTTAAGAAGATGATTCAGAATGCGCGTGATTTCCACGAACAACACGCGGATATATTGCCCGCGCAGCGGCACGGAAAGGCCAAGCAGTTTTTCAATCGCCAGCACAAACGCATGTTCCTGCGACAAAGGCGCGACGTAATCGAGCCGGTCGAAATACGGCAAGGCCTGAAGATAAGTTTTGTACTCGATCAGCTTTTCCGTGCCGCGATGCAAAAGCCCGATATGCGGATCGGCGCGTTCGACCACCTCCCCGTCCATTTCTAAAATCATCCGCAAAACGCCGTGCGCGGCAGGATGTTGCGGGCCGAAGTTAAGCGTGAAAGGCAAAACACGTTTGCCTCCCTCGGTCGTTTCTTCTTCGGAAGAAGGGTTGGCCATTGAATGCCCTTTGATTCTTAGGCGGCGCGAGGGAATAACCGAATCTGTTTGGAAAACAGGGTATACCCTCCCTCTCCCCAAAACATGCTGCCTTGCCGTGGTTCCGTCAAGCGCCTCATGAACGGAGTGTAGCAATCAGGCGCTTAGGATTGCAAAGAAGTTCCAACGCATCAAGAATGCTGGTCGATACAACATCCGCGCTCGCGACGGCCTCTGCGGAAGCGCATTCTTTCTGCACAAGCGCTATGCCAACCGCAACGGCTTCCAGCATCTTGCAATCGTTACGACCGTTGCCAAAGGCGACAACGGAATCGACGCCTAGCCGAGAAACAAAACTAAGCTTTGCTTCCGCTTGGAACTCAACCGGAATTACGGTTAGTTCAACCGGCAAAGCAGCAAGTTGGGCTGCCGCAACACCAAAAGTGTCGGCTGTGATAACATGAATTTGAATATCTTGTGCAAGCGTGCCAAGCGCCTCGCTAACGCCGGGCAAGAGCACCCCATCAAATGCGATAGTCCCATTGTAATCTAAAACAAGATGAAGCAGCTGAAGATTGCCAAAACCGGGCACGTTAATTTCGATCATCTTTCTTCCCTTCAAATGACCATCTTCTTCAACGCTTCCCGCACAGCGCCTCCCATCTCGGCATGCGCCAGCGCGAACGCGACATTCGCTTCGATGAACCCGACCTTGTCACCGCAGTCAAAGCGTGTGCCGCTGTAACGCAGGCCGTGGAACGCCTGCTTGCCAATCAAACGAGCCATGCTGTCGGTCAACTGAATCTCGCCGCCCGCGCCGACTTGCTTGGCTTCCAGTTCATAGAAAATTTGCGGTTGCAGGATATAGCGGCCGATGACGGACAAAGTCGACGGCGCTTTGTCCGGCGCGGGTTTTTCGACGAGGCCTTTGATTCTGGCCAGACGCCCGTCGTCGGATTCCACGTCCAGAATACCGTAACGGTTGGTCTGGTCGCGTGGAACATCGACCACCGCAACCATATTGCCTCCGACCTCTTCATAAGCCTCGATCATCTGTTTCAAACAGCCTTTTTCCGCCAGCACAACGTCGTCGGCCAGCAAAATGGCAAAAGGCTCGTTGCCGACCAGATGCCGCGCGCACCACACCGCATGACCGAGGCCGAGCGGCTCCCTTTGCCGCGTAAACAGCAACTGGCCGGAATCAATATCGGTGGTTTTCAGCAATTCCAAAGCTTGGGTTTTGCCGCGCGCTTCCAGCGTTTTTTTCAGATCGCTGTTATTGTCGAAATGATCTTCCAAAGCGCCCTTGCCGCGGCTGGTGACAAAGATGAATTGCTCGATCCCGGCAGCCCGCGCCTCGTCAACCGCATGTTGAATCAAGGGGCGATCGACCAAGGTCAGCATTTCCTTAGGCATCGCCTTGGTCGCGGGCAGAAAGCGCGTGCCGAGACCGGCGACGGGGAAGACGGCTTTGCGGATGCGTTGTTTCATTTGTTTTCCAAACTCTTTTCGTTAAAACTGTCGCGGGGGGGTGGCGCCCCAACGCACAAAAAATTTATTTTTTTTTTGTTGGGGGTTGACCGCCGCCACACCATGCCTTTAAGGAAAT
>JARLJD010000034.1 GCA_031291395.1 Alphaproteobacteria bacterium | reverse complement strand
TTTCTGCCCTTTCTCATCACGCTCTCCAACTCATCGCCGACCGGCATAACAACGCACCCAGAAAATGCCTTGGATTCAAAACCCCAGCTGAAGTACTATTTCCTCCTCCGTTGCACTTCAATCGTGAATCCACCTCCCCGCCTTCGCGGGGATGACGACATTGGGTTGATTCACTTATTTGTAGACGAGCCCTTACTTATCCGCGCCAAGATCGCTGAGCAGGGAGGAAACGCCGTTTGGTTTGGGTTCGCCCTTAATCACTTTCACCTTGCCGTCTTGGGCGCGGTAGACGAGGAAGGGGAGCTTGGTGATCTTCCAGCTTTCAATCAGCGACGTATTCGCTTGCACCGACGCCAAAGCCGCCTCGGAAGGCGTTCCCGCCAGCTGCGCCTTGTCGCCCGCCATATACTTGTCCCACGCGTTCAGGGGATCGCTGACTCCCAAAAGGATCGCGGAAGCGCGCTCATTTTCATGTTTGCGCGCCGCCGGAATCAGGCGCAGATGCACTTTCCCTTTGGCAACCGCCTCGTGCAAAGCCTTCCATGTCGCTTGGCAATAGGGACACAGCGGATCCATAACCATAAGGATTTCCGGAGTCGATTCCTGACCGATAAGAACCGTCGAAGCGGCTTCAAGCTCATGCATCAGCCTTTCCCCCGGCGACAGGGCTACGGAGGGAATCGCGCCGGGGTCGATGGGCGTGGTTGCCGCCGCGCTGCCCGCTTGCGTGATATTGGCCTGTTCCTTTTGAGCGGCGTCGATCAAATTGGCGACTTCTTTGTTGCTCTGCATAAGCGCATTGACCTGTTCCGCCGTAATGTTCTCGCCGCCCTCGCCGAAAATGGCGCCGATCAATGCCGCTTTATTATCGGGCGTCGCGTAAAGCATCTGCACTCGTCCGTCCTGAACGATAAACCATCCGTCTAGACCGAAGCGGGAACCGAGATAGAAAAATTTCGCCCCCGCTTTTTGAAGGCTGGCCAAGGTCGGATTGGCGGCAGGATTGGGCTGCGCAGGCGCCGCCGCGAACGAGGCGCCGGAAAACAGGGCTGACAGAGCAACAACGAGCAGAAGACGTTTCATGAGCGTGCAATCCTATTCCTGTTCATAACGATTCTCCATTTTATGGCGCAAAAACCGCGCAGCGACAAGGGCGTTGACGCAAATAGCATCGCGCGTCCCGTTTGGGATAATTGCGCTCAAGGACACAAATTTTTTGTTTACATTATAATCGAAATCCGCAAACCTTGGAGAAACAGCGTGGGGTGAAAAAGTTCATGCGTTATTCCGTATTTGCCGTTCTTGGCCTCTTTGCAACAGCAACTATTGCGCCGGTAACAGCGCATGCCGCAGGCAATGTATTGTTGCCTTCGACGTCAACAAACAGCGGCACGCCTATGCTTCCCAGCCTTGGACTCGGCGATCCCGCAACAACGTCGAACGACACGTCCGCCGCAACGCAAACGCCCGCCGACACGAACCAGACCGACACGACGCAAACATCGACCCCTGCTTTGTCGTCGTCTCGCGCCGTATCGACCATCAGTAAGGAAGAGGCGGCAGGCCTTCCGCCCGGAGCCATTCCAACGACGGTTATGCATACGCCCGACATATCGAGTTATCAGGAAAAGGCAGGAAAAGACCTGCCCTATACCCTGACGCTATCAATGAGCGGGAAATCGATATTCGGCGCAAACGATGTGCAGAAAATTACCAGCAGGCTTGGGCTTCGCCGCAGCCGCGTGGCGTCTTCTTGCATCTTGGCCATGCGCGGGCTTATGCAGACGGATAAGGGGGCCTACATCCTCGAGGGCGGCACTTCGCCGAAAATCAAGGTTCACTATGACGGAATGATAAAAAATTATCAGATGGCGGCGCAGGCTTGGTGTACTGTTGACAACAAGTTGCCGCTCGACAGCGGCGTTCTGACTGAAATGAACAACCGCTACGACATCCCCTTGGAGCAAATTACTTGCCCCGTTCCGAACCAGCAAGTCACGAGCCTGACCATCACCTATGACGGCAGCGGAACGTCGCAATGCGTTTATAAGTAGGCGGGCGCAAGGCCTTAACCCACGCCGTCTATTGGGGAGATATTGCCCGATCCAAGGGCGAGGCTGACGGCACGGATATGCCGTTTGCGACGCCGATCGCCGTGATTACGCCCATCTTTTCTTCCCTAAGATCCAGCTGAAGATCTTGCTCCGCTTTCCATGCGAGGGCCTTCATATTCTCTTTCCCTTCCAAACTTAAACCGGAAATGACCGAGTTAACATAGTTTTGGTTTCCAAGCCGGTATGCCCTGTCGTGATCCGCCTGTAAGTCGCTGCGACCAAACTGCTTGCATGCGTCTGATTGAGCATTAGTAATAATGAAATTCAGGAGGTCATCCTGGCAGCGAGCAACTTGTTGATCATGTCTGCTCATACTTGTGCCCATCGCATCTTTGGCCGGCACATTAGAGCCAGAAGGATACTGCAGGCGCCTTGAAAGTGCCTTGTAGCAGGCATCTGTGGCAGTGCTCAGCCCCGCCATTTTATTCCTGCGCGCACCGGCAATCAGGTCGGCGGTTGTCGCTTGCCCCGACCCCTGCTGCGCGGGAGGACTTGCCGGCGTGACGTTCTGACAAAAGTCATAAGCCGCGGCAAAAGCGGAGCAATCAGTACTTCCGTCGTTACTAGTGCACCCCGTTAACGTCGCGGGAAGCGGCTGATATACGCCATCGGCAAGCTGAACCGGAAGATTTGTGGGGACAGAGTATTCCAAGGGATCCAGCAGACTCGCGATGTTGCGATCCGCCCCCACATAGCTAGGGATAGCGGGACTCGGGCATTTCGACCCAAACAAACGTATGTACATCGCGTTTTCAGGATCTTTCGATCCTGACGATGTGTCGATAAAGCCTTGCTTGCATCGGGCCTGAAGATCTTTTGCGATCGTCGACGAATCGTTGGGGCGATTTCCCCCTGCTCGGGCAAAGGCAGCCGCCTGTTGGTTGACCGTTTGTTTTTCATTGGCCGATGAGAGCGAACTATTTTCAAGACCGCACGCGCTGAAACCCGTAACGTCTAAATTCTTTACCGCCTTTTCCTGATATGTTTTCAAGTTGCTGGATAATCTGGTGTTGGCATTCATAGTATCCGCAAGCATCGTCGAAATCATTTCATGGATATAGGCTATCGCGCTGGTAAGCGCTGTATGAAGGGCGCTCGATAATTGATCCCACGCGTACATCAATGTTGTTTCCGTCGCTGTAACGGCTGAAGATACCGCTGTGGCCGTTTCTTGAACGGTGCCATTCCCGCCAACGATAACACAAGCATCGGCACGAGCCGACTGCACAGGAGCGGACAACATGACCGCCAGAACAAAGCAAGAGATAACATGGGACAGCCGCATTTTGAAAATTCCTCCTTGGCTTCTATTGTTCATAACCGCTTCCCTCTAGTTTCCTTTTGTTTGTCCCGTCCCAATATATTGGTTGGCATTGCTCATCGGCACGAGCGGTGGGTTTGGCGTCCACTGAAGCGGGCTAAATACTATGCCGCCTGTGCAAGAGGGCGTGGTTAACGAAAAATGCGGGAGGCTGAAATGCGGTAAGGGTATACAGATCTTGGTCAGATTTATTAAAGCGGTTTTTGCCTGATTGATTAAACTCGTTACCTGTGAGCAAACTTGATTGATGAGGGATACGATAATTGAAGAAAGGATCGCGTCGGCTATCGTTCCAAATAAGTTTTGATTATCAACCATGGTAGTCAGCGATTGTATAACCTTCATAACGTTCAACACACATGTGGTCATAGCCGCCTGAACGGGATTCGCATTATTAATATTTTGAATCACATTCATAGCCCGCTGCAGATGCCCTGCTGAGTTGTTGTAATAGATAGAGTCCGCTGCATTCCCGCTTGGGCAATGAGGGTCATTCACGCTGCTCTCCAATGTCACCGTTTCTTGCGGAACCAATGTTGAATCGGGCGGATTGCCCGGCGACGAGGGCGTCACTGGAATTCCGGGTTGGAGGGTCTGCACCAAAGGCGGGCTATCCACCAGCTGCGCTTGCGCCTGCTGCATCGCGAAAACTGCAAAAAACGACAAAAAAATCAGAGCGAAAATCGTGAGGTTGCATTTTTTCTGCATGAACCAATCTCCGTTTGATTTGTAGCCGCTTTCGCAATGGAAGCGGGGGAGCGTTTTCACATAAAGCCCCCCACTTAATCCCCGCATATTACTCTCGGAAAGATTACCCAATCCTTAATTCCGGCAAGGCGCTGCGGTAAAATCACGCCCTTCTGACGCACCTATAAGCCGGGGGCGTATTTCCTGCACGGGATGGTACAGCGCACGCTGAAACCGCAGACGGCAGATTTTCTGGCTGTACAGAAAACGATGGAAGAAACAGAACAACAGCCCTATTGGGGATGTTTTAGGCAATCCTGCCTCGCGCACGTCAGGCACCCTGTATATAGACGGTCACAAAACAATCCTCCCTCTGGCCTTTTTGTGCTAAATGGAAAGGTGACTGTCCGCCTTTGTTTAGGATTTTGCGATGTCAGCTTTTTCCACCGTTCGCTTGTTGCTTCGCCGCGCGCGTCGCTTGACGCGGAGCGTTTTGTTTTACGAACATTGGATGATCGGCCTTGTCGAACAGCCGATCGCCAACGCTTTGCACTGGGCCGAGATGCCGCCCGTTCGTTGGATCGCGCCTTTCGACAAGAAGCGTTATCTGTCTTGTCCTTTCCCTTGGCCGGGCAATTATGACACGCTGATGTGCGAAAATTACGATCTTGCGGCGCAGAAGGGGATGTTGGCCGCGATCAAGCTTGATGCCAACGGCATTGCCGTCGAAATGAATCTGGATTTCCCGTTGCCCGGGCGGCTTTCCTTTCCCTTTTTGTTCATGCGCGACGGGATCGTTTACATCATGCCGGAATCCTCGGCTTGCGGGCGGCTGGAAATTTTCCGCTGGCAGGAGCATGACGGCGCGTGGGCGGCGCATGCCGTCGTTTTCAAGAGCAAGCCGGTGGCGAACGCCGTTCTGTTCGAGGAAGACGGGTTGTTCTGGATCGCCTATACCGATTTGGAAAGCGGCTGTGATGACAATCTGAATCTCGTCTACGCCTCGCGCTTGTCAGGGCCGTGGACGGCGCATCGCGCCAATCCCGTGCAAAGCGGGCGCGAGAAAAGCCGAAACGGCGGCGCGGTGTTCAAAGTTGGCAAAAGGCTTTACCGTCCGGCGCAGGACTGCGAAGAAAGGGACGGCGGCGCGTTGCGCATGATGGAAATCCTCGTTTGCACCCCGATGGAATACAGGGAGCGCGAGGTTACGCGCATCGTCCCCAGCTCGACCACATATCCCGACGGCGTCCATACGCTGGTGGCGTGGGGAGATATGTGTTTGGTCGACGGCATGCGGTTGACCTTTTCCCCAAAGGTGTTGTGGGGGAGGGTGAAGACGCGGTTGGGGTTGTAGGCCAGATTCCGAAATTACTGCCCAGATTCCGTTCGCACATAAATGCCGTTTTTCTTCAGTAGTTCGGCGACCAACCCATCGCCCTCTATCACTTCGCCGGAAAAAGTGCCGTCATAGATCAATCCACACCCACAGGAAGGACTTTTGGATTTCAATATCGCTTCTTTCGCCCCGATTGTCCGGGCAATCGCCAAGGTTAGTTCTGCGCCCTTCGTAAATTCTTCCGTGTAATCGCGGCCGTATTTGTCCAGAATTCTTTTGCTTCCACACATATCGATTTTCATTTCACAGCTTTCCCTCGGCGTTGGCAAACCGGCGAGTTGTTCGGGGCATATTGGCATGGCCATCCCATCATTCACCAAATCCTGCACGATTTTGGTCGCGCAATTGCCCCCATTGTATCTACAGTTAAATCCCGCCAGACAGGCGCTAACCAAGAACATTTTGAATCCTTCTGCTCTGACTGTTTGGGGGTCAATCTATAGTAATTTTTGAAGAGCGATAAGAGGCAATGTCAATTTAATTGACACAACGCGGGTCATTTGTGATTTGGTTGACCTTGTAAGCTGAATCTTTCATTCAAATTCCCATGCTTTCCAATCTTTACCGCCTTCTAACCGACCTTTCCGCGCCGTTGATCGACGTCTATATGCGCCGTCGCCTTGCGGCGGGGCGCGAGGATGCGGCGCGGTTTGGCGAACGGTTCGGGCATCCCTCGCGGCCACGCCCCGGGGGGCGGCTGATTTGGTGTCATGCCGCAAGCGTAGGCGAAGCGGCGTCTTTGCTTTTGCTGATCGACAAACTGCACGCGCTTTATCCCGATCTTTCCGTCCTTCTGACCACGGGAACGGTGACGGCGGCGCGCATGATGGGGCCGCGTTTGCCCCCTTACGCCTTGCATCAATATGCGCCGATCGACCGCGTCCGTTGCCTCAAGCGGTTTCTCGATCATTGGAGGCCGTCTTTGGCGTTGTGGACGGAATCCGAATTATGGCCGAACACGCTGTTGGCGTTGCAGGAACGCGATATTCCGGTTGTTTTGCTGAACGCGCGCATGTCGGACAAATCGTTTCGCAACTGGCACCGCGTCAAGGGCTTTGCGCGCGAGATGATGTCGTGTTTTAGCCTGTGCCTCGCCCAAAGCGAAAGCGATCGTGGGCGGTTTATCGCGCTGGGTGCGTCGCCGGTTAAATATGTCGGCAATTTGAAATACGCCTCGTCCCCTTTGCCGTGCGACGCGCAGGAACTGGAGCGCCTGCGTTTGCAAACGGCGGGATGCGCGGTGTGGGTTATGGCTTCGACGCATCGCGGCGAGGAGGAAATGGCGATCGCCGCGCATCGCGCTTTGGCCGCCAAAAGTTTTCGGCTTCTGACTGTGATCGTGCCGCGCCACGCCGTGCGCGGGGATGAGGTGGCGCGCTTGTTGGAAGAATCCGGCCTGCGTTTCGCGCGGCGCTCCAAAGGCGAGGCGATTTTGCCCGACACCGAGGTTTATCTGGCCGACACGATGGGCGAATTGGGTTTGTTCTATGCCTTGTGTCCCGTCGCGGTTATGGGCGGGTCGTTCGTGCGCACGGGCGGACATAACCCGATTGAGGCGGCGCAGGCGGGCGCGGCGATTGTGTTCGGCCCTTATATGTATAATTTCTCTGAAATCGCCCGCGAATTTCTTCTCGCGCAAGCCGCCGTTCAGTTGCAGCATGCTAATGAGATAGCGTTTGCTGTCGACAGGCTGCTGGCCGATCCTTTGGAGCGCAACCGCCGCGCCCAAGCGGCGCGATTGCTCGCCGAGGAGAAAAGATCTATTCTGAACCGGATTGTGGGGGAGATGGAGGGGTGGGTGAAAAGGTGAAAGAAATAAGTGAATCTGTTTTTTTGCGAGTTAGAAACAGCAGGTGAGACGAGAGCGCTGGAATCCCCTCCCCCTCGCGGGGAGGGTTAGGGAGGGGGGAGGACGACTGGGAAATGCGGTTGGGTTTATAAATGGCTTTGCGGCAAGGTTTGCTTACAATCCCAAACTTGGTCTCTTACCTCACTCCCCCCTCCCTAACCCTCCCCGCGAGGGGGGGGGGATTCCGCCGCTTTTGCGGCACTGCTGTTTCTGACTCACAAAGACAGGCTTGCTTGCCCTAATGCCGACTGAGCTAGGGGCGAGACAGGGTTCTTAGCGTCAAAAAGTTTGGGATGGCGTTGATCTTATGAAAACTCTCCGCTTCTGGTATCCGCAACAAAAAGACTACGCCGCGGCGCTGGCCTCAACGCTTTTGACTCCTTTTTCCTGTTTCTTCAAAACGGGAACCCGTCTGCGCCGCGTTTTTGCCAAGCCTTATCGTTCGCGCGTTCCGGTTATTTGCATCGGCAACGTGGTTGTGGGCGGAGCGGGGAAAACGCCGACTTGTTTGGCTTTGGCAAAGATTCTTAAAAAGCGTGGGCACAAGCCCTGTTTCGTGACGCGCGGCTATGGCGGAAAGGGGGTTTCGACCTGCGTCGATCTGGCGCTGCATTCCGCCGAAGATGTCGGCGACGAGGCGTTGCTTCTGGCCGCGGCTGCGCCGACTTGGGCTGGCCGCGACAGAGCCGCCGCCGCGCGGCAGGCGGAAAATTACGGCTCGTTGATCCTTATGGACGACGGATTGCAAAATCCGCATATAACAAAAACGGTATCGCTTCTGGTCGTGGACGGCGACGTCGGCATCGGCAACGGGCGCGTAATTCCGGCGGGGCCGTTGCGCGAGACTTTCGCCGAGGCTTTGAAAAAAATTCATGCAATGATTATCATCGGCGAGAACGACCGCCAGAATTTAACGACGCGCGCGAAGGTTCCGGTTTTTCGCGCGCGCTTGCAGCCCGACGTGCCGCGCGGCTTTCCGCGCGACAGCCGGTTCGTGGCTTTCGCGGGCATCGCGCGGCCGGAAAAGTTTTTCGCCACGGCGCGCTCCCTCGCCCTCGATCTTGCGGAGGTTTGCGCTTTCCCCGATCATTATGTTTTCAGCGAAGCCGACATTGACGCTTTGCGCCTGAAGGCCGAAGAACAGGGCGCGCGCTTGCTGACGACCGAAAAAGACGCCGCCCGCCTGCCGCCTTCCTTCCGCACCGAGGTCATTGTTCTGCCCGTCGCGCTGGTTTTTGATGATGCGGGGGCGCAGGATGCCCTTGCGCGTTTGATCGAGGAACGGTGCGGATGACGCGTTCTCCCTTGCAAGAAGAAAAACAGCGCTTACGGCTTGAAATGCGCGAGAGGCGGCGCGTCGGGGGCGATCCGGATTCCTTTGCCAAACTGGCCGATGTTTTCATGCAACATATCCAACTGGAGGCGAACGTCGTTGTCGCTAGTTATTGCGCCTTTCGCGCGGAGATGAATCCCGTCGTGCTGAATGAAGCTCTGCGCGCGCGGGGGCATCAAATCGCCCTGCCTGTCGTCACGGGGCCGCGCATGCCTTTGATCTTTCGCCTTTACGAACAGGGCGACCGGCTGCTCGCCAATCCGATGAGCATTCTCGAACCCGCATGCGATGCGCCCGAGATCGCGCCTGATGTTTTATTGATCCCACTGCTCGCCTTCGATGACAGGTGCAATCGGCTGGGCTATGGCGGCGGTTATTATGACCGGACGATTGCGGCTTTGCGGGCGAAGAAGCGCGTTTTGGCTATCGGCATCGCCTATGCCTGTCAGCAAGTCGCCGAAGTTCCAGTCGGGCCGAACGACATCAGGCTGGATAAGATCGTGACCGAGTTTAACGTTTTTTAACCCTTTCGCGCCAGATTGGATCACTTGGATTCCCCCTCAACTTATGAACTCATGGAGCGAAAGATGACATCACCTTTCAAGAAAACCTTTGGTTATGCCGTTCTGGCTGTCAGTTTGGCGGCGAGCCTTCCAGCTTTGGCGCAAAATGCCCCCGGCAACCCGCCGCCCCCGCCTGCGCAAAGCGCAGGCCATGAAGGCATGGGGCATGGAGGAATGATGATGGGGCCGGAAAGCGGCGAACATCGCGCCTTCCACGAAGAAATGGAACAACTCCGCAAAGAGCATGAAGAACTGGACGCCGCGCGTGAAAAGCTGATGGACAAGTGCATGAACGCGCCCAAGGCGGAAGCTGCTTCTTGTAAGGAAGAAAGAAAGGCTCTGCACGAAAAAGCGGAAAAACTGCATGAACGCATGAAGGCCATGCATGAGAAAATGGAAGCGATGCACAAGGAACATTTCGAGCACCGCAAAGAAATGATGGAGCAACACGAAAATAAAGCAGCCCCCACCGGCGAAGAGAAACCCGCCGCCCCCGAAGCGCCGCCAGCAGCGCAGTAGGGTTAAAAACGCGCCGTAAACGCGCGGAATTGACGAAAAAGGAGGCGATGCGCGGAAAAGCGCATCGCCTTTTTGCCCCCGCTAAGCCGCTAGACCAAGCAGGACTTGGGCGCATAGGGCGTCGGGGGTTCCTGTGCGTTTGAGGGCGGCTTCGGCGTCGGAGAGGCGGCGCAGGGCTTGCTCGGTGCGGGATTGTTTCCAGCGGCGCAGTTGCGATGTCATCGCGCTTTCGTATTTCCAGAAAACCGGCGGGGACAGGCGTTTGACGGCAGCCGTTGCGTCAAGGCCGTTGTCCATTTGCGCGCGCGCCCAATGCAGGCGCAGAAAATGGCGTTGCGCCGCGCGCAGGATCGCGACCGGCGCGGTTTGCTCGGCATAGAGGCGGTCGATCAGTTGCGCGACGCGTTTGGCCTCGCCCGCGCCGACGGCAAAGACCAGATCGTCCAACTCCGCCGCGCCCGCGTCTTGCACCGAGGCGTGGACGTCGGCCATTGTCGCAGCGTTGTTCTTGCCGACATAGAGCGCGAATTTCTCTAACTCGCTGCGCATCGCCAGACGGTCGGGCGGCAGAATTTCGGCCAAGGTCGCGATGACTTCGCGCGTCGCACGGATGTTTTCGGCGGTCAGAATCTCGCCAATCGTGCGCTGGCGCGCGGCGGCGTCCTCGACATAGCAGGGAATGGCGCAGACGCAGGGATTTTCTCCTTCGCATAAGGCGCGCAGTTTCGACGATTTGCCAAGCTCGCCCGCTTCGATCACCAGCAGGCTGTCGGTGTTCGGCATATCGGTCAGAAGATGGCTGAGCGCGAGCGCCAGAGTTTCGCCCGGATTCTGGATGCGAATCAGCCGCCGCCCTCCGCCCAAAGCCAAAGAAGCCATTTCATCGCGCAAAAGCGCGGGGTCGTCGACAAGGGCGGCGGGGGACAAGGCGGCGACGCGAAAAGGGTCGTTCAGATCGGGAACCGCTCCTTTCGCCAACCGCACAGCGCGTTCGCGCGCCAGCCCCGCATCCGGCCCATAAACCAGAATTACCCGCACGGCAGGATCGGGGTTGTTAAGAAAAGAGGCGATGCGGGAGGTGGGGAGTTTCATAGGGGTGGTTTAATATGCGCGAATAGCAAAGGGAAGGGGGCATAAATCCCCTGCTGCTGCACAAAAAGCACACCTAAGCAAAAAAGGCAATTTATAGCCAAAAATGGGTTTTGGTTTCAAGATTTAGCGTTAAGCTTGAGAAGCAGTAGCAATAGCTGGGATGGAGGCTCATTTAGGGGAAAGATGTCTGTCGAAGAAGCGGAAATTATCACGAAGCCTGCGCGGAGGTTTTTTCGATTGGCAACAAGAAAAATTCGACGTGCTTAATTCTAGAAACTCTATACGGGGGGATAGAATGTCAACGGATAATAGCAGAAAAATTGGTTGGAGCCGTGAATTGGGAGCATATCTCAGAAGTCTCCGCGTCGATGTCGTGCCTGGAAAAACAGAACAAGTTATAGAAGGTCAGAAACCGCAATGGGTAGTGTGGATTTGTGACATCAATGATCGTGATAACGCCGTTCCGCTTCCTGTTACAGACCCTTTTTATTTCGATTTAAGTTGTAAAAAAATTGATGATGCTGTTCTTGATGTTTTATTGCGAGCCCAAGATGGGATAGAGGGCAGCGAGCGTCCCATGTATTCTGGACAGAGACCCCCTGCTGCAGGTAATGTTCTTGGCGGCGGATGAGATTTTGTTTGCAGCAACCAGAACTTTCACAAACATCGTAAAAAAAGCCTGACCGAAATCGGTCAGGCTTTAACAACCCTCACAAAGCATTCAGGCGAAAGCTACATAAAAACGCGCTGTTCTTCCGAAGTGGTCGAGGCGCGCATATCCGCGGGGAGGGTCATGCCGATTTCGTGGGCGGCGCGGACGATGCGTTCGCCGATGCTGCCGACGCGGGCTGCTGCTGCGGCATAGCTGGATGACGCGCGCTTGATGGCGGAAATGGTTTTGTCGAGCGCCACCAGATTGGTTTGGTTGGTCATGGCGACGAGCCGTTCGAGGGTCTCGTCGACCGAACCTGAGGCGCTGTTGATTTCGTAGTTCTGAAACATTGCATCCATCCTGGTGAGGGTTACGTTTTCTTTCTCCTGATACCTTCACTTTACCGGCGAATGTTGAATCCGAGGTTAATTCGAGCGTTTTTTTTCAAAATAAATTGCGTCGAAAACTTCACGTTTTATTGGGGTTTATTGACGGATCGTTAAGAATGCTGTGATACTATGTTGAGGTTCGACATCTCAAAAAGCGAGGAAAACCGCTATGATCGGAGCGTTATCGACAGCCGTTTTGGGGCTTCATTCCGCCGTGTCCTCGGCGACACAGTCGGCGGGCAATGTGGTTAAGGCTTCGTCAACGGGAAAAAATCTTGATGGAGATCTGGTCAATCTCAAAACCGCCAGCGTAAATTACGCCGCCGACGCCGCGGTAGTCAAAACCGTGGGAAAGATGGAAAAGGCGTTGTTGGATATTAGGGTTTAGAAGGCCTTCCTTTCCACAATTATACTTCGCAAGGTCACAAATTATCTGTTCGTAGGAGCGGCTTCCAGCCGCGACTTTTGACGTAAAAACAAGCGGTCGCGGCTGGAAGCCGCTCCTACGAAAAATCACAGCTTTTGGCGTGGCGCAGTATATAAATGATGCGGCACGCAGAGCGGGATCAGGCATATACTGCGTCAACTTGAAAACGCGAAAAAATTCTTTGCCGCGTTTGCTTAACAAGCGCGTTGGCGAGAAGTCTTTTTCCCTCTGTTCATTAAAAAGCAAGCCTGTATAGTGAGTTGAGTTCGACCCCTCGACTCCGGGTCTGTTTTGTTATGCTTAAAAGGAATGTCCCGATGTCATCCCCGCTTGCGGAAAAACTCAACAAACACCGCCCCAAAGCCCGCTATAAACGCGTCTTGCTAAAATTGTCGGGCGAGGCGCTTATGGGCGCTCGCGATTACGGGCTGGAGCAGGAAATCGTCGACCGCGTCGCGGGAGAGATTAAAACCGTCGTCGATATGGGCGTCGAAGTTTGCGTCGTGATCGGCGGCGGCAATATTTTTCGCGGCGTCTCGGGCGCGGCGCACGGGATGGATCGCGCCACTGCGGATTACATGGGCATGCTGGCCACCGTCATCAACGCGCTGGCAATGCAGAACGCTTTGGAAAAAGCGGGCGTGCCGACGCGGGTTCTGTCCGCCATTCCGATGTCTTCGGTGTGCGAGCCTTACATCCGCCGCCGCGCGATGCGCCATATGGAAAAAGGCCGCGCCGTGCTTTTCGCGGCCGGCACCGGCAATCCGTTTTTCACGACCGACAGCGCGGCGGCTCTGCGCGCTTCGGAAATGCAATGCGACGCGTTGCTCAAAGCGACCAAAGTCGATGGCGTCTACACCGCCGACCCGACCAAGGACAAGAACGCCAAACGTTACGACAGGCTCAGCTATATGGACGTGCTGTCACAAGATCTGCAAGTCATGGACGCCTCGGCCGTCTCGCTGGCGCGGCAAAGCAAGATTCCGATTTTGGTCTTCTCCATCTTCACCCACGGCGCGTTTGCCGAGGTGATGCAAGGCAAGGGCAAGTTCACGATTGTGGAATAAACAAACGGTTGGACAGGGACAGGGGACATAATAAAAATGCGCCTTAACTACATTTGCCTTGCAAAAAACATCGGTTCCAGCGCATTTTTATTGTGTCCCCATCGCTCTTTCGCGCTGTAACGCATAAGGAAAACAAAATGAATCTCGACCCAACCAAACAACGCATGGAAGGCTCGCTCGAAGCCCTGCGCAAGGAATTTTCGGGGCTACGCACGGGGCGCGCTTCAGTCAATCTGCTCGACAATGTGCATGTCGACGCCTATGGCAGCTTGATGCCGATGAACCAGGTCGGCACCGTCAACGTTCCCGAACCGCGCCTGATTACGGTGCAGGTGTGGGACAAGGCGCTGGTCAAATGCGTCGAAAAAGCGATCCGCGACTCCGGCCTCGGCCTTAACCCCCAGCCCGACGGCCAGATGATCCGCGTTCCGCTTCCGGAACTCAGTCAGGAACGCCGTCAGGAACTGGTCAAAATCGCAGGCAAATACACGGAACAAGCGCGCGTCGCGGTACGCAACGTTCGCCGCGACGCGATGGACGCGGTCAAAAAAGAAAAATTGTCGGAAGACGAAACCAAAGACATGAACGACAAGGTGCAAAAACTGACCGACGAATACATCAAAAAAGTCGACGAGCTTTTTGCTGGCAAGGAGAAAGAGATTACGCGTGTCTGATCTGCCGGACGCAAAGGATTTACACGCTTCGCGCCCCGATTATCTTGACCGCGCCATCGCGCCTTACGAACAAGACCCGCAAAAATACAGTGCCTTGTGGCGGCAGATAGAGCCTGACAAGGTTTGGGCGCCGTTGTTTGGTCTTTTCCACAAACCGCCCTGCGCTTTGATCGATGTCGCCGCAGGCGACGGCAGAGACGCGCAATTTTTTGAAGCGCAGGGATATTCAGTGACGGCGGTTGAACCCTCCGCCGCGTTGCGCGAATGCGCGAAGAAGCAAATCGGCGTGGCCTCAAAAATTTGTTGGATCGATGACGCCTTTCCCGGTTTGGTCAAAGTCAGGCAAACGCCATTCAAAATGATAACGGTCGCGGCCGGTTTTGTGCACATCATGCCGGAGGATCAAAAGGCCTCGCTGGCATCGCTTTACGATATAGCCGAGAAAGGCGGGCGCGTGGCAATTTTGTTGCGCGATGGCAAGCCCGATCCGCAGCACCTCGTTTTTACCGCGAATCCGGATTATTTCAGCGCGTGGGCGAAAGAATTCGGGTTTACGATTCTGAGAGAATTACGCAAGCAACCCGACGCCCTGGGCCGCAAGGAAGTGCTTTGGAATTATCTGATGCTGGAACGTCCTAATTGACAACAGATTGCTTTTTGGCGGGGAACCTCATATAGTAGGAATTATTCCTACCAAGCGAGGCGAACATGGCCACCGTTGAGAAAATCAGCATTGCCCTTACCCCCGATATGGCCGCCGCTGTGCGCAAAGCGGTCGAGGGCGGCGGCTATGCTTCCAGCAGCGAGGTCGTTCGCGAAGCTTTGCGCGATTGGCAAATGAAGCAGTTTTTCCGCCAGCAGCAAATCGAAGAAATTCGCCGACTGTGGCAGGAAGGGATAAACAGCGGGCAGGGTCGTTTTGGATCGATTGACGATCTATTGGCGGAAGCGCATCGTCGCTTTGACGCGAAAAACGCCGAACAGGAATAAGGATTCCCTTATATGCCTAGCTTCATTCGCTCGGAACAAGCTGAAAATGATTTGTTGTTGATCTGGGAATATATCGCGGACGACAATAAAAAAGCGGCGGACAAAATTGTTCGCATGATCGACGAAAGATGCGTCCTGCTTGCCGAACATCCCCGCCTCGGCCCCGCGCGGCCCGATCTGGGAAACGATTTGCGTTATTTTCCCGTCGGCAGTTATTTAATTCTTTACCGCGAACGACCCGACGGCGTGGAGATCGTTCGCGTTCTTCACAGCGCAAGAAATCTTGAGGCAATCTTTCATGCCGATGATTAATCCTTCCAAAGAAACGCCCAAACCCCTCCACGTCGCGATCATCATGGACGGCAACGGGCGCTGGGCCAAAGCCCGCGGCTTGCCGCGGCCGATGGGGCATCGCGCGGGGATCGAGGCCGTGCGGCGCACGATCACGGCCGCGGTGGAACAACATGTCAGCTATCTGACGCTTTACAGCTTTTCGTCGGAGAACTGGCGCCGCCCCGCCATGGAAATCGGCGAGTTGATGAGCCTTTTGCGCTACTATCTGCGCAGCGAGCTGGCCAATCTGCACAAGGAACAGGTGCGCGTGCGCGTCATCGGCGAGCGCAAGAAACTTCCCGCCGATATTGTCGACCTGATCGACCGCGCCGAAGAACTGACACAGGACAACAAAAAACTGACGTTGACTCTGGCGTTGAATTACGGCGGGCGGCAGGAAATCACCGCCGCTGCGCGGGGTTTGGCCAAAGCCGTGGAGCGCGGCCAGTTGCAAGCCGACGCCATCGACGAGCATGTGTTTCAATCTTTCCTGTTCACGGGCGGCATGCCCGACCCCGATCTCGTGATCCGCACCAGCGGCGAGAAACGCATCTCGAACTTCCTTCTGTGGCAATCGGCCTATGCCGAATATATCTTTATGGACGTCCTCTGGCCTGATTTTTCCGCCGAGCATCTGAAGCAGGCGCTAGACGAATATAATCGCCGCGACCGGCGGTATGGGGCGACGGTGAGCGGGAAGTAAAGGGATCGTCTTTCCCTGAAAGGACGGAGGAACGGTCACATTCCGCAAGTGCCGAAGGGACCGTTGGCTAAAGTTGGCGAACCACGGCCTCGTTCTTTCGTTATCTGCGCTGACTTCGCGGAAGCTTTTTGTTCCAGCACAGCCACCCCTTTCGGCTTTTCCGGAAAACCAACCATTTTCGCTGCTTCCGCTTTAATCCTGCTGAAGAAGTTGCTGTTCCCCCGCGCGCCCTGTGGCGCTTTGGGTGCGCAATTTGTCGTCGGCGCGCTATGCTTCTCCCTCAAAATATTTAGTTGTTCCGGGGTCAGTCCCTTTATCTGTTCCGGAGTCAAACCCAATTTCCTTGCTTCTTCCCGCGTCGCTTCTTGCCTATCAGCAGAGCGCGGCTTTGCGCTTACGCCCATTGTATCCGCATAGAATGCCTTCCAAGACGTTGGCCTCTCTTCAGGCGTTACGCGTCCTGTTGTTTTGCCGATTCCCTTTCCGTGGCGAACCTGCCTGACTTTAGACCCCAGACGTCTATGCTTTTTGGCTGACGCCCGCCGTTTCTTGCGTTTAGCTGTGAAATGCCTATGGGCGAAACCAGCCCGATCTTTGTTATTTCCCTCTGCCGGTTTGTCTTTCAGGCCGGCATATTCAAGGACAGGGCCGATTTTATCTTTAGCCTGATCGTATCCTGCTGCCCCTGCCGCCAAGACGGTTCCCACCATTGCGACATTAGGTACAGCCGTGGCCGCAGTTACAGCAAGCGAGGCCAAATCAGTGAGCGTCCTTTGTTTAGGGGTCACGGAAACAGCATTATTTGTTTTTGTTGGTTCAACCATAATACACCTAGGAAAGAAATTTATAGCCTACTCTGCATATTCTTCTGCATACGGAGATATTTGTTAAGTGCTTGTGCAGATGCATTGGGAACTGGTGCTTTTGTGGTTTGCGACGGCTTTCCCCTTGCCTGAGCAAAGATGGTGCCAGCGATTTGGCGATTGAGTTCGCGATTGAGTTCGCGATGATTTTCTCTATGCGCCGAAGCTGGCGGTTGAGCCGCACCCGTTGCCTTGACAGTATTGGCTCGTGGACTTTGGGACTGCGCTGCTAAAGTCTCGCTTTCTTTTTTGGCACACGCCCCCAAATATTTGTGGTAAAATTTTATGAACTCGTTTGCTTGATTGCTGTATGGGGTATCAGCCACCATCTCCTTGACCGCGTTATCTGCATCTGGAGTATTCCCCCAATTTTTTCTAATTCTTTCAGCCTCTGTCATTATTTTGAAATGGGCTGCGCTATTAGGAGAAATTCTAAATTGTTGCTTTAACTCCTTATTTATTGCTTTAAAATCATCAGCTGCTGTTGTTTGTTCAACCATAATACGCCTCCAATAAAAATTAAATATCCTCTTCAGAATACATCTAAATCGATAACAAAGACTTAACTTGGCGGCGTTTTATCTGGCCTATAAGCCTCACGGCACAAAATCCCCCCCCTGAAAGCGTCAATCCGCCTGCTTCCCGAACAACGCCTCGACCCCGCTTTTATGCGCTTGTTTTTGCGCGATCATCGCGTCGGCGCGGGCGATTTCCTGTTCGAGATCAACGATGTATTCTTGCAGTTCCTGAACCGACATCGGTTGCAAATCGCGCAATTTGGCTTTCGGGCGCGGGGGATCGAGATCGTCGGGGTTAATCATCGGTTGGCCTTTCTTAATACGGGGGTGGGGAGGAAATCGACAATCTGTTACAATTCCCCCAATCCACCCTCACCCCGACTCTCTTCCCCCAAGCGGGGGGAGGGGGAGATTTCGCGACTCTGCCCTGCGCGGAGCCAATCCAGACTGTTAAAACTTCCGCATGACGCGCAAACCGGCTGCCAGTCTTCGTGCGCCTTGCCGCAGGTTTTGCATAACCAAACGGGGTCGGCGACGGCTTCCGACGCCTTGGTCAGCCACTTGGTCGCGGCGCGTTCGTCGCCGCGTTCGCGTCGTTCCAGCCGCGCCAGCATTTTATAAACGTCGCGCGTCGCGCTGCGGTCGTTGACGCAAGCCAGCAAATGCCGCCGCGCTTCGCCCCAGATGTCGGCCTCTAGGGCGGCTTCGGCCAAAGCCTTGCGGCTTTCGACGGCAGACTCGTTGCCTTTGCATAAACGCTCGGTTTGCTTGAACGCATCCAAAGGGTTTTCCGCCAGCCGCCGCAAAACAAGCGCAAGCTGCGGATGCGGTTGGGTTTTCCACGCGCGTTCGATCACGCGCAAAGCTGCGCGTTTGTGCGTCTGCACCGCCAGCGTTTCGGCCAGATTGATAAGCGCGGGCAGCCACAAAGGCGCTTGCTTGACCGCCTGTTCCGCCGCTTGCAGCGCCGCCTCGTTATCCTTTGCAACGACGGCCGCGCGAGATGCCGCGATGCGCAAAGCCGCGCGCGTGCGCCGTCCGGAATCCGAATCCAAAAGCCGCGCCGCTACGGCATGCGACAAGGCTTCTTCCGCTTCGCTCCACTGACAGCGCCGCGCCGCGCTTTCCATACGCATCAAGCTTAACCACGGCACAACTTGTTTGGTGCGCTGAAGCTCGGTCAAGAGCCGATCGACTTCATCCCATTTGCCGTTGCGCTTGGCTTCTGTGATCAGCCCGCGATAGCCGAGAACGGCGGAATCCTCCTTTGCGGCAAGTTCGCGGAAAATAACCTGCGCCGCGCGATGATCGCCCGCCAGCTGCGCCGCCTGCGCTTGCAGCCATTGGGCTGCTGTGCCGTTGCCGCTATTCTTGCGCGCCGCAACGGCGAGCCGCCCGGCCTCGCACGCGTTGCCCGACGCGATCGCGATCAAGCCGCGCGTCAATTGATCCTGCCCCAATTGCATTTTGCCTAGCGCGCGCCGTAATTTCCAATGCGCGGGGCCGTGGCGCAAAAAATGCCAGACGCGGAAAAGCAGATGCAAAGCAAAAGCCAGCGCCACAACGCACAAAGCCAAAAACGCCGCCGAGGTTTGAATGACGGTATCGTGCCAAACGATCTGCGCCGTGCCCGGCCGATCCGCGAGCCACAGAGCCAAGGCGACCAGAACGGCGAGTTGAAAAATAAAGCGCAGCATCCGGATCATGACGCGCCTCCTGATGCGGGCGTCGTGGTGAAATGCGCGGATAAAACGCGCAAGGCATCGTCAACCGCAATGCGGGCTTCGAGTTTTTCCTGCCACGCGGCCAAACTTTCCTGCGCCTCTTGCGGCAATTCTTTCACGGCGGCCAGAGCCGCCTGCGCATCGCCGGAATCAAGCGCCTTTTCCAAAGCGACAAATCTTGTCTCATGCAAGGAGCGCACGGAAATCAGGGATTGAAACGCCATTTTTATTCGCATCCACCATGGCGCACCGGCTTCGACCTTTGCAGCGACGGGAACCGTTTTTTCTGCCGAAGTCAACGCCTCGCGCAATTGCAGGATCGTCGGCACAGGCTGCGCCGCATAGGGATCAAGCTTTGCCGCCTGTTCCTCTATCACAGCATCGCCGCCAGCCGCAGCGCGCAGCGTCGCCAGCTGCGGCGCGAACGCTTGCCCCGCTTGCGCCGCCTCGCGCAAATCCAGAAAGGCGAAAGCCGCCGCAAGGAATTTTTGCGTTGCTTGCCGATCCTGCTTGCCCTGTTCCTCGATTTGCGCGGTTCGCGTTTCAAGGTTTTTGACGCTTTCGCTCAAAGCCGCCGTATCGCCCGCGTTCGCCTGCGGAGCAACGGGAGCAACAGGGGCGGCTGCACTTAAGGCATCAAGCCGCGACTCCAGCGCGTCCACACGGCGTTCAAGAACAGCAACCTCCTCTGCCTTCTGCGCAACGGGAACGGCAGGCTGTCGCGGGGCATAAAGCAGCACGGCGAAGGCGACTCCGGCCAAAACGATGCCCAGAAAGCATCGCGCGAGACGGCTTATCCTGCTGCACTTCTGCGGCGCGGAAACGGGAGGAACGGGCGTTTCATTTTCTGTCATGGAAAATTCCGATTACAAACAGGCAAAGATTTGATCGTCATCCGGACTTGCCGCAACGCGCAGCCGCCGCCAAGGCACTATTTGTAGCACATCCGCGACCGCTTGGCTAAGCCCCACAGCGTTTATCGTGGAACAAGCCTGCGTCAAACGGTTTTTCTCGATAATCGAAACAAGAATGCGCGCCGTCCGCGGCGAGAAAACCGGCAGCGCAGCAATATCGCCTCGCGCAAACAACGCGCGCGTCGAGGGCGTGAAATCAGCCGCCGCCGCCGCGCGATAAACCGGCCAGCGCGTTAGGACAAAACCCTTTTCCGCCAATATATTTTGCGCATCGCCGCAAACGTCTTCTCCCGCAATGTGCAGCAATGGTTTGGTTTTTTCTCCCAGCATCGCCGCCGCCCGATGCGCCAACGCCGCGCTGTCGGAATCGCCACAATATATATTGGCAAACCCGACGCCGCGCGCCGCTTCCCCCGTCGCCGCGCCGACGCAAAAGCACGGCAGAGACAAAAGATCGGCGATTTTATCTTTAAGCCCTCCCGCAATCTCCGCCGCGTGGGCCGAGGTCATCATCACCGCCTGAAAATCCCCGTCAGGCCGCGACGAATCCGTCGGCTTGATCGTCAGCAGCGGTTCGACCACGCAAGCGAAGCCACGCTGCGTCAAACGCAAAGCCCACCGCTCCGATGCGGCGCGGGGACGGGTAAGAAGGATCGTTTCAGTCATGTGTTTGCGCCTCTTTCTCGTAGGAGCGGCTTCCAGCCGCGACCTTCCTTTATTAAAGAAGCAGTCGGGGCTGGAAGCCGCTCCTACGAAAAAACCCTTTGCCTCGCGTCACGTTACAAATAAATCCGCCGGGGACCGCCGCCTCAAATTCTCCCCCAGCATCTCGCCAATTTGATCGGCATCCTCCGGCTTTCCGGTTGCGGCGAGCCGGATTAAATCCGTGCCGTCCGCGCGCGCGACCATCGCTTCGAGCGCCAGCAAACCCGACGGCGTGATCGTGGCATAGGCAGCGGCAGGCGTCTGGCACGTCCCGCCCAAAGCCCGCATCACGGCGCGTTCTGCCATCACGCAAAGCTGTGTGTCCCGATCAATCAGCGGCGCCAGAAGCGCGCGCATCGCCGCATCGTCGTCGCGAAATTCGACGCCCAAAACGCCCTGCGCCGCGGCCGGAAGCATCGTTGTCACCGGCAAAATAGAGGAAATACGCGCCGTCATGCCCAGCCGCGCGAGACCCGCCGCCGCCAAAACGATCGCATCGGCAAGCCCGTCCTCCAGTTTTTGCATCCGCGTTTCAACATTGCCGCGCAACGGCACAACGCGCAAATCACGACGCAGCGCCAGAATTTGCGCCTGACGCCGCAGGCTCGACGTGCCGACCACAGCGCCCGCGGGAAGGTCTTCCAGCGTCTGCGCCTTGCGTCCGATAAAAGCGTCGCGCGGATCACTGCGCGGAGAGATCGCGCAAAGGCTAAGCCCGTCCGGCACAACACTGGCAACGTCTTTCATCGAATGTGTCGCCATATCGATGTAACCGGTTAACAACGCGTCTTCGATTTCCTTAGTGAACAAGCCTTTATTGCCGCCCATTTCCACGAAGCGACGGTCTTTATGCTCCGGCCGCCAATCGCCGGTGGTGCGGATCGGAATAATCTCGATGTCCCCCTCAGCCGACAGATGCGGATGCGCTTCGAATAAGTGCCGCCGGATTTCTTCTGCCTGAATCAAGGCAAGCGGGCTGCCGCGCGTTCCGAGGCGGATCATTTTCTTCATTTTCTTCTCGCGGAAATCTTGCAAACAGCGGCAAAGACTCATGAATCTCCAACGCTTCTTTCATTAACAAGTATTTTACTATAGAATCAACGAATTAGTTTCTGAATTTCAGTGTATATTGCTCTTTAGAAAAGAGGGGGAGTTCAAGAATGTCGCTTTCGCGCGCGTTAAACGCTGATATTGACGGACTTGCCGCGATCGCCGTCGCTGCTGGCGCCGTTCTCGGGATCGTCCTCTTCGCCGCGTTCGGCGTGATCCTCGCGGTTTCTTTTTTCCTTGTCGCCACGCACCTGATTGAATTTTTCGGATTTGGGCGAGGGCGCGACGGCATTCGCGATCAAAGGAACCATAGCCTGAATATTCGGCACGGCCTTGGCGACAACGTCCTGGGGCAAAGCATTGGTAACAATGGGGGGCGGTGTGGATGCTATTTGCATCGTCTGACTCCCTATGCAAAACAACAGGGGGATTATACTTCGCCCGTAATAAATAAACCTTTAATTATTTCATGCAATTTATATAAATGGCTCCAAACAATTAAAAAATTAGCCTTTTGTTTTCAATAGGTTGGCTTAGAAAGGTTGAGAGATATGAGCACTATTAAAGAAAGCCTCCCCATCATGCTCGCTTTGGCGAATGATCGAAGCGAGCTATCCCGCATCCAGCTGGCAAGCATGTTGGCTGATGTTTTTCTGCATTCTGACACACAACTGACCTTGCGCGAAACAGAATTGGTTGATGAGTTGATCGATCAATTAATGTCCAACTCCACGCAACAGGTTCGCGTTCAATTAGTGGAAAAATTTGTCGATGTCGCGCGCATGCCGCGCCGCATAGCCACCAATCTGGCAAAAGAAAGCCTTGAGGTCGCGCGTCCCGTCTTGTTGTCCAACCCTTCTTTGACGGACGAAGACCTGATTCAGATCGTTGAAAACAAAGATGCCGACTATGCGCTTGCGATAGCTGCGCGCGCCAGAATCAGCGAAGCGGTCGCGGACGCTCTGGTTACCACTGGCGATGTGCGCGTGATGCGCGAGGTTGCGGAAAACCTTGGCGCGCAGATCAGCCGCCGCGCGCTGGATGTCGTTGCGGACGCCGCGCGTTACAGCGTCGAGTTGCGTAAACCGCTTTTGTACCGTCCGGAAATGAATATCGACGTCGCGTTGAAACTTTATTGGTGGATAGAACAGGATTTACGCCGTTATTCCCTGAAGCGCTTTGGCATCTCGACCGGCCAGATCGATGAAGCCCTGGCAACGACAATTGCCTCGTTTCTGAACGATCACGAACGTCAAAAATCGAATGACGAGGTAATGGCGCAAGTCGCGGACTGGATGGAAGAACATCAAGCAATTACGCCGCAGGTTTTGCCGCAGGTTTTGCGTCTCGGCCATTTTCGCTTGTTCAACCTTCTGCTGGCGCGTTTATCGGGACTTAGCCTGCCTTTAGTCGATATGATTATGGGCGAAGTCGGCGGCCGCGGCCTCGCCTCGATCTGTCGCGCCATTGACATCGACAAGCCGAGTTTTGTCTCGCTGTACCTGCTTTCGCGTGGCGGCAAGCCGGGCGACCAGATCGTGCATCCGCGTGAATTGTCCTTCGCGCTGGCGACCTTCGACCGCATGTCGCCCGCGATCGCTCAGGACTTGTTGCGCAGCTGGAGCGCCAACCCCGACTACTTCACCAAACATAGGGAAGAGGCGGCCGCGGAAGAACGAACGATTTTTTAGAACGGAGAATTATTTCTCAAGGTTGTCCATAAAAAGGAACAGCCTTCTCTCCGGCAGAAATTGCCGAAACCCCACAGAAACGTAAAACTTGGCCAGCCTGTCCACGAAAGGATCAACGACAAGCACATGAATGCCCATTTCTTTTTCCAGCCTCTGCACGCGGCGAACGGCGTTGGCGAGCAATAATTTTCCAATGCCCCGCCCCTGCCTTGCCTTATCAACCGCCAGCTTTCCCAGCAAGGCGGCGGGCAGGGGATAGGCGGGTAAATGTTTGGCTCTGTCGGCGGAAAGCTTCCTTGCCTCTATGGTCGTCGCCGCAAGGGTGTAGTAACCGAAAATCTTTTCGCTGTTTTCTTCTCTCAGCACGAACACGCGGTTAAGCTTGCGCCTTATGTCTTGCGCCGCGCGTTCGCGCAAATAGCGATTGAAGATTTCTTCGCCGCAATCGAAGTTTTTCCTATCGTGGGACTCAAGCGGCTCGATGATATACATGCGGTTATCGGGAAACAATGGCCTTATCGTGCGCCCGCAAAAGCGCCCTCAGCTTGGCGTTGGTTGGGGGCGGGCTTTCAAGCGCGTCGTAGAATTTGCCCCAGACGTCCGGCGAAAGAGCGATCGTTTCATGCGCCGAAATTTCCGCCTCCGCCGCCGTAAGGGCGCGGGCGATCACATAATCTGACACCGATTTTCTGTTATACGCCGCCGCCCGCTCCAGTTTGGCTTTAGCCGATTTATCGATACGCATGCTCAGCCGTTCGATTTTCAATCGACTTGTTTTGCCGCTCCCCGCCGATTTCCGCGCCGTTGATTTGACTGCCAGCATCTGTCTTTCCCCTTTTGCCCTAATGTACGCCAAATGGGCGTACAATGCAACCCCCTACCCCTTCGCCCGCATCTGGCATTCCAGCAAAACATCCGCCGCGATCGGCGCGGCCGTATGCGCGCCGCTGCCGCCGTGTTCGACGATAACGGCTACGGCATAGCGCGGCTTATCGAACGGCGCGAAGCCCGCGAACAACGCGTGATCGCGCTCCTTCCACGGCAAGGCGTCGTTTTTCGTCACGCCTTCGCGGTGTTCAGCCTCACTGATATGGCGCACCTGCGCCGAGCCTGTCTTGCCCGCCATTTCCATGCCTTCTTGCTTAATCCGCGCCGCATAGGCGGTGCCGGAAGGCGAATTGACGACATCGAACATGCCTTGCCGGACAATCTCCAAATGACGCGGATCGAATCCCATCGAAGGCCAGCTTTCCGGCGCCACGGGTCGGCTGCCGATTTTTTGCGCAACATGCGGCTTGACGGCGCGCCCGTTATTGGCGATGCGCGCCGCCATAACCGCGAGCTGCAATGGCGATGTCAGCACATAGCCCTGTCCGATGGCTGCGATCAATGTTTCGCCCTGCTCCCACGGCTGATGCCGCGCTGTCTCCTTCCATGCGCGGCTGGGAATAAAGCCGCTGCGTTCGTGCGGCAAATCTATGCCCAATTTCTGCCCCATGCCGAAACGCTGCGCCATGGCCTGAATTTTATCGATGCCCACGCGGTGGCCAAGATCGTAAAAATACGTGTCGCAGGAACCCGCCAGCGCTTCGGTCATATTGACATGTCCGTGGCCGCCTTTTTTCCAACAATGGAAAATATGCCCCCCGAATTCATAATAACCGGGACAAAACACACGCGCCTTTGGATCGACAATATCGGCCTCCAAACCCGCCATGGCGACAACCGGCTTGAAAGACGAGCCCGGCGCATAAACGCCGGTAATGACCTTGTCGAGAAGCGGCGAATGAATGTCATTGTTCAGCCTGTCCCAATCTTCCTGCGCAATGCCGAACGTAAAAAGATTGGGGTCGAAACTCGGCTGCGAGGCCAGCGCCAGAATCTCGCCGCTTTCAACGTCCATCACCACTGCCGCCGCGCCCTCTTCACGCGCCAGACGTTGTTGCATGAATTGCTGTAAGCCGATATCGATCGCTAGGGTTATATCTTCCCCTGCTTTGGGATCTTGCCGCATCAACTCGCGCACGACACGGCCATGCGCGTTGACCTCCAGCTCGACATCGCCGGTTTTGCCGCGCATTTGCGAGTCATATTGCTTTTCGATGCCGTCCTTGCCGATACGGAATCCGGGCGCGCGCAGTACGCTGTCGTCAGCATCGTCGACATCGTCAATTTCTTCTTGCGAAACCGTTCCGACATAACCCAGCATATGTGCCGTTGTTTCGCCGTAAGGATACGAGCGCACGGCGCCCGAATCGATATCGACGCCCTGCAGCTCGGGCATATGAACGGCAACGACATCCATTTGATCGCGCGTCAGATTGTCATGCACGATAATGGCGTTAAAACCTCTGCGCTCTTTAAACTCGCGTTCGACGCGCTTGCGATCGGCTTCGTCGACGGCGAGATAGGCGCCGAGCCTGTCCAAAAGCTGTTTCAAATCCTCGACCTGCTCAGGCAAAAGAACAATGCGAAAGGTTTGGTCGTTCTGGGCTAAAGGTACGCCCTTGCAATCGAGGATGCGCCCACGCGGCGGCGCGATTATGCGCAGACTGATGCGGTTCTCCTCCGCCATTTGACGATAATCGCGGCCTTCGACGACCTGAAGATAATAAAGGCGCCCCGCAAGCAAAGAAAACAGCGCCGCTTGCGCGCCCCCGATTAAAAGCGCGCGGCGCGTAAATATGCGTGATTTTTCTGTGTTTCCGGCCACTTTTGATTCCTTAGCCCGCGCTGAGCACCGAGCGCTGCAACCAGATCATAATCCAGCACGGCAGCGGAAAAACCACAATCGCCAAAACCGTCTGAACCAGCACGGGCAAAAACGGCGTCGCCTGCCAGCGCACAAGGCCGATTAAAAGCCATTCGGCCACCATCATCAAGGCAGAAGCAAGCGCAAAGCCGGACCACAACATAAAAAAGGAATGTCCGGCGAAAAACCGGCGTTGCCGCCAGATAAGCTGATGCGCAAGCGTAAACAAAAAAGCCGACACGCCGAGGGGAAAGCCGTTAATGACGTCATTCAGTACGCCAAGGAGAAACGCCACGCCGGAAGGAAACAAATCTGGCCTGTGGGCCGACCAATAAAAAAGAGCGATGAACGCCAAAGGCGGCATCACCGGCCCCAAATAAGGCAATGGCCAAACAACGACGCCAAGCAACGCCAGAAGAACTGCCGTCGCCGAAGGCATGGCAATTCTGAACCACGCATCAAGTCGTTGCCAAAAAATATCCATAGAAACTCCCCGCCCGGTCTTACAGGCTAAAACCGGAAAAATTTTTGGATATAGTCAGTCCGCTTTAAAACACAAAATTTTTTCTTCGCCGCCCCGCCGCATTGGCCAAAACCCGTTTAGTATGTGCGGCAAGAACTTCTGGTTTTCAAGCTGACGTAATATATCGTAAACGGATTCTTATTTCTTTTTGCTTTCCGCCCGCATTCTGGATTCGATCGAATTGAAAATTCCGCCTTTCAAGTCGAAATCGACCAACCTCACATCATTGACGCGCCCTATATCCGCTGCGGGAATAACATGATAATCGCCGTGTCCCGCTTCCTGCAATACGCCAACCGGCAAATTGGGGGGGAAGATGCCGCCGTGGCCAGACGTAACTATACGCGCGCCGTCAAAGACGGCAGCATCGCGCGGCATAAAAAGCAGCTTCGGCTGCGGCGAGTTATCGCCGGCCAAAATCGCACGATCTCCGGTTCGAGCCACCGCCACCGGAATCCGCGAATTAAGGTCGGTAATCAACATGATCCGTGACGACCAGTTTCCCGCTTCAACGACGCGCCCGATCAGCCCTTCGCCGGTCATTGCCGCCATGCCCTCGCGAACGCCATCAGCTTTTCCCGCCGTAACGATCAATCCGCGCGCATAAGCGCCGCCCGTATCGGCTATGACTCGGGCAGAAATATAGGATTGGCTCGGTTCGGCCTTGAAATGCAAAAGATCGCGCAATTCCCTGTTTTCTTTTTCAAGCGAGATAACCGCATTCTGCCATTCAACCATGTGCGCGTTTTCGGCGCGCAGTTTAGTATTATCGGCGCGCAACGAAACAGTATCGCGCAAGGACGCCCCGATATCTTCCACAGCGGACATGGGGCGCGCGACAGCGTCCAGAAAAGGCGCCAACGTATCTATCGTCCGCGCACGGAATGAGGAAATCATTTCCGGTTGCACATGCGATAAAACCAGAAGTAATAAAGCCAGCGCTGAAAAAACAAAAAACGAAAAGCGCTGAGAAAATCCCCGCCACGGAACCGAGGCAGCGACAAACGACCAACCGGAAGAAGGGGAACGACGAACAGACATGACAAGGGACTTTGAAATCAAGTGTTAACGATTATTAACCCAAACACGCGCCGCTGCCAACCATTTTTTTGGGAAAAAGCGGAAAAAACAGGAAAAATTTGGCATTTTTCGAACATTTGTTCCCTATTTCTCAATCTCCCTTTTTTCCCCTTCCCTCACCTTTTTTCGTGAAAGCAGCATCATAATTTCCGCTGCCGTTTCTTCGATTGATCGTCGCGACACATCAATGACCGGACAGCCTAAACGAGCAAAAATCTGGCGCGCTTCTTTTAATTCAGCGCGAACCTGTTCCGGATCGACATAGGCCGTATCTCGTTTTTCGCTTAACAAATGCAGCCGATTGCGCCGAACGGCAATAAGGCTTTCGGCGTCTTTTGTTAACCCAACGATAAGGGGGCCGTTCAATTTTGTCAGATCGGGCAAAGAATGCCCTGGAACATAAGGAATATTCGCCGCGCGTATGCCGCGTCCGGCCAAATATACGCAAGTCGGCGTTTTCGACGTGCGCGAAACACCCAGAACAATGACATCGGCCTCTTGCAGTTTTTCTTCGCCGTGGCCGTCGTCCTGTTCCATTGCAAAATCCATCGCGTCGATGCGCGCAAAATAATCGGCATCAAGCGTATGCTGCTTTCCCGGCTGATGCTCAGGGTTTTTTCCGAAATGCGCGATCATCGCCCGCAAAACAGGCCTTAAAACGGAAAGACAAGGAATGCCTTGCGTATGGCAAAATTCTTCCAGCTTCGCCCGTAAATTTTCATCGACAAACGTATAAAAAACCAATCCGCGATTATCGCTTATTCCATCCAGTACCGTCTGCAGCAATAAAGGCGAACGGATCAGATTCCAGTGATGTTTTTTAATTTTGACATCTTCAAACTGAACCAAACAAGCGCGAATAAGAGATTCGATCGTTTCGCCAGTCGCATCAGAGACAAGATGTAAATGAAAGGGCATGTTTAACTTTTGAGTCATGGGGATAACAAAGAGTCCAAAAGCGAACCCCTCATTTTATATCCCACTTCTCTTTTTCCTCCCCCTGTTTTTCAACTCAAGGATAAATTTTTCCAACCCTCTGTTAAAAACAGGGATAAAACAAATCCAATTCATCCCCATTATCCACAGAGTTATTCCACGGTCGATTAACAAAGGATTAATTTTTCTTACCAACAACTTTAAAAATTAATTTTTTATAAAGAAACACAGCGAGACAAGGGATGATTTATGTATAAATCCACCCTATATTTAATCCCCGTTTTCCCGCATACCAACTACCTACCACTATCTTCTATATAAAAATAAAGAAGGAAAGAGGGCATGTGAATAACATTCGTAAACCGATCCTCGACGTCTTGCGCAGACAGATTCCCGAACACAATCCAATCTGGCTCATGCGGCAAGCGGGACGCTACCTACCTGAGTACCGAGACATAAGATCAAAATCTAAAAATTTCGTTAACATGTGTTTAACGCCGGAATTGGCGACAGAAATAACCCTTCTGCCCATTCGAAAATTCGACATGGATGCCGCCATTCTTTTTGCCGATATTTTACTCATCCCCTTGGCGCTTGGCCTCGCTCTTGATTTTCGTGACGGCGAAGGCCCCGTTCTTCAAACCACGCCAAACGAAAAAATAATCGACGCGCTTTCCTATCAGGAAGAAAAAATATCTTCTGTTTTTGAAACCTTAAGGCGCGTAAAATTACAATTACCTGAAAAAACAACGCTAATCGGTTTCTGCGGCGCGCCTTGGACAGTGGCTTGCTATATGATCGATGGCCATAGCCGAAATTCTTTCGCCCTTTCAAAATCCTGGGTCAAAGAACGCCCCGAACTGTTGAAAAAATTGATTTCAATTCTGATCGACGCCAGCGAAAAATATCTTGGAGCGCAAATCGAAGCCGGAGCCGAAGCCGTGCAAATCTTCGACAGCTGGGCCGGTCTTCTCTCCGGTATAGATTTTTCACGTTTTGTCATCGAACCGACAAAGGAACTCGTGCGTCGCCTCAAAATAAAATATCCACTTGTCCCGATAACCGGTTTTCCACGCCAAGCGCGCGAAGGCTACGCGCCCTATATCCGGCAAACCGGCATTGATGCCTTAAGCATCGACCAATTCGCCAATCTTGACGACGCCAAACGCGATTTGCAAAGCGTCAAACCCTTGCAAGGCAATCTTGATCCCGCGCTTCTCGTCAAAGGCGGGGAAGAAATGAGAAACGCGGCTGGCCAAATTCTGACCAAACTTGGATCCCAACACATCTTCAACCTCGGCCACGGCGTTCTTCCCGAAACGCCGCCGGAGCATGTCGCCGAACTTGTTCGTTTCGTGAAGGAATTTCACGTTTGAAAAAAATTGCGGTCATCTTGCTCAATCTCGGCGGCCCGGACAGTCAGAAATCCGTGCAGAATTTTTTATTCAATCTGTTTTACGATCCCGCGATCATTCCTTTGCCAAGCCTCTTCCGTTTTCCGCTCGCCAAATTTCTTTCTTCCCGCAGAGCGCCGACATCGCGCGCCATCTACGCAAAACTGGGCGGCAGCTCGCCCATTCTGAAAAACACGCAAGCGCAAGCGCAAGCGCTGGAAAAAACTTTAAACGAAACGCCTTCCGACACCCAATATAAAATTTTTATCGCAATGCGCTACGGACCCCCCTTTGCCGACGAAACGGCAATCGCCGTCAAAGAATATGCGCCCGACGACATTATCCTTTTGTCGTTATATCCGCAGTTTTCCTATGTAACCACGCAATCGAGCATCTTCGACTGGCAACGCGCCGCAAAAAAACAACGCCTTAAACTCAAGATCACAGCCATATGCAACTATCCCGAGGAAAAAGGCTTTATCCAAACGCTTTCCGCCTCAATTAGCCACGCCTATGAAGAAGCTTTGCCCTTCGGCAAGCCGCGCCTCCTCTTATCCGCCCACGGCTTGCCGGAAGCGAACGTCAAAGCCGGAGACCCCTATCCGGCGCAATGCCTTAAAACAGCCATAGCCGTGCAAAAAGAACTAGCCATCGACGATCTTGATTCCGTTCTTTGTTTCCAAAGCCGCGTCGGTCGGCAAAAATGGATAACCCCCTCGACCGAAAGCGAGATTTACCGGGCCGGACAAGACAAAGTCCCCGTGATCATCGCGCCCATTTCCTTCGTTTCCGATCATGCGGAAACTTTAGTCGAAATCGACATCGACTATCGCGCCTGGGCGCAACGCTGCGGCGTCCCCTTTTTTACCCGCGTTCCCACAGTCGGAACCGCGCCCGCCTTTATTTCCGGCTTGGCGCAAATGTTGCGCGAGGCCGTTGCCCGCGAACCGGATTGAAAGAAATAGCAAAAGATAAAATTATAGTTAATCCCCATAACACAATGATTTCTTGACTTTGTCGCAAGGCTTGTCTAAAAACAGAGAGTTCCGGTGCGGTAATTTTATGAATCGCGCGATATGTCGACCGCCGGAACTCCACTCCCTAATTGGCGAATACCGGTCCGCAAAGTCGGATAGTCCGCGCCATAATTTCCCGACCCCGCGAAGGATCCAATGACCTCGACAACGATACGCGAATTAAAGGCCAAGACGCCGGCCGAATTGCTGATTATGGCAGAAAAACTCGGCGTCGAAGGCGCCAGCGCCATGCGCAAACAGGACATGCTGTTCGCCATTTTGAAAATCGTCGGCGAACAGCCCGACCAAACCATTTCCGGCGAAGGCGTTCTGGAAGTCCTGCCCGATGGTTTCGGTTTCCTGCGCTCGCCCGAAGCGAATTATCTTCCCGGCCCCGACGACATCTACGTCTCGCCGTCACAAGTGCGTAAATTCAATCTGCGCACCGGCGACACGATCGAAGGCGAAATCCGCTCGCCCAAGGAAGGCGAACGTTATTTCGCGCTTTTGAAAGTCAACCGCATCAATTTTGACGAACCTGAAAAAGCGAAACACCGCGTCGTTTTCGAAAACCTGACCGCGCTTTATCCGAAAGAGCATCTCAAGCTCGAACTGCCCGATCCGACGAAAAAAGAACACACCGCGCGCATCATCGATCTTGTTTGTCCCTTGGGCAAAGGCCAACGCGGCCTGATCGTCGCGCCGCCGCGCACCGGCAAAACCGTGATGATGCAGAACATCGCCCACGCGATCACCACCAATCATCCCGAAGTCTATCTGATCGTCCTCCTGATCGACGAACGCCCCGAAGAAGTCACCGACATGGCGCGTTCGGTCAAAGGCGAGGTCATCAGTTCCACCTTCGACGAACCCGCCACGCGCCACGTTCAGGTCGCGGAAATGGTCATCGAAAAAGCCAAGCGTCTGGTCGAACACAAACGCGACGTCGTGATCCTGCTCGACAGCATCACGCGCCTTGCGCGCGCCTACAACACGGTCGTCCCCTCATCGGGCAAGGTGTTAACCGGCGGCGTCGACGCCAACGCCCTGCAGCGCCCGAAGCGCTTCTTCGGCGCGGCGCGCAACATCGAGGAAGGGGGATCGCTGACGATCATCGCGACGGCTCTGATCGACACCGGCAGCCGCATGGACGAAGTGATCTTCGAAGAATTCAAAGGGACAGGCAATTCGGAAATCATCCTCGACCGCAAACTCTCCGACCGCCGCACCTTCCCCTCGATCGACATCACCAAATCCGGCACGCGCAAGGAAGAACTTTTGGTCGACAAGGCCACAATCTCCAAAATGTGGGTTTTGCGCCGCGTGCTGATGCCAATGGGCGTCACCGACGCGATGGAATTTCTGCTCGACAAACTCAAATACTCGAAAACAAACGCCGACTTCTTCGACAGCATGGGGCAAGGCAGTGGCGGCAACGAAAACGGCGGAGGCTCGCCCCCCGTCCAACGCGCCACAATCGCCCGCCGCACAGCCTCTTCGGGCGCGACAAATTCGTCGGACAAGGACTAAGCTGTGCACGAAACGCCTGTTTCACGCGCAGGGTTTGTGATCGCCTTGGCGTCCGCGATCGTTTTCGGTCTTTGGCCTGCCGCTGTGCGAGGCATTTATACAGCGGGTGGGGATATCGTCTTTGCCCTTCTGGTCTTAACTTGGGCGCGAACATTGGCTTTGTGCGGATTTTGCTTGGCTACAAAAAGACCCCTTTTCGTCACGCGCGAAGCAGTGCGGCAAGGACTGATCGGGGGATTCTTTCAAGCCGTGGCTTTGGTGACGTTATATGCAGCGCTTGAATATCTTCCCGGCCCCATCGCGATTATTATCCTTTTCAGCTACACGCTGATGCTGTTGTTTTTTATGGTATGGCGCGGTGAAATGAGGCTTTACAAGGCAACCGTCGCAACGACAGTTACAGCTTTAGTCGGTCTAGCTTTTGTGCTTGATGTTTGGCATCACCAAAATGCCGCTACGATCAAAGGCGTTGCGCTGGCTTTTGCCGCCGCATTGGCGTCCGTAGGCCGATTTTATGTTTGGGGGCGACAGACTAAATCACGACACCCAATCATTGTCGGCGCGGAAAGTTTTCTTGTCGCGGCTGTATTGATTTCTCCCGCTATTTTTTTTGGCGGACATTTGCCGACGACAGCAAAGGGGGAAATGTTTGCGTTTCTCGGAAGCGCTGCGACGTCCTTGGCTGCGTTCGGCATGTTTTACGGCGTTAGACTGATGGGGTCGTTTCGCTGGAGCCTGTTTGCAAAAATGGAGCCGGTCTTTACCGCTATTTTTTCCGCTCTTTTGCTTGGAGAAATACTCAAAACTGGCCAATATATCGGCATTGTCATAGTTTTGGGAAGTCTCGCCCTCTTCCAGATTTTCGAACAAAAGCGCATAACCGCAAGATGACCGACCATATCAAACTCTCCCTCCCCGACGGGGCGAACGAAGTGTTGCTGCATGTCTGCTGCGCGCCCTGCTCAGGCGAAGTGATCGAGGCGATGCAAGCGGCAGAAGTCAATTTTACGATCTTTTTCTACAATCCCAACATCCACCCGCGCGCGGAATATGATATGCGCAAGGACGAATCCCTGCGCTTCGCCCGCCGCAAAAACATCCCCTTCGTCGACGCCGATTATGACCCCGACACATGGTTCGCCCGCATCAAAGGCTTGGAGGACGAGCCGGAACGCGGCCGCCGCTGCGCCAAATGTTTCGATATGCGCCTCGAACGCGCGGCGCTTTACGCGCACGAAAATAAGTTCCCGCTTTTCGCCACCAGCCTCGGCATCTCGCGCTGGAAAAACATGGAGCAAGTCAACGAATGCGGCACAACCGCCGCGGCGCGCTACGAAAACCTGAAATTCTGGGATTACAACTGGCGCAAACACGGCGGCGCCAACCGTATGGTCGAAATCGCCAAACGCGAAAATTTCTATCAACAAGAATATTGCGGCTGCGTCTATTCCCTGCGCGACGCCAACAAATGCCGCAAGGAATCAGACCGCGAAATCATTTGTATCGGGAATAAGTTTTACGGAGAGAACAAGTAACCCCAAGCCGCAATCCCCGTCCTTCCCGCCTTCGCGGGAAGGACGGCCTGTCGTTACTATAATTCCCGAACGAACAAACCGTTTTCGGTCGAAAGGCCAACGGTCGGCCTGAACGCTATTGGCTGTTTGCCGGGCGCGTTTTCCACGCGAAATGCATTTTCCGGCTCAGGCTTTATTCGCGCCAAAGTAATATGCGGCAAATAGCCTTCAACGGCCACAAGCGATTCGATCCCGTTGGCGGCAAGATGGGCAAAACAGTCGCTCTGCATCGAGAGCAAAGAGGCCTTTTTTTCCACAAGATAGGCTGCCCATAAAAAACCACGGTGTTTTCCTTCGCCCACGCGAACATCGAAATCTTGAACGAGTAACTCTTTGTTTTTCTTGCCGGAGAAGCCGATAAAAACGTCACGCGCCACCCGCGCGCTCTCCGCATAAAATTGGCACAACGTCACATGCGCCAAGGCACCGTCAGCCAGAATATAGCCGTCCTGACAATGTTTGAAATAACGTTGGGCGATTTCCCGAAACAATGGTTGCAGACTTTCATCGACGGGAAGAAGCGCGAGGTTGAACCGCTGCATAAAGCCTATCTCCGTCCGGACTTCAACGGCACGGCGTACCCGCCCAGAGGCGCGAGATGTTGCAAGCGGCTGCCGAGCATCGCGCGTAGACGCGACAAGCGGGTATCGTTGCGGCCGACAAAGCCTTCGGTTTCGGCCAGATAAAGCGTCGGGGCAGACCCGCCGCGTCCAATGGTCTGGACTTGTAATTGCCGCATTTTATATCCGGCCTTGCCGATCAGGCGCTTCATTTCGCTTTCGGGCACATGCACGCATTGCATCGCGATGAAACTATGATCGTCGCCCGTCAGCTCGGGATAAAGCTTGCCGATAACCAAAGCGTTTTGCGAGGCGTTGCGCGCGTTCGTGCGCCCGGCCTTAAGCGTCTCGAAAGGCAAAATGGAGAACACCGTCAACACGTTCTTTTTGTCGCTGGCCAAAAGCGGCCACCACGGAGTTTTGTCTCCCGCCTGCGGAAACGGCACGACGGCAAGCGTGGCTTTTTCCGCCTGCACGGCAGCGATCGCTGCTTCCGCCGACTGCGCTTCCAAAAGCGGCGTGAAGGAGCCGTAAAAATCGCGAGCGATGTCCCATAAATCGGGGCCTTTGGGCGCGACCGTCACCGCGACTTTGAACGCGCCTTCGGTCAAAGTAAAAGCCGAAACCATTTCGCGCCACAAGCGCACGATCAAGCCTTCCGGCAGCTTGCCCTGAGGCCGCGCCATAAGGTTACGCAGCATCTGCGCCTCGCGCCCGGGACGGATGTAAATGTGCTGCTTGCCCTTAAGCTTGCGCACATGATCAATCACCTCGGCGCGTTCGCGCAACAAATCATGCAGAACGGAATCGATCCGATCAATCTGAGCGCGTAAATCGGCCAAAGCCTGTTTATCCGGATTAACAGCAGCGGTCTTAAGCGACATGGAAAGCCTATGAATGTCTATTATGGTCAGTTCGCTTGAAAGCCCGAAAAAAGAGAGCGTCATTCCGGAAAATTTTGCGCCTCAACCAATTTTGGGCGTAAAAACTGGCCGTTGAGGCGCAAAATTTATCCGGAATCCCATTGGGTTGCTTTCTTGCTTTTTCGGATTTTCAATTTAACGCAGTATTAGCCGCCGAGAATAAGCCCAATTCGCGTAAAAGTCCAAGTTTTATCGGAGAAAGATGTCTGGCAAGCCCCCCGCCTCACGTTGGCAAAGGCCGCGCTGCCGGAAACGGCAGCGGCAAAACCAGCCGCCGCGCGCGCGATTTGACGGGGGTGGGAGCGTAAAGCTGCTTACTGGCCTCCACAATCACCGCGCCGCCAAAGCCGGGAAACAGCCGCGCGGCGTATTTTTCGATCTTGTCGCCCAAAAGCGAACCCGCCCTCCGCATCCAAGGCGGCGCATAAAGAGCATGGCCAAGCCGTTCGACGCAAAACCCCTGATTTTGCAACACCCGCTTGATTTGCCCTGCGGAATAAGGCTGCCCATTGCCAAAGGGCGTCAAATCGCTTTGTGCCCACAACCCCCTGCGGTTGGGAATGATCGCTAAAAGCCTCCCGCCGCTTTTCATCACGCGCCAAACCTCGCGCAACAGGCCGTCCGGATCCGCCGCCCCTTCCAGCGCATGCAACAAAACAACGCGATCTAGGCAGTTATCAGGAAGGGGCAGCGCATCGAGATCGACCAGACAGCAAAGATTCGGCGCATCCAAAGGCCAAGGCGAAACCCCCTGTTCCGCAGGCATAAAGGCATAAACGGCGCGCGCCTGACAGACCAGCGCCGGAAGCAGCGGCGTGCCGTAGCCCAGCGCCAAAACATCCGTATGGCGCAGGTTTGGCCACATTTCCGCAACCCGCGCGCGCAAAAGCCGCTGCGCCCTGTCGCCAAGCGGCGTTTGGTAAAAATTCTGCAAAGACAGAATATCGGCGAACATGGCGTAAAAAGTTGGTTGGCGTTAACAGTCTTTTAGCACAAATCGGCCACACTGCGCCTCATGTCTTTTTCCATCGACCTTCTGTCCGCTTTTGCGAACACCTATACCTTTCTGGTCAGCGATCGGGATCTGGGGCTTGCCATGGCCGTCGATCCGGGCGACGGAGAGGCCGTTTTGCGCGCGCTGAAACAGCGCGATTTGTATTTGGCATTGATTCTCAACACGCATCACCACGATTCGGACAGCGGCAATGACAAGCTGCAGCTGGAATTTGGCGCGCCGATCATCGGCCCCGCCGTAGAGCAAATCTCCGTTCCCGGCCTGTCGCGCGCGGTCGCGCATGGTGACGTCGTTTCTTTTTCGACCCTGCGCGGCGATGTTCTGGCAGTTTCAGGCCATACCGATGGCCATGTCTCTTATTATTTCCCAACACTAAAGGCTCTTTTTTGCGGCGACGCCCTCCCCTCGCTGGGCTGCGGACGTTTGGTCGAGGGAAACGCCGTTGACATGTGGGAACAGATGAAGGTATTGCGCGCCCTGCCCGACGATACGCAGGTTTTCTGCGCGCATGAACACGGTGAGGCCAACGTCGGATTCGCGCAAGCGCTCGACAAAAACAACGAAGCTTTGAAAGTCCGCGCCGCCCAAATCACCGCCTTGCGCAAGGCCGGCAAGCCGACCGTTCCCTTCCTGCTGGGCGCAGAAAAACAGGCCAATCCCTTCCTGCGCGCCGACCAACCCGATTTGCGCAAAGCCTTGGCCAAAGACGGCCTAACCGTCGAAGACGCCGACCCCGCCGCCGTCTTCGCCACGCTTTGCTCGGCTAAAGACAGGTTTGGGGCGCAGAAGGGCTAAGTCGCGCTCCGCCATAAATCAACGGAAAGCACCCATAAAAAAACCCGCGCAACGCAAACGCAAAGAAGTTGAACGTCTTGTCACCCTTCGCCTTTCGCCGCACGTTATTGAGTTTTTCAAATCCAAAGGCCGAGGCTGGCAAACACGCATCGACCGCGCTTTAAGCGCATTTGTCGAAATGGTGGAATAAAATCCGCGCTCTGTCTGAAACTTTTACCCGCCGTGCATAGGCCAATCCCTTGATTCCGCCGCTTTTTCAGCTTTGTAGTTGAAATCGCGCGGAACAGGGTACATATTACCCCTGTGACCGCGCCGCTTCCCCCGTTCGGGCGCTGTGCGCGGATTTGTCAATCCAAGGCGCGAGGCTGTTCCATGACCGATCCTTTCTTCCGCTCCTCCTCCACCGTCGCCGGTCTTGATCGCGTTACGTTCGACGCCGGATTGCGCGCGCATATGCAGCGCGTCTTTGGCTATATGAGCGGGGGGCTTGCGCTGACCGGTGTTTTGGCGTGGATCGTCGCGCATACGGCTTTGGCGCCGATCCTTTTCGGCTCGCCTTTGCGCTGGGTCGTGGCGCTGGCGCCGCTGGTCTTCGTCATCGTCATGCAGGTTCGCATGAACGCGATGAGCGCACCCGGACTTAAGAGCCTGTTCTGGCTGTTCTGCGGCGCGATGGGCCTGTCGATGGGCGCGATTTTTCTGACCTTTACCGATGCCAGCATCGCCCGCGCCTTCCTTGTCACCTCGGCGACCTTCGGCGCGATGAGCCTGTGGGGCTATACGACCAAGCGCGATTTGACCGGCATGGGCGCGTTTTTGATGATGGGCATCGTCGGTTTGATCATCGCCTCCGTCGTCAACATTTTCCTGATGTCGGGGCTGCTGCAATGGGTGGTGTCCGTGGCGGGCGTGGCGATTTTCACCGGCCTGACCGCATGGGACGTTCAGAACATCAAGCAGACCTACGCTTCCTCCTATGGCGACGAGGCGAACGACAAACTCGCCGTCTTCGGCGCTCTGCGGCTTTACCTGAACTTCATCAACGCCTTCCAGTTCATGCTGGAATTAACCGGCGGCGTCCGTCGTCGCTAAGTTGCGACTCGCAAGAAACCCCCCAAGTCGTCGGAGCCACCCCGTTTCCTTCACGCGTTAGGTTAATTTTACCACCCCGCGCAAACAAATTGACTCTGTCGCCCCGACCCCTTATAAAGCCCCCTCTTTCAGAGGAATGAGCAATGAAACGTACATATCAACCCAGCAAGCTGGTGCGCAAGCGCCGTCACGGTTTCCGCGCCCGCATGGCCACGGCCAATGGCCGCAAGGTTCTGGCGCGTCGCCGTGCGCAAGGCCGCAAGAAGCTGTCGGCCTGATTTGCCTGCGGTCGGCCGCAAACTTGAAATCTTACGCAAACGCGCCGCTTTTCTTGCCATAGCCGCAAGCGGCAAAAGGTGGGTCGCGCCCGGCTTTATCCTGCAAATCGGCACGGCGCACCCCGCAACCCCTGCCGTTTTTTACGGCCTGACCGCCAGCCGCAAAATCGGCAACGCCGTCACCCGCAACCGCGCCCGCCGCCGCCTGCGCGCTCTGGCAGCCGAAATCCTGCCCCACGCATCCCCCGAACACGACTACGTCCTGATCGCCCGCGCAACAACGCCGACTGGTAAATATAATGATTTAAGGCAGGATTTAGTGAAGGGGTTGAAGCGAATGAAGGTGTGGAGGGAAGATGCCTGCCCCTGAAATGAAAATTGATTACGGGAAAATCGCAAACAATCTGGGCAGAGAAGAAACGCCAAGCTTTACTGCCCAGCAGTTTGGAAAATTCCTTGATTGCCTTCAAGATCAAGATTGGTCGGAAGTCGCAGCGCGATTGCTTCACGCTGCTGAAATCAAGGCGCAAAATGGTGGGGACAATACGCCCGAGATGGAGGATCTCAGAAATATGAACTTTCTGGTTGGCGATCTCCGCATTCTCGGTATTGACCCGAAACGCGTAGAGGCGGTCGACAAATTCGGAGGCCGTGTCGCGGCGCAATTATACCTGACCAAATGCGCTGCCGAAGAAATCTTTGGCAGTTCCATAGGATTACTGATCTTTAACATCGCGCGCGCTGGTGGGGCAAAAGCGGCGCAGATCGATCCCGCAAAGGTCTGGAAAATTGCCAAATCAAATCGAAGGACAATGGAAAAGGCAATCAGGCTCAACGATCTGGATCAAGACCTTGAGCCGTTGCCGCCCCGCCCCGAATGTGCAACGCATCCCGCAGGGGATGCGCCAAGCGCATAGGCTTACGGTTCCGCAAACATCGCTTTCAAGGCTTCTTCGACATGAATTTTTGTCGTGTCGAAAAGCGGAACCGGCGAGTCGCTCTGGTCGATGAGCATCGTGATTTCCGTACAGCCCATGATGACGCCCTGCGCCCCGCGTGACACTAAAGAGGCAATGACATCTCGGTATATCTTCCGTGACTCCGGCAAGATTCGACCGTGGCACAGTTCATCGTAAATAATGTCGTTGACCCGTTTGCGCTGAGCTTCATCCGGAATGATGGGCGTGAGGCCTTTGGCCGTCAATCTGGCCTTATAAAAATCCATTTCCATCGTATAGCGAGTGCCGAGCAAACCCACGTTACGTGTGCTGGATTCGAGAATGCGGTTGGACGTCGCGTCCGCCAGATGAAGGAACGGAATTTTAATCGCCGCTTCAATCTGCGGGGCTACCATATGCATGGTGTTGGTTGCCAACACAATAAAGTTCGCACCCGCACGCTCCAACGCAACCGCTTCTTGCGCCAGAAGCCTTCCTTGGGTATCCCAATCGCCAAGCTCCTTTAGGGCGATAAACTGCCCAAAATCGACCGAGGACAACAGCAACTTGGCGCTATGATGACCGCCCAGTTTTTTACGAACGCCTTCATTCAACCATTCATAGTATTTGACTGTCGATTCGGGAGACAAACCACCAATAATGCCGACTGTTTTCATCCTGTCTCCCTTTATGGATTTCTAGCTTGCCGCAAACCTCTCCAACTCCTCGTCCGGAATGTCGTAATTCCCGAACACATTCTGCACGTCGTCGTTATCCTCCAGCGTGTCGACCAGCTTCAGCAAGCTCTGCGCCGCGTCGCCCGAACATAATTATGTTTTGGTCTTTCGCGTTGCAACATTGACCTACGCCTTCGCCGATTTGCGTCAGGATTTATTGAAGGGGTTGAAACGAATGAAGCTGTGGGAGGTGGCTGTCTGACCGTTATTCTTGCACGATTGGCCAAATGAAAGTATTAAATTCATAGAATTCACGCCCCTTTGCGGGTAAGATCCGCCACGAAGTTATAATAACAAGTTGGAGAAATGATTATGGACGACAACATAATTAATGAAGTTAGACCAAATTCCAGATTTTCAAATTACGACCCCCAGACTTCGGAGCAACGGGCTGCTCTGGAAATAGTTAGGGCTATGGCCGGCAGCATAATTGAAAATGCAGAAAACCTTGCTGCGGGTCGGGCATCTTTCACTGATGGCGCGTTGTGGGTACTTTCGGGCGGGCCGGGGGTAGGGAAAACACATTTAATCGAAGCGTTTATTAACGAAATCAGAGAGAAAACCCCAGCATTATCGTCATTAGAGTCATTGCGCGATTAGTAATTTTTTAAGGGAAAGTGTGATTCTGAGAGTCCTCACCTAGGCGAATCGGGAGGGGACAATGGAAAGGCAAAGCGAGACGGAGCGGTTGGCGAAGAGGCCCGTAGCGTTCAAACGGCTG
>JARLJD010000210.1 GCA_031291395.1 Alphaproteobacteria bacterium | reverse complement strand
CGCCGCCTTCCGCAGCCTGATGAACAATTTCGCCATCGCGATTTCGGTCGGCCTGCAATATGGCGTGCCGCTGGAGGAATATGTCGACGCCTTCACCTTCACCCGCTTCGAGCCGGCGGGTTTCGTGCAGGGCAATGACGCAATCAAGAACGCCACCTCGGTTCTCGATTACATTTTCCGCGAACTGGCGATCTCCTATCTCGGCCGCAACGATCTCGCCCATGTCGACCCCTCCGATATCGGCCATGACGCGCTCGGCAAGGGCGACGACCAGAGCCGCGCGCCGCAGCCCGGCCAGCCTTCGACCACGTCGAAGTTCGTGTCGCGCGGCTTCGTGCGCAACAAGACCGACAAGCTGATGCTGGTGCAGACCAACGGCCCGGAACCGGTCAAGACGCCAACCGTCGCGGCGGTCAGCATCGGCGCCACCGCCCTGAAAAGCGACGCCTTGGCCGAACCGACCGCGCCGAGCGTGATGGAAACCCTGACCTGGACGCCCCCGGTCAAACTGCCCGACACCGCGCTCGACAAACGCGCCGAGGCGCGGATGAAGGGCTATATCGGCGAAGCCTGCCCCGAATGCGCGAATTTTACGCTGGTGCGGAATGGCACGTGTTTGAAATGCGATACGTGTGGCAGCACGACGGGGTGCAGCTGAGGTTAGGGCGCTCAGAATGTGACGGCATAAAAATGCCCAATAAAGGACTGGTACCAGACAAAACCACACTAATAAGACGCCAGTCGCCCTAAAGAATAGCGGGAAAGCCGGCGGACTGATCCGCCGGCTTCAGTCAAAACCGAAAGGACGAAGCTATGACCACCGGAAAGAAAGCCGCCTCAAAAGCTAGCAAGGAACTCAAGGACAAAAAATCAGCAAAAGACGAAAAAACTGTCGCCGCGTCTGATTTGTCTCAAGCCAAGAAAAAAGCAAAAAAATGATCATTTGTTAAAGAGATTTTTTTGCTCACAATTTAGTGGCGAAAGCACGCTTCATGCCTCGCGATTACGAAGTTCTTCCTCGATCGAACGACGAAATACATGGCCATGCAATGAAATTTCGCGCGTTTTTGGGCGTGGAAAAGCTTTTTCAATTCAACCTTCCCGCTTTAATCGAAAAGCGACTGGTCGGAAAGCAATTGGGTTCAATTGGAACCTTGAAATTGGTTATTCTTGAAACGTATCCCGAGAAGGCGTCTGTTAGCTTTAAACCGGGAGAGTGTATTCTAACCGTAGACGAGGATACTTGGAAATTCGCAAAGCAAGGCGACGGCGAGTCTGTTTTTCGCTTATCGCATGAACTCGGTCACCTCAAACTGCATAACAAGCACGAGCAGCGTTTTTCTCCACCCAAAGAGTACAAACTAAACTTTGTAAACGAAGACAGAAGTGCTGAATGCCAAGCCAACAAATTTGCCGCATATTTTATGGCGCCTCGGCAATATATGTATTGTTGCGAAACCTTGCACGACCTGAGTCAAGCTTTCAACTTTCCCTTGGAATTCTGTGGCTATAGGTTTGAAATTCACAATCGAGACAAAGACAGGCGCCCAAAAGCAAGGTGCAAAAATTGCTCGACAGAATTTAGCATCTACGACTCCTATGATTCCGACTGTCCCTTTTGTTGTAATTGAAGGGCGATCAAAGCGCGGTGTTACACACCGCCCGCATTACAGTGACATGATACCAATTACGTCATTAGGATTTCCGCAGTTACGGTGACAGCGTGCCGAATCCATAACCCGGTCGCCGTGTTTCGCGTCCTTCAGATTGCGGCTGACGCCTTGCGCTCGGCCGGCCGATTGCGCGCCGATTAATCACCCGCCTGCGCCGCTTTTAACGGGATTCCGACAAGTCCCGCGCGCCAAAAACCGCCGAAGCTTTGGTCACGCGTTGTCCCGCCGCTCATGCTAATTTTGGCGCCTTGGCGCGATGGGAGAGGGCATCAAGCATCGCGCCTCGCGAAATGGCGGCGAACGCCAAATCAAATAACATTCCGTAGGGACAAAGAGATGATCCGCGAATTTCGATACAAGGGCGAGAGTTTCCGGGTGAACGCCCATGGCATTCCCGGCCACGAGGAAGTCTTCATCATCCACCTCGTCGATGGCGAGGAAATGGGCGAAATCTCCATCGACCGCATGACCGAGGAAAACGACACCAGCGCGCCCATCGACGCGATT
>JARLJD010000209.1 GCA_031291395.1 Alphaproteobacteria bacterium | reverse complement strand
CCCTTTACGCCCAGTAATTCCGAACAACGCTAGCCCCCTTCGTATTACCGCGGCTGCTGGCACGAAGTTAGCCGGGGCTTATTCTGCGGGTACCGTCATCATCGTCCCCGCCAAAAGAACTTTACAACCCGAAGGCCTTCATCATTCACGCGGCATGGCTGGATCAGGGTTTCCCCCATTGTCCAATATTCCCCACTGCTGCCTCCCGTAGGAGTCTGGGCCGTGTCTCAGTCCCAGTGAGGCTGGTCATCCTCTCAGACCAGCTATAGATCGTTGCCTTGGTAGGCCGTTACCCCACCAACTAGCTAATCTAACGCGGGCCCATCTATTGGCGATAAATCTTTCCCCCGGAGGGCTTATCTGGTATTAGCGTCAGTTTCCCGACGTTATCCCAAACCAAAAGGTAGGTTCCCACGCGTTACTCTCCCGTGCGCCACTAATGTATTGCTACATCCGTTCGACTTGCATGTGTTAGGCCTGCCGCCAGCGTTCGTTCTGAGCCATGATCAAACTCTCAAGTTTAATCTAGTTTCTTCAGAACAAGTGATAGCTTGTTCAAACTACTTGGTATTGCCGAAGCAACACCTTGACTTAGGGTTCTCTATTCAACGTTTCGATTTGCATCGAACATTTAGAAATACTGTTTCGCTTACCACGTAACAGTACCTGATATATCATTTTCAGATACATCGAACTTTTATCAAGATGCGTAACGACAAACCGTAACCATTAATTAACCGTTGCCGGTTAAGAAAGGCTTTGGATACCCTCGGCCAGTTGTCATGTATTAAAACATGACTTCCCACCGCGGATCGCCGTCTGCGCATCCCTTCTCATCATCTTCACAATTTCCAAGAACAAGATTGATTTCTCAATCCGCAGCGCTGGCTAAAAAGCGAAACAAAATCCTCGCGATAAACCAACCTTTCGGTTTGTTTTAGCGCTTGACGTTGTTCGCTGTCAACAATGCTGCTTCCGGCAGTCACGGTAATGACCGCCGACAGGGGGGAACTTAGAGATTCATTTTGCCCCTGTCTAGAAGAAAATTTATAATTTCTTTATTATTTTTTCTTGACTTGTGAATGTTCGCGTAGATTGGTTATTCAAAGACGGCAGGATTATTCCGCCAAAAACAGTAACAACCCCTTTAAATACGCGCTTTCCGGCAGATTCGGATGCGTCGGGTGGTCGGCGGCGGCGAAGCTTGTGTGCAGGATTTTGCCGGTTCTTTTGGCGTCGTTCAATCCGGCCGCCACCTGTTCGATGAAATTCGGCAATTCCATATTGTGGCTGCACGAGGCGATGAACAGGAATCCGTTCTTTTTCGTGACCGAGGCCGCCATTTTCGCCAGTTTGCGATAGGCGCGGCTGCCGCTGGCGACATCCTTGCGCGATTTCACGAAAGCGGGCGGATCGGCGATGACGATCTGGTGTCTTTCTTTGGCGGCGATGCGTTTTTCAAGGTCTTCGAACACATCGGCGCGTTGAAAGTCGCAGCGTGCCGCAAGCCCGTTAAATTCAGCCGCTTGCCTCGCCAAAGCCAGAGCCGGTTCAGACGAATCGACGCCGATGACTTTTTCCGCGCCCGCTTTGGCGGCGGCCAAAGCGAATCCTCCGGCGTGGGTGTAAAGATCCAGCACGCTGTCCGCCTTTTTCGCATAAGCGGCGACGAGTGCGTGGTTGTCGCGCTGATCGAAATACCAGCCGGTTTTCTGCCCGCCGCGCAAATCGGCGAAATAGGTCAGGTGGTTTTGGCGCACCGGCGTCGGCGTCGGGATTTCTTCGCCGATCAGCTTCGTTTCGCGCGGCAAGCCTTCGATTTCGCGGGCGAAGGAATCGTTGCGCAGAATGAGGCTGCGGGGCTTCAGCACGCGGCGCAGCGCCGATTCCAGCGCGGGGCTTAAAGCATCCATTCCCGCCGTATTCATCTGCACGCAAAGCGCATCGTCGAAGCGGTCGACAATCAGGCCGGGCAGGCCGTCGGCTTCGGCGTGGATTAGGCGATAGAAAGGTTCGGAAACAAGATGCTCACGTAAGCGCAAGGCGTTTTCTATGCGCGTCGCCAGCCAGTCTTCCCCGATTTCTTCGACCAGATGCGGCGTGAAGATTCGCCCTGCGATCAGGCAGTTCGCGTTGAAACTGCCGATGCCGAGGAACTTTTGATCATGCGCGTAAAACGCGGCGAGAGAGCCGCGGGGCAGGGCCTTGGCCGCGCCGTCCATCACAATTTCATTGGAGTAAACCCACGGATGCCCTCCCTGAACGCGGCGGTGTTTTTGCGGGTGCAGGCGGATGATGGGGAACGTCATAAGGGAGCCTTGTTCTGCAGAGGTTCATTTGCGCAGAAGGATAGCCTGTTTTTCCGCGCCATAGTTTTTATATTTTGCTGCCTTGCGCTTTTTCTCGAAGTTTAGCCATATTGCTGAGTCGAAACTACATAAGGAGCGGGAATTACAGAAGGGGCATTTCGCGATGGAGGCGCGACGTTTTTTTCCGCCTGTTCAACCGTAAGTCCACCAAAATATTTACCCAAAACTTCGCCAACCATAATTTTGGGATTAACCGCTGCCTCGCAGGTAAAGGCAACGAGAAACTTGATATATCCACGCGCGTCGACGTAACCCGCTGCTTCCTTGCCACGAAATTCTATCGTACCGTGTTCCTTTAAAGCCTCAAAATTGTACAAACACCAACAACTCATATAATCATCCGGATCAACACCAATGCCGTTCAATCGCGCAAAAGTAATCTTAGTTCGTTTATTTGTTGGCTGATCCCCTTTTGGTACCCCTGTTGATTTTGCCAAGGTCTTGTTTTTGGAATGTCTTGCCTCTAAGCGATAGGCCTCTACTAATTTTTCTAGAAAGGAGGCGTTATTGCGTATCGCCCAATGAATTCTTCTAACTTCCTTGAACGTGTTGACGTCGATATTGTTCTTGTCCCATCCAAGCGAAACGTGAACATGGATGCCACATGATTCATTGGCTTTAAATGGCACACTATTTAAATAACTGAATATATGGTCAATACGCTCCAATCCTTTGTTTCCGGTCAGAATCGGCGATATTATTTCTGAGGGAGTTTGCTGGTCTTTACAGCGAATACTTGTGTCATCGCCAACAAGCCACCTGTCAACAATATTTTCGTCGTGGGGTAGAGCGCACAATTCTCCACCTACAGACTGAATCATATCTGCCAGAGTACGTTTACACTTATTGTTATCAAGCATGTCTCTTCTTAGTTGTTTGCTTAGAAAGCGCCCCGATATTGTTTGTTGATGCCATTTGAGTTCAAAAAGCTTGATTCTATCAACAAATCCTTCCAATTCGACGCCGAACGTCACCGGTCGTTCTTTTCCTGCTATGATGATCGTCTCTGGAATGGGCATAAAATCTTTTGAATAGGGCAATACAATCTCAGGCATCCCATTCTCCATTTATCAATCCCAATAATGGGTGAATGCTAACCAATTGATAGGGTTAATACAACGCGGGTAAATAGTTTCGCGTTGGATTCTGCCATTCGTTGCCACTCACATCATTGCGTTCGCGTCGACTAAAATGATGGAGGCGTTTTCTGCGGCGTGGCACCTGAGGCGCTACTTCGTATTGTTTCCTTTGCGCTGAACCGCGATCGGCTGCGTGAATTGCAGTTCGATGTCCCACGGGAAATAAATCCACGTGTCTTGGCTGACTTCGGTGACGAATGTATCGATCAGGGGTTTGCCCATCGGTTTGGCGTAAATGGCCGCGAAATGCGCTTTGGGCATCAGGCGGCGCAGGGCTTCGGCTGTGCGCCCTGTATCGACCAGATCGTCCACCACCAACCAGCCCTCGCCGTCGCCTACATTGGCGGGAGGTTTGAGGATATCGACGGTTTCCTGCTGAGCCGGATTGCTGTCGTCGGGGTGATAGCCGACTGCGCATACGGTTTCAATGATGCGGATGTCAAGCTCGCGCGCGACGATTGCCGACGGAACCAAACCGCCGCGTGTGACGGCGACAAGGCCTTGCCACGGGCCGATGTCCAAAAGTTTCCACGCCAGCGCTTTGGCGTTGCGGTGCAGTTCTTCCCAACTGACGGGAAAAAATTTTTGCGGCGTTTCGACTGTCATAATAAATCCCTGATTAATTCAATAAAGCTTGAATTTCCGGCAGTTTCTCGACCCAGCCGGTGAAAAGGCGCGCATAGGCTTCGGCCAGACGCGCGGCCCATGCGGTTTGCAAGGGGAGATCGTGTTCGATGATCGCCGTGGCGAAATGCTCTTTGTTCGGCAGGCGGTTGACGTCCTGCCGCGCTTCGGAGAGCAGATTTGCTTTCTCCAGAAAATCGGCCGAGGTCAGCGCGTTTCTTTCGGCGATGGAGGCCGACAGGACGCCAAGCTCGTCGGGCGTTAGTTTAAGCAGATGGGACGGATGATCGACCGGAAGCGCGAGGCGGCGCGCGGCTTCCGCATTGGCGCGGTCGATTTCCGCCGAGGTGTCGAACGCGCAGGGAACCGAATAGGTGACGCCCAGATAGCCGACATACTCAAGGCCGTTGGCGAAAGCTCCTACCGCCAGCAAATCGGCCATCATGCGCGCCACGCGCAACGAATGGGTCGATTGCGCCAGAAACAATGTCGCTTCGGCATCGATGCGCGCGCGGTGGCGGTAAAGGCCGTAAAGCTCGGCCAGCGGCGAGGGCAAATCGGTTTGCGCTGTCAGAAAATCGCGGCTGATGTGATTTTCGGTGCCGCGGTGATTGCGCCGGAAATAGTCGATTTCGGCTGCGGTTAAAGGCAATGTCGTCCCCGCGTCGATAAAATCTTTCGCGGCGTAGCCGCAAATATGCGCAATCGTGTTCCAGTCGTCGATATGCGGTTCTTTGATAATCGGCGCGGCGCTGGTTTTTTCCTGCAGATCGAAAGGTTGGGGCAGATGATCGAGCGAAAGTCCGGGTTGCGTCAGGCGCGCCAGCCATTCCAACAGACGCGGGCTGCGCGCCGTCGCGGTGTTTGCTTCCGGCTCGTTATTAGTGTTGGCGGCGTCCAAACGCAACTTCATGCCGCGCCTCGCTTGCAGGGAAGGTCGATGCTCGATTGTCGATGAAGCGCAGCGACGGAATTCAAGGGGCAGGCTCCGCGATGAAAGTTTAAGGATTTGATTCGCTTGCTGGAAAGCTGCTTGATGCGCGGTATTCGTGATTGGCTGTTGAATCTTCTAACGGATGAATGCCTTTGAGTTAAGGATAAATTTACTATAGTGAATCAAAATTAATCTATTCCAGCGCGATGTGCTGATTGAGTCACACATTGTTTCGTGGGGGGAATGGTCGCGTGCGTTGCGCCTTGGGCGACGTGAGGAAATAAGCGAGCCTGTTTTTTTGCGAGTCAGAAACAGCAATGCCGCAAAAGCGGCGCTATACTTCGCAAGGTCACAAATTATCTGTTCGTAGGAGCGGCTTCCAGCCGCGACTTTTGACGTAAAAACAAAAGGACGCGGCTGGACCCCGCTCCTACGAAAATCACAGTTTTTGGCGTGGCGCAGTATATTTATTAGCTCTGCTTGCTTTCTTCGTTGACTTAATAAGCGCCTTCGCGCTTAAGAACCGCCGGTATTGTCTTGCAGACAATCGCCATATCGCGCCAAAGCGACCAGTTGCGGACATACCGGCCGTCCATGTCGACGCGTTCGGCATAGGACAGATTGTTGCGGCCGCTGATTTGCCACGGGCCTGTGAGGCCCGGTCTAACGCTGTAATAGTAGGCGATATCGTCGTCGTATTTCTCGACTTCATCAAGCGTTATGGGGCGCGGGCCGACAAGGCTCATATCGCCTTTGAGAACGTTTAGGAGTTGCGGCAGTTCGTCTAGGCTGGCGCGGCGGATAAAATGGCCGAATTTTGTGATGCGCACGTCGTTTTTCAGTTTCCGGTTTTGCTTCCATTCTTCGGCAGCTTGGGCGTTTTCCTTTAAATACCGCGCCAGAAACGCATCTGCCTCTGTATGCATCGAGCGGAATTTATAGCACAAGAACAAGCGCCCGGCTTGCCCGACCCGTTTTTGCACAAAAAAGGCAGGACCGCCGTCGCGGCGCGCGACCCATGCCACAATCGCGAGAACCGGCGACAGAAGCAGCAAGGCCGTTCCCGCCAGAGCGACATCGATTCCGCGTTTAATTAAACGCGGCAGGGACAGTTTCAGCCGCTTGGTGTTGTGCTTGATCATTACACCCCTGAATCCTAAGATTCTGACACATCTTGATTCCGCCGCATGAATTTCTTATCCGGCTTTGTTTCAAGGCACGCGTTGCACACGCGGGGATGTTGTTAACCATAAATTACGTTTGATGGCAATGTTTTGTTCTTTTATTTCAATTATATGTCTAGCATAGGTTGTATGTGGGCGTCTTTATCCAAAAATTGCGCCGTTTTCCACCTGAAGCATCTGCGCAAAGGGCGCGAGTCGGGAGAACGGCGCTTGATCGGTGCCGGTCAACCATGCTTGCGCGCCGAGGGAAAGGATTTCATCGAACAAGGCCGCGCGGCGAAAATCGTCGAGATGCGCCGCGATGTCGTCGAGCAAAAACAGGGGTTTCATGCGTCTGTGTTCGGACAAAAGCCGGACATAGGCCAGCATCACAGCGATTAGCAAAGCCTTCTGCTCGCCTGTCGAGCATAAATCCGCCGGACAGTTTTTGGCGCGGTGCCTCACGCGCAAATCGCTGCGATGCGCGCCCGTGGCGCAGGTGCCGCTGGCGGCGTCTTCGCGGCGCGCGCGGGCGAAGGCGGCGCGCAGCGCGTCCTCGACCAGCAAAGCCGGTTGATGTTCCAGCAAGTCCTCGGCGGTTCCGCGCACGTCGATGTCGGCGCGGGGAAAAACGGGGCCGCTTTCGGCGATCGCTTTGCTGAGGCGCGAAATCATATGCCGCCGCGCGGCTGCAATCGCCACCGCCCGCCGCGCCATTTCATTTTCCAAAGCGTCCAGCCACAAAGGATCGGCACGACCTTCGCGCAGCAGATGCAATCTTTCGCGCATCGCTTTTTCATAGGCGCGTACGCGCCCGCCATGCGCGGGGTCGAAACTGAACGCCAGACGGTCGAGAAATTTGCGGCGCGCCGCCGATCCTTCGGCCAGCAAACGATCCATATCGGGCGTGATCCACGCAAGGGCGATATGTTCGGCCAATATCGTCTGGCCGCGTGCCGGTTTGCCGTCGATATGGATCAGGCGGCGTTCCTCGTCGTTGCATGACGCAGCACAGTCGCGGCCGGTGCCGATCAGCAAAGGGCCGGTATCGGTGCGCAATTCTATCGCCACGGCCCACGGCTTATCGGAGGCGCGATTCTGGAAATCGCCGAGCGAACTGCGGCGCAGGCCGCGTCCGGGCACCAGAAGGCTGAGCGCTTCGAGCAAATTGGTTTTCCCGCCGCCGTTCGCGCCCGTTATCACAACGGGCGCCGCGTCGCAGACCAGCCGCGCATGCTCATAATTGCGAAATTGCGTCAGCGTGATTTGGGAGATCGAGAGGGGATCGGATGCAAGGATTCCGGGGTCAAGACAAGGATCCCTGAAGGTCGAATCCTGAATGCTGACTACTCGCCTAGCCTCCGGCATAATTGATCATTCCCGTCCAGAAGCGTTCCAGCTTGCGCAGAACCTCGCTGGCCTCTGTCAACTCCTCGGGGGTAATTTTCGCATGCGCCAAGGCTCCTAACTGGCGTTCAAGGCTTTCACCGATGCTTTTATGCAAAGCCAGTCCCTTGGGCGACAGTTTGATGCGCACCGAGCGCCGGTCGTGCGGCGAGCGTTCCTGCATCAGATACTGGTTTTCGACCAGTTTTTTGACGTTATAGGAAACGTTCGATCCCAGATAATAGCCGCGCGCGGTCAATTCGCCGACCGTCATTTCGTCGGCGCCGATATTGTAAAGGATCAACGCCTGAACGTTGTTGATATCCTGAATGCCGGCACGGTCGAGGTCGGTTTTGATGACTTCAAGAAAGTGACGGTGGACGCGTTCGATGAGCAGAACGGCTTCATAGTAGGCATGGCGCACGGCAGAACCCCTTGACGGGAAGGAATGATTCGAGATTGTCGCATGTCCGCACCGCGGACGCCACCTATTAGTAGGGAAGAGGCGGCAAAAATCAACCCCCCGTTATCTGATCCTGAAAACCAACGCCAGCCGCGCGTTTTCGGCGTTTCCGCAGGCTTGCTGCGTCCCGTCGTCTTGCTGCGTCGGCGGGGGCGGGTAAACGGCGGTCCATGCTATGTCGGTGGCTGCTTGCGCTTCGATCGACAAAAGGCCGAGTTCCGCCGGTTGCCGCCTAAGAAAATAAAGGATCAGGCGTCGGCAATCATGGGGGGGAAGATCGCTTTCGACGCGCATCGCGCCATCCGCAGTGGCAACAGCCCGTACCATACCGTTCCATGGGTTTATTTGGCTGGTCAGGGAATCGATTTGACCCGCCCGGATTAAATCCGTCCAAATATCGTCTCCTGCCGCGAAGGTCAGGTTTTTTTGCTCGATTGCCGCCGTACGGACAGAACCCACCAGCCACAATATCTGGCCTGCGGCGCGGGTAAAGCGCACATTCTCGATCACCGCCGTTGCGGACAAGATAAAGGCTCCCACAATGACAAGCAAAACGGGGATTACGATGAGAAAGCGAAGCGGGAGCAGGTTATTTCGTAAAGACATGACGGGGAAAGATAATTAGAATGCCAAACTTCCTCGTCATTCCCGCTTTCGCGGGAATGACGAAACTTGAATTTACACGATACCGCCCCGCCCGCAACCGAAGAGTTTTTATGACCGATCTTTCCGCCCTTCCTCCCTTGCGCGATGTCATCGCGCGTTATGAATTGCGGACGCGCAAGGCGTTGGGACAGCATTTTCTGTGCGATTTGAATCTGACGCGCCGTATAGCGGAGGTCGCAGGGGATTTGTCCGGTTGTACGGTTTTTGAAATCGGATCGGGGCCGGGGGGATTGACCCGCGCTTTGGTGGAATCCGATGCAAAACGCGTTGTTGCTATCGAAAAAGACCCGCGCTGCGTTAAGGCGCTGGAGGATCTTGTCGCGGCATCGGAAGGCAAGCTGGAAGTTATCGCGGGTGACGCCTTGAAAACCGATTTGCCAAAATTAGCTGCGGCGCCGCGCGCGATCGTCGCCAATCTGCCTTATAATATCGGGACGGAATTGCTGCTGGGCTGGTTGAAAAATATGACGCAATACCGCAGCCTGACTTTGATGTTCCAGTCCGAAGTCGTTGATCGGCTTTGCGCCGCGCCGGGCAGCAAAGCCTATGGGCGCTTGTCGGTCATTGCGCAGTTTTGCTCCGATGTGACGCGGGTTTTGGATGTGCCAGCCGCGGCCTTTACTCCGCCGCCCAAAGTTTCCTCCGCCGTCGCGCATCTGACGCCGCGCAAAGATCGTCCCGCGGATATTGATTTCGCGACGATGGAAAAGGTCACGGCTTTCGCTTTCGGCCAGCGCCGCAAAATGCTGCGTTCCAGCCTCAAGCCGTTGGGAGGAGAAGCCCTTCTGAACCGCGCAGGGATCGACCCGACGCGGCGAGCGGAAACCTTGTCGTTGGAGGAATTTGAAATGTTGGCAAGGTTGACGGCCGGGATCGTGACCTGAGGGGCATTTGGCTATCCCCTTGATTTCGCGGAAAGGGCTGCTTGATTAATCGTTCGCGGAAGAATCTTGTTGGTTGGATCACGGTAATACAGTAGAGAATTCTTTGTGCATTTTGGGATTGGATGACGGAATGAAAATCAAGCTTTTCCTCGACGGCGCCGAGATTGCCTCAATGAAGGCCGCCTATGCCGCGCGCCATGTTAAGGGGTTTACGACCAACCCTTTACTGCTGAGCAAATCCGGCATTACTGATTATGAAGCTTTTGCCCGTGCGGCAATAGCCGCCATTCCCGATATGCCGATTTCTTTTGAGGTTTGCACCGACGATTTCGAGAGCATGGAAAAAGAAACGCGCAAGATATTGTCTTGGGGCGGAGACACTTACGTCAAAATCCCGATCACGAACACCAAAGGAGAATCTTCCTGCCCTCTGATCAAACGTTTGTCAGACAGCGGAGCCTCCCTTAACGTTACGGCGATTCTCACTACGCAGCAGGTCAAAGATGTCGCGGCGGTCATTAATCCTAAATCGCGTACCATCGTTTCGGTATTCGCTGGCCGCATTGCGGATACCGGCATCGATCCCGTGCCCCTGATGGCCGAGTATGTGCGCATCCTTGCCGACAAGCCCAATGCCGAGTTGTTGTGGGCAAGCCCGCGCGAACTTTTGAACGTGTTTCAGGCAGAGGCTTGCGGGTGCCACATCATTACCGCGACCAAAGACATCGTGGCAAAGATGGCGCTTGTCGGAAAAAATCTGGAAGATTATTCCCTTGAGACAGTTAAAATGTTCTACGACCAAGCCTGTGCGGCAGGGTTGAAGGTTATCTGATTCTTTTTTTTGGCGAGGTTCCCCATGATTCTTGCGCGCACACCGCTACGTATTTCGATTGCCGGAGGCGGCACCGATCTGTCGTCATATTATGAAAAATTCGGGGGATCGTGGATATCGGCGGCGATCAACCAGTATGTTTTTATCGGCATCAACCGATCGTTTACGAATAAATATATCCTGCGTTACTCGGAGACGGAGAAAGTCGATAAGCTGGACGAAATAAAGCATAACGCGATGCGCGAAGTCCTTAAGATTCACGATATGCCGCCCGTGGAGGTCGTCAGCTTGGCTGATATTCCATCCGGCACCGGTTTGGGCTCGTCCGGCACTTTCACGGTTTGCCTGCTGCGCGCGATTCATGCGTTCAAGCGCAGGCATGTGACGCCGCAGGCTCTGGCAGAGGAAGCCTATAACATCGAGAGATGGGTGATGGGGCAACCGACTGGCAAACAGGATCAATATATAGCCGCATTTGGCGGATTGACCTGTTTCGATGTCGATCAGGCCGGAGAGGTCAGGGCGTATCCGCTGAACATCAAGCCCAAGACCTTGCGCCGCCTAGAGGATAATCTTCTGCTGTTTTTTACAGGATTTGCGCGTTCGTCGGCGGAGCTTCTTTCGGATCAGAAGATGCGTTCGGAAGCTGGCGATCAGGAAATGATCGAGAGCCTTCACTTTGTGCGCGAGTTGGGCGGCAAGATCAAGCAGGCGCTTTTGGAAGGCGACCTCCGCAAATTTGGCGAATATATGCATCAGCATTGGCTGCGCAAGCGCGAGCGCAGCGAAGGCATGACCAATAAGCAGATCGACGGTTGGTATGATCTGGCAATGAAGAACGGCGCGGTCGGAGGCAAAGTTGTCGGCGCGGGCGGCGGCGGGTTTTTGCTGTTCTATACGGAAGAGCCTGAACGCTTGCGCGCGGCGATGGAGAGCGCGGGGTTGGAGGAAGTGCGCTTTAACTTCGATTACGATGGGCCAACTGTTGTGATGCGGGATTAGAGTAATGGCAGGGGATCAATATCTTCCTTCCCTTGCTCTTTTAGCGGGAGGGCTCGCAACGCGCCTCTATCCCATTACCGAGAAAATACCAAAATCGATGCTTCTAATTGCTGGTGAGCCGTTCATCGCCCACCAATTGCGCCAAATCCGCGCCAAGGGCGTGCGCAAAGTTGTGTTGTGCGTAGGGTATTTAGGGGAACAGGTGCGGGATTTTGTCGGGAACGGGGCCGCGTTCGGTCTTGAGGTCGATTATTCGCAGGATGGCGATGTTCGATTGGGAACGGGAGGGGCATTGAAAAAAGCCTTGCCCAAGCTGGGCGACGCGTTTCTGGTTATGTATGGGGATTCCTATCTTCCCACAGCTTTCGCGCCTGTGGCGGATTTCTTTCGCGCTTCGCAACGGCAGGCATTGATGACTGTTTATCACAACGCTGGTTTATGGGATCAATCGAACGTCGTTTTCAAAGACGGGCAGATCCTCGCCTATGACAAGAATAACAAAACGCCGGAGATGACGCATATTGATTATGGCCTTGGCGCTTTCCGCGCTTCGGCCTTCGATGCCTATGCCGATAATGTGGTGCTTGATCTTGCCGATGTTTACCGCGATCTTCTTTCGGCAAGGCAATTGGCAGGATATGAAGTGCGCGAGCGGTTTTATGAAATCGGGTCGTTTGCCGGAATGCGTGAAACAGACACTTTTTTGAAAAACAGGAGAGGCTTATGACTGTTACTCCCTACACCCGGATCTTTCTGCAGGAAGCCGCTTTGATAATCGGCAAAATAGATCAGGAACAGGTGGATCGCATGATCTCTATTCTTGCCAAAGCAAGGGAAGAGGGCGGGAGGCTATTCATTTTGGGCGTCGGCGGTAGCGCGGGGAATGCCAGTCACGCCGTCAATGATTTTCGCAAAATCGCGGGGATAGAGGCGTATGCGCCAACCGACAATGTTTCCGAACTGACGGCGCGGACGAACGACGACGGGTGGGACAGCGTGTTCGCGCGCTGGCTGGAAACATCGCGTTTATCGGAAAAGGATGTGGTGTTTATTTTGTCTGTGGGGGGCGGAAATCTTGAAAAAAACATCTCGCCCAATTTGGTCAAAGCGTTGCAACTTGCCAAGACCGTCCGCGCTAAAATTATCGGCATTATCAGCCGCGACGGCGGGTATACCGCGCAAGTCGCCGATGCCTACGCCCTTATTCCTGTCGTCAATCCCGAAACGATCACGCCGCACTGCGAGGCGTTTCAGGCCGTGGTTTGGCATCTGATCGTGACCCATCCCGATCTGAAAAGAAACGAGATGAAGTGGGAGGGCGTTCGCTGAACCGCGCTGTTTTTCTTGACCGCGATGGCGTGCTGAACGCCAATGTTCTGAATCCCGCGACAGGGTGTTGGGAAAGCCCGCATCATCCCGATGACTTTCGTTTGCATGCGGGCGTTTTGGAGGCTTTGTGCCGTTTGCAGGGTGCCGGGTATGTGCTGGTGGTTGTGTCCAATCAGCCGTCTTATGCCAAGGGAAAAACATCGCTGGAGAATATCCGCGCCGTTGCCGCTAAATTGGAGCAAGCGATGACGCAAGAGGGCATCGTTATAGCGCGTTATTGTTATTGCCTGCATCATCCTCGCGGCATTGTGCCGGAATATGCGATTCAGTGTTCGTGCCGAAAACCATCGCCCTACTTTTTATTGGAAGCGGCGCGGGATTTTGATCTTGATCCTGCGGAGTCGTGGATGGTGGGGGATAGGGCTTCGGACGTGGCTTGCGGGCTGGCGGCTGGAGTGAAAACCATCCTTGTTCGACCGGATCATCCCGATGCCGATGTTGGGGCAATCTCTCCGGATTTTGTTGCGGATAATTTGGCCGATGCGGCGGAGATTATTTTGTCGCGAACTTAAGGCCTCGTCCCACAGTACTGGACGCTAGTTGGATAAAGCCCTGAATTGATTCATAAAGGCGCTTCGTTTTCTTGCAAAAAATGGAGCGACCGATGCAAACAGTATTCTTCAAGGCCTTATCCAAGGCGGTATCAAATCATATTGAGCT
>JARLJD010000033.1 GCA_031291395.1 Alphaproteobacteria bacterium | reverse complement strand
TTCACCTCGTCAAACTTCAACATCCTCAAGCCCTCCTGAATTGCCCGTTCGATTTTCATCTCAGCCCCCATGTACAAAACGGGAACTATCGGACATTTCATTGGCTATCTAATCGGACAATTCGTTGAACGCCGACAAAAAGATTAAAATTTAGTTAAATTTTAATTGACCAAATAGAACTGTTAAGGTACACTCTCCGGCAGATGGCAGTTAATCCATCTCGTTCTTAGATACCACCTCTCTCTTCCTTCCGATTGCGTCATGGATGTTCTGCCACCTAGGGTTTGACCCGGTTTATAGGCAGTGTTTGATCGGGTTCTTCCTTCGCCTTCTCTCCCATCAACCCCAAAAGCAGGAGGATAGTCATGAAGAAAGTATTTTTAGGTTCCGTCGCCGCAGGCGCGATGTTGCTCGCTCTGGCGGGGGCTGCGCATGCATCATACGACCCCTCTGATCCGAGTACCACGACGACGAATACGAGCGTTCAAGCCGACGGGAACACCGTCGCCTCCAATAATAATCTTTCAAGAACTACGAACAAAGTCATCGGCTCGTACAACTACGATCCGTCAAGCTCTGTGAGAACCTCAGACTCGTATAACACCCTAAATTCTGTCGACGTTGTCGCCGATCAAACCCTGTCGTCGGTCGTGACCGGAAATACGGCCTCGATCAACGCTTATGCCGCAGCTGGCGGCAAAGGCGCAACGGGAACGGGCGGAACAGGCGGCGGCGCTCTTGCGTTCGGCGCGTCCGGATCGGCTCACTCCGACAGTACGGGCGGATCCGTCAAATCGGGTAACACGGGGGATGCCTCTGCGAGAAGTTCCGGCGGCGACGCAGGGCAACTTAGCTTTGGCGGCGATGGCGGAAAGGGCGGCTCTAACGGAGCTCTTGTCGGGGCTGTTGCTTTGGGTGGTGGCGGAACTGCCACAGATCCCGAGCATCACGAACACGACGATAGTTCCGATCCCAGCACGGGTTCCGGGGCGACCGCAAGCGCATCGTTTAAAGGAACAGGTGGCGCCGGAGGTTCTGGCGGCACAAGCTCCAACGGCTATGCGACCGGCGGCGCGTCGACTGGAGCCGCGGCGAGCGGTTATAGCGCGGCGAGCGGCACGGGCGGCGCATCCTCTGCGGGCGCGTCGAGCGGCGCTGCCACGGCGGATGCCGGTGGCGGAGCGGGCGGCACGGGAATCGGCGGTGCGGGCGGAGCAGGCGGCTCTGCTTATGCTTACACCGGAGCCCTTGCGGCGAACACTTCCGGAAACGGGATCTACACCGTAGGTCTCAACTCGGGGATGAATTTTGCCGGGATCAATGCGACCAACGTCGCGGGTCAAGGCTCAATTCACTAAAGCCTGAAGGGATTGCCTGAGTTAGCGTTGCGAGACGCTAGCTCAGGCTTCTCTCTTCTTCCGATTTCCGGTTCTTTCGCGCGGGGTTTTCGCGCCGTGGAGGGGTCTATGACTAGCATTCCCAACACAGCACTGCGTCGGATGGTACGTCTTATCTATCTTCCGGCGTTCTTTTTCTTCTTTTCCTCTGTGCCGTTCGCGCATGCGGCGACGGTTTCAAACGATGATAACATCGTCATCGGATCAGCCGATGCGTTGAGCGAAACGGATATGAGCGCGGATCGCGGTTCGGGAGGGACTGTCAACATAACAACGGTCACCTCTACCCAGACAATGAATTCGACATCGACTGGAAACACGCTGAACGTGGGCGGAAGCCTGACGAACGGCTCGATTTCCGTAGGCAGCAATTTTGGCGGAAGCGGCTTCGGCAGCTATGTCATGAACACGGGAAACAATGCGGTGATCAACTCCGGCGTCAGCCTTAGCGTCCTGACGTTGCAGTAAACGGCCTGCGTTATTTATTTGAATAAAAATATCGGAGCAGCAAGAGCATCGGGATTCCCTCCCCCTCTCATGTTCGCAGTCAAGGGAAAAAGCGTGGGGATTCGTTAACCTGTATGGTGACAGGTTTTAGGAAAAAGTATAGGCTGGCAAACAAGGTGAAAGAGCTGGGTACAAAGGCGTCGTGTGATCAATC
>JARLJD010000208.1 GCA_031291395.1 Alphaproteobacteria bacterium | reverse complement strand
TACGAGCACATCGCCATCAACGGGCAGAAAGGCTACCACGGCGTGGCGATTATCTCGCGGCTGCCTTTGAGCAATATCGATCGAAGGGGTTTTTGCGAGGTCGGCGACGCGAGACATATCTCCGCTTCGATCGAGGTCGCGAATCGGTCCATCCGGCTGGATAATCTCTATGTTCCGGCTGGCGGCGACGAACCGGATCCCGTCAAGAACCCGAAATTCGCGCATAAGCTCGCCTTTCTGGACGAAATGTTTCATTGGACCGGGGGCGACAGCTTCGCCAAGGACTCTTCTATTTTGGTCGGCGATCTGAACGTCGCTCCTTATGAAAACGACGTCTGGAGTCACAAGGCGCTTTTGCCCGTCGTCAGCCACACGCCGATTGAAACCGACAAATTGAAATCCATCATCGCCAATGGATCATGGATAGACACCTTGCGCCGATATACGCCGATCGAGCAAAAGCTCTACACCTGGTGGAGCTATCGCTCGCCGGATTGGGCCAAGGCGGACAAGGGACGCCGGCTCGACCATATATGGGCCTCGCAGGCGTTGGACCCGCACCTCGACGGCATTGAGATTCTTCGGGAAGCGCGTGGCTGGGAAAGGCCGTCCGACCACGTTCCCGTCAGTTTGAAATTGAAATTCTGAAATTCAGACGAGGATAGCGTCCGACCGCCGAGCTTGCGTCAGCTTTGCGTGACCTGCCGGACATGTTCGAGATCCTGCCCGAAACGGGCAATTTCTTGACGAAGCGCTTGCGCGGCCCGTGTTGCGCTTTCAGGGAATTCGTCGAGGACGCGACGGATCAAAGTGCGTGGAATTTTGAGCACCGTCGCGTTTTCGCGCGCGATCGCGGTTGCTGGCTGCGTCGTCGCCGTAAACAAGGCGATTTCACCGATCAGGGCGCCCGGGCCGACGACTTTTCCCTGTTCCATCGAACCGTGGCCGAGGTCGAGGACGAGAGACCCGGACAGGACAAGAAAGCCGCCATTCGAATCCTCGCCGTTACGAATAACGACGTCGCCCGCGCTGAAATGGATTGGCTCGGATGCGAAAGCGATCAACCGCAATGCTTCCGGCTCGAAGGCCGAAAAAATCGGAAGGCGAGCGAACGCAGCCACGTGACGATCCAAGGACATGACAATTCCCAACTCTTCTCGCGAACAATCGCGCTTATCGGGTGGCGCTCCAAATGCGAACGCCCTTGCGCGCCCTCAGATCGCGAGGCGATAGCCGCCGGCATCAGTGAGAAGAAGACGAGCGCTCGCGGGATCGGGCTCGATTTTCTGTCTCAGGCGATAGATGTGCGTCTCCAGCGTGTGCGTCGTAACATTGGAATTGTAGCCCCAGACGTCACGCAGGAGGTCTTCGCGCGAGACGACAATGCCCTTCGCGCGGTTCAAATATTGAAGGATGGCCGTTTCCTTTTCCGTCAATCGCAACTTTTCGCCGCTCTTGCCGATCAGGACCTTGGCGCTTGGATGGAAAAGATACGACCCGATTTCAAAGGTGGCGTCCTCGCTGAATTCATATTGCCGCAGATGCGCACGGATGCGCGCCAGCAAAACCGCGAAACGAAATGGCTTGCTGACATAATCGTTGGCCCCGGAATCGAATCCGGACACGATGTCGGTTTCCGAATCCCTGCCTGTCAGCAGGATGATCGGCTTTTGAAAGCCGCCCGCACGCAGGCGCTTCACAGCCTCGCGCCCGTCGCCGTCCGGGAGGCCGACATCCATGATGACCAGGTCGATCGGCTCCCGTTGCACAACGGCGAGCGCTTGTGAGACATCCGCCGCTTCGGCCGCGACAAATTCCTGATGGACTGTCAGCTGCTCAACCAAAGAAAGGCGCAAGAGGGCATCGTCGTCGACAATTAAAATCCGGCGAACTTGCGACATGAAGGATCCTGTTACCGGCGCAAATGCTATATGGAGGGCCAACCCGGTAAAAGAGGCGAAATTCCTTTTATGCGGACTGAATCTACGCTGTATCGCG
>JARLJD010000207.1 GCA_031291395.1 Alphaproteobacteria bacterium | reverse complement strand
TTTCATAAAGAGTTGCCATTGCCTGCTCGACCTCGCCGTGAATCGCGTCGCGGATCATCCTAGCATGTGAAAAATGTCAGCCATCTGCATGAACGGACATGGACGCGCATGAACCGGCGGGACCGCGATTCACGCCGCGGGATTCGCGCCTCGCACGCGGCCCGCAGCGAGGTTGAATGGCGCACACGAAAACCGACCCGTTTTTTGAACGCTTTCTCGCGAAGCCGTCAGATCCGGCGATAAAACAGAATACGGTTGGAGCGCAAGACTCCAATCGCAGGCGCGATATTCGCGCCGATAGACGACATTCCCAGTCGAGCGATATCTCTTCAAAAACCATCGTCGCGCGGGCAATCCCGGCGATTCGACTCCTATCTTCCGCCATTCCATAAAACCAACAGAATCCCGCCGCTTACTTTCTCCCACTCGCCTCAACCGCTTCAGATTCTTTCAGCCCGGTACATTAACTCGCTTGTATCGCGCGATATTCGCGCAATCGCGTACATTCGGATTGCATAAATAAAATTACCAATACCTTTCAATTTCAGAATCCATGCCATTCTCCGATGAAACTTTTTGTGCATTTATCAAAAAAAGTTTGCTATGTAATTTTTTTTCTTGCTATCTTCCCGATCTCAAGAGGTTACGTAATATTACAAACAGCAAAAAGCATGAAAGTTGTCGGGCCAAAGTAGGCTGAATGCATATCCTTTTCAGGCCTTTTTATTCCCGAAAACAGGATATTCGGCGCTTCCGCTATTTGACTCTTACGCCGCTTAAGCAGACGAAGTAGCTGTTAAAACGATAGGTCGTCGTTTCGGCCATGCCAGAGTGAGACACGAGAAAACGAGGCACTTCCATTTCGATCACCCGGTAATCCGACACGTTGAAATTTAGCGTGTCCCTTCTGTTCGCCTTCAACTACGCGCACGGTGAACCGGCACGAGGTGAAGTGAATGGATGGGACAGCTTTATATGGTGCGGCGCAATATCGCCGCCAATCGCGTGGCGAGGTTCACGAGACCTCGCCAACCATTTTGGCGTAGCTCTATTTACA
>JARLJD010000032.1 GCA_031291395.1 Alphaproteobacteria bacterium | reverse complement strand
TTTGAACGCTACGGGCCTCTTCGCCAACCGCTCCGTCTCGCTTTGCCTTTCCATTGTCCCCTCCCGATTCGCCTAGGTGAGGACTCTCAGAATCACACTTTCCCTTAAAAAATTACTAATCGCGCAATGACTCTATTGAAAATGGCAAAGTAATACGTACAAAAGTGGTTTTGCGTAAGGCTCTGAAAGGTCTCGTTCCCGACTTTCTCCTTGATGCCCCGAAAATTCCGGGGTGGGTCGGAAGCGACGCTGCGGCCCGCGGGGGAGGGAGTCCTTTTTCTCCCTTTAAAGAAAGCGATAAAGGAACGCTACGCGCCCGCATGCGGGCAGCCGCACAGGAGTTGCTTGGTGGAGTTGATCTCAAAGGGTGGGATGTCCAGACCCCCGAAGAGCTGTACCTTTTCAAGCTTTTCAAACGCTTTTATAAATCAATGGCCGGACAAGCCCAATTCTATAAAGATCAACAAGATGATCCTTTTACAACCATATTCTACCCACCCATTATTGCCCCGGATAAAGGCTGGGTGCCTTGGGATGCGATGATCGCGACAAAAAACGGCCTTGTTCGCGCTATAAAGTTTTTTAGAAACTTGAATGTAATGGGCAAAAAACGACCTTGTTGCATACCCAAGAATGGCCACGAAGGTTCTCGCCCTAAGTAAATTCTTAACCGCGATCGCTTATAATGCCGACATAAAAGGGGGTGTCGGCAATGTTTACAATTGATAAGATTGACGTAAAGAAATTAGGCCTCGTTATCATCGACCTGCAGCGAGGGTATTGCGAGCAGGGATCAGACTGTTCCGTTAAATTAGGATGGGACGTTCACGACAGCGAGCTGATATGCCGTGCGCATGAACCGTTTCTGGAAAAAATGCGAGGCATTTTGCCCCCATCGAGAATCATGTGGTTCCAAACGGAAGAACATCCCGCGACGATGGCTCCGAATATTGTTTACGGTAATTTCGGATTAGAGATCGAGTATGCTCTTTGCGTGCGCGGAACCGAAGCCTATGATTTTCATATCGTTCACCCGCAACCCGAAGAGCCTGTCTTCCAAAAATTTCATTACAACGGTTTTTCAAGCGTTGATTTCCGCAAATACCTCAAAAGCCAAGGCATCCAACAACTCGCCTTCACAGGCGTCGTTGCAAGCCGCTGTGTGAATGCGACGATCATTAGCGCCGCTGAGCGCGGTTATGAATGTATCGCTCTCTCCGATCTTGTCGGCGGACCGGCCCATTTGAAAGACGAAAACGACGCCCACATGAAACTAACGACAACGATATATGCGCTGGGTATGACGTCCGGCAGCCTGATCGACAGGCTCTAATGATGCTCCCCGTGTGCGACGTCCTTCTCCTCGTGTTGAGAAACCGGAACCCTTAGAACTTGAATCTACAAAATTTTTTTTCGCTCTGTCGGCTACCCATATGCTGCTTGCTCTCCTATCGCAAAAGTGTGTGACGTTGTCACACACTTGCGGGAATGTGTGACAACGTCACACGTTCCACTCCTTGCGTGAAGATTGCAATATACTTGGCAGGAAGAATGATAGCGCAATGAGCCAAACGATGACACAAGCATGGAAAATTATGGCCTGTTGGTCGGCGTTTTATGGTATAGTGTATCGGCTGAACAGTGCGAGGTATACACAAGTGATAGACTCAGAAATCCTGAAAAACCAGCGGGCAGTTGAACACGCTATCGCCCAGCAAAGGCTGGAAGGTTTGGCGGTGCCTCCGGAAGCTGCGCGTGATCTGCAACGCATCGCGCTGGGCGAGATCACCCCCGCCGAGGCTCTTCTCGCCGCTCATGCCCGCTTTGCACATGACCAAGTATTCCAATAACGACCATTATACCGATCCCCAAACCGGCGTTCTCAAAAATCTTTTGGGCATCACGACGGAAGACGAGCTTGAGAAGGCGGAGGCGACTTTTGCTGGTATCCGGTCGTATGAACTGGCGCAGAATCCTATCAAAGGCAGCTTTGATCTTGAGCATATGAAGGCCATTCACGGCTATATGTTCAAAGACCTGTATGAATGGGCGGGGGAGTGCCGCGACATCGACATTTCCAAGGGCGATAATTTCTTTGCTCATCACAACCATATCGAAGCGGCTGCCAAATCCATATTCGACAAACTGGCAAAGGAAAAACACCTTGACGGATTATCGAAGACGGATTTTTGCGAACGAGCCGCCTTTTATCTTGGTGAAATCAACGCCCTGCACCCCTTCCGCGAAGGCAACGGACGCGTCCAGCGTGAATTTATCAGCTATTTGGCTTATGCGAATGGCTATTACATCGAATGGAAAAATATCGATCAGGACGAAATGATAGAGGCCAGCATCGCGTCGTTTAAACATGGCGATTGCTCAAAATTTGCTGCGTACCTGCGAGCCAATATCAAGGATATGAGCAAAGATGATGGCGCCGGCGAACAAATACTGCGCCGATAAATCAGGCCGTTGGGTTATTTCTTCTTGGCCTTGCCTGTCGGCTTCATCCAAAACCTTGCCGTTGCCTTCGGTTTGCTCCTGCTGGCAATATCGCGCCCACTTCTCCATCAACAGGCGACGTTTGTCGAATAAATCGCTGCGGCGATAGGCGGCTTCGACACGGCTTTGGATGGCGTGAGCAAGAGCAGCTTCGGCCACCTCACGGGGAAAATTAGTTTGCTCTGCCGCCCAATCGCGAAACGACGACCGGAAGCCGTGAACGGTTATATCTCGGCGGTTCATGCGTTTGAGCAAAGCCAGCATGACCACGTTGGACGGGGGCGTATCTCCCTTGTTGTCCTTGCGTGTGTGGAACTGAAGTTCATGATTTGCAGTAGAGCGCAGCGTACTTTGTGCGCGTGAGCAGCGAAAATCCAAAAGCGTGCGGTTTGCAGCCCAGCAGACGGGATCGTGAACTGGTTCTTAGGTCTTGACTTGGCCGATTCTCTCACCTAGTTTGCGCGCGAGTTTGGCGCTTGGGGAAACATAGATGAATCCGGAGAGCGAAAAACTCGATGCCTTGGCTCAACGCATCCGTCAAGCGGAGGCGAAGCCGAAACGCAAGGCGGAGCCGGGGCTGGCGCGCAATGCCGGATACGATTTCGCGGGCACCGTCGTGGGATCGGTCATTATTGGCGTTCTGTTGGATCGGTTTTTTGGAACGACGCCGTGGTGTTTGGTGGGAATGGTGGTGATGGGTTTCGTTTCGGGAATCATGGGCGTGTGGAGCAGGATGCAGAAAGCTCCGGACAAGCAGGATGAAGATACAGAGTAACCGAGGTTTAATCATATGGCGTCTCTCTTCGACGAATTTGTCATCCGTCCAATCGGCGAGCCCTTGTTTTCCCTTGGGGGCCATCCGGTCGCGTTTACGAATTCCGCCTTGTTCATGTTCATTTCCGTTGCCTTATGCACGTGGCTTATGGTCGCGGCGATGCGTCCGCAGGCTGTCGTGCCCGGGCGTTGGCAAATGATCGTTGAGAAACTTTACGATCTCGTCACCGGCATGCTTGAAAGCGGAGCGGGAGAAAAAGCCAAGCCGTTTTTTCCTCTTATCTTCACGATTTTCATTTATATCTTCTTTTGCAATCTGACCGGCCTGTTGCCGTGGGCGCTGCCGGTCACGGCTCATGTGATCGTCAATTTGGGGATTGCCTTAATCCTGTTTTTGATCATCGTTGTCACCGGTTTTGTGCGTCACGGCACGCATTTTCTGTCTTTGTTTGTGCCGCGTGGCGCGCCTATGGCGGTGATGCCGGTCATGATTTTTATCGAGGTTTTTTCCTTTTCGGTTCGGCCTTTCAGCCTCTCTATCCGTCTCTTCGGCAATATGCTGGCGGGGCATCTTGTGCTGGGGGTGTTCGCCGGTTTTATTGCGACTTTGCTGACGGCGGGATGGCTGGCGGGTTTCAGCGTGCTGCCCCTGTTTGCGGACGTCGCCGTTTTCGCTTTCGAGTTTTTCGTTGCATTTTTGCAGGCTTACATCTATGCCGTTCTCGCTTCGGTGTATCTGCACGATGCGATTGAAATGCACTAACTACCTTTCCGATCCTCTAACAACCAGGAGTTATAAATGGAAGACGCTTCTCTTGCTATCGCTATCAAGTATCTGGGTGTCGGCATCACGATGCTGGGCGCGACGATCGGTGCCGGCCTTGGCCTCAGCCGCGTTTTCGCGACGTGGCTGGAAGGCATCGCCCGCAATCCTTCCGCAGACGCCAAGCTTTCCAAGACCGGCTTCGTCGCTTTCGCCGGTACGGAACTCGTGCTGCTGCTGGGCTTCGTCGTCGCGATCATGCTGTTGAACAAATAGTTTGTTCATATGCGCTCTTTACGAAACATACGCGTTTTTGCGGCGGCAGTTCTGCCGTTTGCCCTGCCTTCTCTGCCCGCGTGGGCGGAGGAGGCCGGGGCGGGCGGTCAGGGTGGCTTGCCGCAGTTCGATGTGTCCCAGTATCCCGCGGAAATCTTCTGGCTTGTCGTCACTTTTGCGCTTCTTTATCTTTTGATGGCCGGGGTGGCTTTGCCTCGCGTCGCAAGAACGCAGGAGAGCCGCAAGAAGATTATTGCCTCGGAAATCGAAGCGGCGCGCGCGGCCAACGACGCGGCGATCGCCACGGTGGCCACGGTCGAAAAGTCGCTTGGCGAAGCCCGCGCCAAGGCGCAAGCCAGCGTCAGCGCGATGATTGCCGAGGTTAATGAGGAATCGACGGCGCGTCAGGCGGAGCAGGAACGGGCGTTGTCGCGTTCTTTGCACAGCGCCGAGGCGGAGATTGCCGTCATGCGCGAGGCCGCGCTTAAGGAAATTCGCGGCTGCGTCGCCGATCTGGCTGCGGCGGTTGTCGGCAAGATTCTAGGTTCAAGGGAGCGGGCAGGCGCATGAATGAGTTAATGCAAGAGCCGATGTTTTACTATGCCATTGCCTTTGTCATCTTTCTGGCGCTGGCTTATATCCTCGGGCGCAAACCTGCGCTGGCGTGGATTGACAGCGAGATCGCCAAGATCGCCGCGGAGCTTGACAGCGCCCGCCAACTTCGCGCCGAAGCGGAAACCGCCCTTGCGGACTGCAAGGCCAAGCAGGCCCGGGCCGAAAATGAAGCGCGAATGATCGTCGATATGGCTAAACACGAAGTCGAGGAGATGCGCAAGAAGGCGGATGCCGACTTGGCCGCGTATCTCGCCCGTCAGCAGGAGTTGGCCGCCGAGCGCATCCGCTTGGCCGAAAGCGAAGCCGTAGCCGATGTCAGAGCCGCCGCGATTGCGATGAGTATGGATTCAGCGCGGAAAAACCTGTCGGAAAACCTGTCCGAGGGCGATGCGGTCAGACTGATCGATCAGGCGGTTGCCGATGTGCCGATGCTGAAGGCGCACGCGGTGTGATTGTTCTGGGCAGTTAATATACTGCGCCACGCCAAAAACTGTGATTTTTCGTAGGAGCGGCTTCCAGCCGCGCCCCCTTGTTTTTACGTCAATAGTCGCGGCTGGAAGCCGCTCCTACGAACAGATACTTTATGACCTGGCGAAGTATAGTAGAGTCATTGCGCGATTAGTAATTTTTTAAGGGAAAGTGTGATTCTGAGAGTCCTCACCTAGGCGAATCGGGAGGGGACAATGGAAAGGCAAAGCGAGACGGAGCGGTTGGCGAAGAGGCCCGTAGCGTTCAAACGGCTG
>JARLJD010000031.1 GCA_031291395.1 Alphaproteobacteria bacterium | reverse complement strand
CCGCTCCTACGAAAAAGCGCAATTTGTGTGTTGCATTTTATCACGTCGATCTAATCCAGATTCCTGACATAGGCGTAAACGCTGCCATGTGTTCCTGACAGGGCGGAGAACAGGCTGAGGGTTCCTGCGGCCAGAACGACGGCGGGGCCTGCGGGGATTTGTGTGTAATAGGAGATCAAAAGGCCGGTCAGGGATGCGGCCAGCGCGCAAAGGATGCTCAGCGGAATGAGCGTGTCGATGTTTTGCGTCCAGAAGCGGGCGGCAATGGCAGGAAGGATCATAAGTCCCAGCGCCATAAGCGTGCCGAGCGCCTGAAATGCTGCGATCAGGTTGGTGACGAGAAGCACGAAGAAAATAAGGCTCGCCCAGCTGCGTCCGCGCTTTGCGGCGTAGGCGAAATCCGGATCGAAACAGTCGATGACAAGGCCGCGGTAAAAACCGGCCAGCGTGAAAAGCGTTACGCAGGCCACGCCTGCCATAAGGGTCAGCGAATCCTTGTCGATCGCCAGAATATTGCCGAACAGCATGTGCATCAGATCGACGTTGCTGCCTTTCAGGCTGATAATAATCACGCCTGCGGCCAGCGACATCAGATAGAGCAGCGTAAAGCTGGCGTCCTCTTTCATTCGTGTGAAGCGAGTTAAAAACATGGCGCATAAGGCGACGAAGACGCCCGCCGCCAGCCCGCCGAGCGTCATGGGCAAAAGCGCGAGGCCGAAGCTGGCGAAGGCCAAGGCGACTCCGGGTAAAATGGCGTGCGACATGGCGTCGCCCATTAACGTCATACGCCGCAGAGTCATAAAAACGCCCAGCGGCGTTCCGCCTATCGCCAAGATAACGCAGGCGGCCAAAGCGCGGCGCATGAACGCGTATTGAGTAAACGGGTCAAGGATGAGTTCAGATGGCGTCATGATCGTGCATATGATGGGTTGCGTCTTCGGAGCCCGGGCACAGTTCCGCCATATCGAGATCGAAGGAAAGAAGTTTTTGTTCCAGCATTTTATGCGTATGCCCGTGGCCGAGGCATTTACCTGCCAGAACGAAAGAGTCGGGAAAATATTTCTGGATCAGCAGCAGATCGTGCAGCACGCAAATAACGGTGCGGCCTTCGCGGTGCCAGCCTAAAACGATCTGAATCAGCTTTGCCGTGGTTTCGGCATCGACGGCGGTGAAAGGCTCGTCGAGCAGGATGAGCGGGGCGTTTTGCAGGATCGCGCGCGCGAACAACAGACGCTGGAATTGTCCTCCCGACAGACCGGAGATTTGCCGCGTCTCCAGCCCTTGCAGCCCGACTTCGGCGAGGGCTTGCTTGGCCTTATCCTGCAGGGCGTTCGAGATGCTGCCGATATTTCCGATGCTGCCCCAAAAACCCGTGCAAGCCGCTTGCGCCACCGACAAAGGAAAGTCGCGTTGAAGAGTGGAGGCTTGGGGAAGATAGGCGATAGACGTTTGGTTTTCGATGATGACGCGGCCTGCGCGCGGTTTGACGATGCCGATGATGGATTTCAGCAGCGTACTTTTTCCCGCGCCGTTGGGGCCGGCAATGGCGGTCAGAGAGCCTCGATGAAATGTGCCCGAAACATCTTGCAACGCGACATGATGCCCGAAGCGAACGGTTATGTTTTCAAGTTTTACGATTTCCGGCATCAAAGATTCCTTACGCGCAGACCGCCCATGCCGCAACTCTCACGACAAGTCCCGCCAACAGCAGAGCCAGCAACAGGCGCTGGGGGAGGCTCATTGAGAAGAGAGAGGGGGGAAACATAGTTGCCGAATAGATTTGTTCGCCGAATTGAATATATGTTATAACGTAACATATCATGTTGTCCATAGGGGATTTTCTTGAAAAACCTTATCCTTCTTGCCTGTCTTGGCCTCGTTTGTTTTGCCGCTTCTGCCAAAGCCTCGGATGCTCCTCTTCGCGTCGTCGCCAGTTTCAGCATACTGGCGGACATGGTGCAAAATGTCGGCGGGGACGGCGTGGTCGTTACGAGTCTTGTCGGGCCGAACAGCGATGCGCATAGTTATCAGCCGACGCCGGAAGACGTAAAAACAGTAACCAAAGCGGATCTTATAATCGTTAACGGCCTTGGGTTCGAGGGGTGGATGCAAAGGCTGATCGAGGCTTCCGGCACCAAAGGCGCGGTCGTTGTGACTTCAAAGGGCGTGAAGCCTTTAACCCTGACGGATAACGGGAAAACGGTTCCCGATCCGCATGCGTGGCAGGATTTGGCTAATGGGCGGGTTTATGTCAAAAACATCGCCGCTGCTTTGGAAAGCGCTGCGCCTGATCGGGCGGCTTTTTTCCGCGAACGCGCCGCGCGTTATGACGCCGAACTTCTGAAAGCGGATAAGGCTGTGCGGGATCAATTGGCGGGCATCCCTTTCGCGCAGCGCAAAATTATTACCAGTCATGATTCTTTCGGCTATTTCGGTGCAGCTTATGGCGTGACGTTTCTCGCGCCTTCCGGCCTCAGCGCCGAGGCCGAGGCTTCAGCCTTCGATGTTGCAAGGTTAATCCGGCAGATCAAAACCGAAGGCGTCAAACAGCTGTTTATGGAAAACATGGCAAATCCCAGACTTATTGAGCAGATCGCCAAAGATACCGGCGCGCAAATGGGGGGCACGCTTTATTCGGATGCGCTGTCTCCGCTCCAAGGCCCCGCGCCGAGTTATCTGGCGATGTTCGGCAATAATGTGCCCAAGTTCAGGACGGCGATGTTGTTGATGGAAAACCGCTAAGGGCAGCTAATTTTTTGCAGTGAATCGGCGCAAATCGTGGTGTTTCCGCAGGGGCGGTTTCCTGTAGCGGCCCTTTGTTATCATGGCAAACGTTGCGGCGGGAAGACGGCTAGAACCGTCCTGATTCCTATCGAGAATTTTGCCCTTGCTGTACCTTTTCCTGCAAATACCGCCGCGCCACAGGCAATTCGTCGGCGGTCAAGTCGTCGAAATGGGTAACGCCAACCTGTTTCTCGACATCCATCCGCAAAATTTCCTCGTTGATGCCTTTGAGGCGGGAGGCATAGAAAAGAAGCGCTTGCAGCTCGACTCTCTCATAGCGGTTTAAGGGACGATGTTGTTCGCGCACGACCGTGGTCATGAGGCTGCCGCCAGCGGCCGCGAGAAAAGTCGTGAAACATAGGGTTTTGAGCGTCATCGTGACGCAGATCGACTTTTTTTGACTATTTTGCTCAGGAATGCCCGCATCGAGCAGTTCGCGCGCCAGAAAAACAATATTTTCACCCTGATCGTTCATTTTAATACCCCGCCTTTTGAATATAAATTTTGTTTAGGTTATTTTTTGCTTTCTATGTTTCTGTTATATCACGTGAGTATGAAACTAATTCGCAAAAAAATTGAAAAAATGTAATTTTTCCAATGAGTTACCAAAATATGTTAAATTATTACCTAATATGGGTATTCATGGAGAGCAAATCACTTTCCATGTTTGTGCCGCAGCGTCTCATATTCCAGCAAATCGTGGATTTGCGGCTTGATCGCGTTGATTTTTGTCTTGCGGGTCGTGGCCACGCTGCTTTCCTGTATGCGGCGGTAGATCGTCGCCGACATGGCGGCGAATTCGCGCGGAGCCAGCTCGCGCCCCATTTCGGCGGCAGTTTCCTGCAAGCGGGCGATAATTTCGGACAAAAGCTCGATATTCTGGCCAAAAGCCTCGCCTTTGCCTTGAATGTCGGCGCATGTTTTTTCGTTGCTCATCAACATTGCGGGCGTTGTGTTTAGAACATCGGCCAAAGCTTGAACGGTGTCATAGCGGGGGAAACGCGAACGCCCTTCGATCATGTCGCGCACGGCGGTGGCGTTCAGCCCGGCTAGCAAGGACAGCTTGCGTGGGTTTAGCCCTTGCTCGTCCATAAGGCGGCGTAAATTGCTCACCCATTCGGGGGCGGAAGATTCTTTTTCTTTTGACATGGATAAATCCTACTCTGTTGCGGGCGTCGTGTCAATGGGAAAAATAACTTTTCCTAAGCGAACCATCCCATGCTTGAAAAAAAGCCGCACGGTCAGCCAACCGAGCAAGCCTCCTGCGCACACATCGGAAAGATAATGCGCGTCAACCATAACGCGGCTTGCGGCCAGTGCCAAGGCAAAAGCGAACCACAAGAATCGCCCACGCGGATATAAAAGCGACAGGCTGAAAGCCAACGCGCACGCGGTCGTGGTGTGTCCCGAAGGCATGCTGTTCCATAAAAAGCCCAGACGATTAAAAGGATCGAAACCGTAGATGCCGTTTTGCAACCATAAATGGGGCCGCGCGCGCCCCATGATCGGCTTCAGGATGTCGCAGACGATGCCGGACAAAGCGATGGTCGCGAACAAAAACAGCGCGCGCGCGCCGATATAGGAAAACAACCGGCGATAAACCGGCCTGACATCCTTGCCACGCGACAGGAAAGCGCAAAAGAGCGTGGCAAGCCCGCAAGGAACAAGATACCAGATCGATTTGCCGAGATCGGTGATCGCGCGGAAAAAATGTATCAGCGCGGGAGAAGTTTGGTCGAGGGAATGGGTATAGGCGGCGAGGGGGCGGTCGATGTAGCGGAAGAGAATGAATTCAACCGCAAAAAAAATCGTCATTCCCGCGAAAGCGGGAATCCATCTGCGAGCGATAGCGAGCGCATGAGTCCAGCGGCGGTTGAGATAAAAATGCTGTTGACTCATATGCTCGCTATCGCTCGCGATGGATTCCCGCTTTCGCGGGAATGACGATGTCAGGGAATTGAAAAACTCTCGAATACGCATCACTTCCGCCCCGCCAGAATATAAAGCGTCAATGCCGCGCCCGCGCCGTGGCCTGAGTTAAGCCCCGTAATCACGCCAACTTCTGTCGGCTTTTCGGCGGCATTTGCGAAAGAGTCGAGGAATTCCTGTTTGTGTTTGGCGTCGATCGCGGCGACGCGGCAGGAATCCTGTTTTAAATCCGCGGCGGCGTCCTCGCCGTTCGTCGTCATCAGCGTGTCGGTTCCGGCAAGGAAAGCGAGGCTCGGCTCGCGATAGCCCGCGGTGACGATCTGGCTTTTTGCGCAGGGTTTGATGGCCTCTGCAGCCTCGACAATCTCCCGCGACAGCCAGACGTGCCGCAAACGCGGCAGCGTAGAACCAAAGGTCACGGGCAGGAAGATCAAAGCGCCGAGAGTCAGAATGATCAGGCTCGCGATCTTGTTCTTGCGCAAAAACGCAAGCGCGGCGATTTGGGTCGCGATCAAAACGGCTCCGGCAAGGATTTGCGGGACAAACCTCGCTCTGTCCGAAAAAACCGGAAGCAAATCAAGCGCCGCAGCCAAGCAAAAGCCGAGCAGCAGCCAAAATCCGTAGATCAGAATAAGGGAAAAACGGCGTTTGGTTTCGCTGACGGTCGGAAGGCCTTTCACCAGAAAATGGGCAGCAAGCAAGGCAATGGCAGGATAGGCTGGCAGAACGTAATGCGGCAGTTTGGTCAGAGCCAGTTCAAATACGATCCATGCCGGAACGATCCAGCCGAGACAGAATTTAACCGCCGCCTCGCTTCGGTTTTTCCAGACATCGGGAATCGCCAAAACGACGAACAGGGAAAAGGGAAAGAAAACGACAGGCATCCACAGCGCATGCGTCCCCGGCAACCTCATAGTTTTATTCTGTCCCTGCCACAGCTTCGCCAGCAAATCGTGTCCCGCGGATTGCTGCATAAAAGCGCCGTGGCTTTGCAGCGATATGGCGATAAACCACGGCGCGATCAGCAACAACGCATAAGGGATGCCGAGGGAAGGGCGTAAAGCGCGGAACCACGCTATGTTTTTATCGCTGACTTTCAGCCACAACAAAACCCCGCAAACCGGCAAAAGAATAATTGGGCCTTTGATAAGAATTCCAACCGCCAGAGCAGTCCAAAAGAGCAGGGGGGTTAAAAAACCAACTCGCCGTAAACACGGCGGTATTCCCTCCCCCTTGAGGGGAGGGGTAGGGAGGGGGGGGGACGACTGGGAATCATCAGTGGGAGTTGTGATCTGGACTGTGGCACTGCCGTTAGTGATCTCCAAACTTGGACTCTCGCGGCACCCCCCCCTCCCCCGTATCAAGTACGGGGCAGGCTCTAACCCTCCCCTCAAGGGGGAGGGAATACCCCTGTACACAAACGCCCGCGCCAGCCCATACATCGCCGTCACCACGCAGCCCAGCAAGGCGGCGTCCGTTTTCGCCAGCCTCGCCTCGACGTTCAGAATGACGCATCCCGCCATCATGATCGCCGCCAGCAGCCCCGTCGCCGGATCGAACAGCAAGCTTCCCAGCGCCGCCGTCATCAACACCGCGACCAAAGCGCCGATGAAAGACGGCACGCGATAAGCCCAGATTTCGTTCAAATGCCGCGGGTTCAACAGGCGCACGGCGGAACTTTGCAGCCAGTAAATGCCGATGGGCTTTTTGTATCGCGGCTCTTGTTGCAGCCGGATGTCGGTATAATTGCCGGTCTCGATCATTTGCTTGCTGGCTTGCGCGAACGAGGATTCGTCGCGGTCGGTCGGCGGCATCGTCGCGATGCCGGGCGTGAAAAACCCCACGCACAGCAAAGCCAGAAAAGCGTACGCGACAAGGCTAAGCCGCTTGCCGTCGCGCGAGAAGAAAGTTCGGGGGATCGAGAAAAGCTTTTCAAGCATCGGCGGTTTTTTTGTGCTTGTGGATGAAGTAGATGTTGCGCGAATAGACGACGACGCCCGGCAGTTGCCCAAGGATAAAGACAGGATCCAGTTTGTGAAGGGCATAGGCCAGAACGATCAGCCCGCCGCCGAGGCTGAAATACCAGAATATCTCCGGCATGACGCTTTTTTTGGCGCGTTCGCTGGCGATCCATTGCACGATGAACCGCATCATGAACAGGCTTTGTCCCAGAAAGCCAATGATAGTCCACCAATTCAAATTGGCTTCGATACCGACGAGAAGATTTTGCATGCGTGATTCCTTTGGTAACGCCCAAGTAGGGGGATGACTCCCTCTCCCCCCTCTTGGGGGGAGAGGGTCGAGGTGAGGGGGGCGGTTGGGGTATAATTCCCGAGTCCCCCCTCACCCTAACCCTCTCCCCCCAAGAGGGGGGAGAGGGAATCTCTCCATGGCTTGGCGTTACTTCCTTTGCCTGTTTATTGCTTGAGTCGGCGCAGGTTTCAAGCTTTCTCGCTTGACGACAACACGCCTTTAAGCGAAGCGATGATGACGGATTGTGGCGTGAAAATGTTCGGTCGAAGAAGCTTACCGCCGCGCAAACCCTGCTTGGCGCAAGCTCTCTATATATTCCGGCTGTTCGACCAATTCGGAGGGGATTAAATCGCCCGCCGTCGCATTGCTCAGCTCTTTCCGCGCGCGCAGCAAAACAGGCGTCGCGTCGCTGGCGCATTCCAGCGCGTCGCTGACAAGGCCGCAAAGGGCGATATAGGTGGCGGGCGAAAGTTCTACTAACACGGTACTGTTCCTTCTAAACAATTATTCTTTTCCAGTTTCTAGCGATCATTTCCTAACCCAACCTTAACCGCAAATCTCCAAACCCGAAAAACTTTCATGCCGATTTATTAAATTTATTTTTTATGAAAGTAATTTGGTTGCAGATATTGGGTAGGTTATTGTCTATTATAGGCAGTTCTCTCGTCGCGGCTCCTCGGTCGCATGTGTAAATAACGGCTTCAAAATGTACATCATCCCCGCGAAGGCGGGGATGACGCACAGTGTTATTCACTAGAGTCATTGCGCGATTAGTAATTTTTTAAGGGAAAGTGTGATTCTGAGAGTCCTCACCTAGGCGAATCGGGAGGGGACAATGGAAAGGCAAAGCGAGACGGAGCGGTTGGCGAAGAGGCCCGTAGCGTTCAAACGGCTG
>JARLJD010000206.1 GCA_031291395.1 Alphaproteobacteria bacterium | reverse complement strand
TTCACCTCGTCAAACTTCAACATCCTCAAGCCCTCCTGAATTGCCCGTTCGATTTTCATCTCAGCCCCCATGTACAAAACGGGAACTATCGGACATTTCATTGGCTATCTAATCGGACAATTCGTTGAACGCCGACAAAGCTTTCAAAATCTTTCGTCATTTCGAAAAAGAACGATTACAATACCGCCCTCTTCTTCGCTATCCGAAAAAGTATCATGCTCGATCCCGCCAAACCCTCTGTCGTCGAAATGCCCAAGGTCGTCTGCTCCGGCGACAAAGAGTCCCCCCACCCCCGCGTTTTTCTGGCAATCACAGACCAAGGCTTCGTCGATTGCCCTTATTGCGGCCAACATTTTGTCCTGACAAAAGGCAACCCAAGCGATGCGCCACACTAATTTTCTGATCGTTCACGGCACGCTCGGCAATCCCGAAAGCAACTGGTTTCCGTGGTTAAAACGGGAATTGGAAAAAGAAGGACAAACCGTCATCGTTCCGCGTTTTCCTACGCCCGAAGGCCAAACGCTTTCTTCGTGGCTTGATGTCGCGGAAAAAGTCGTCAAAGGCCTCGATCCCGCCGACACGGTGTTAATCGGACACAGCCTCGGCGCGATTTTCCTTCTGCGCCTTGCGGAAAAGGCGCAAAAGCCTTTTCAAGCCGCTTTCCTCGTTTGCCCCTTTATGCGCAAAATCGGGGTCGAACCTTATGACACGCTGAACGCGACCTTCATCCAACCGCCCCTCGATTGGCCGCGCATCCGAAAAAATGCGCCGCGGATTCATGCCTTTGCTGGACAGGACGATCCCTATGTGCCGCTTCCCTACGCCAGCGAAGTGGCCGAACAGTCCGGCGCGACCTTGACAGTCATCGATAAAGGCGGTCACCTGAACGCGGAATCAGGATACCGTGAATTTCCTTTACTGCTCGAAAAAATCCGGCAGACTATACTGCCGCACGTCGCAAATTATGCTTTATCGTAGGAGCGGCTTCCAGCCGCGACCCTTTGTTATGACGTCAACAGTCGCGGGTGCAAGCCGCTCCTACGAAAACGTAAATTAAGTCCGGTCAGAGTATAGCAAAATCTGAATCTTTTCGACACTTGCGGAGAACGCCATGAACACCCCCAAGAAATTCCCTCCCTCCGCCGGTATCGCCATCGGCCCTATTCTGTTCATCATCGCCCTCTTGGCAGTTCTGGCTGCGGTTATGGCGGCGGGTAACGGAGATTTTCAGGTGGCGGGAAACGCGGATCGCATCACCGACGATATCGCTGCGCAAGCCAATCTTATCCGCAACACGATCAACCAGTGCAATCTTCAATATTCTTTGGCCGTTTCAACCGGCTCCGTCGCGCCGACGTCCGATCCTTATCCTGCGACTCCGGCGTCGGGGCTTGTTGCCTCGCTTCTGTGCGATCCGACAGGGGGCGCGCCGTTGTGGAACAGCGGAACCAGCAATATTCTGATGCCGCAGCCGACCAACGGCTTTAACCCGTGGTCTTACATCGATTCGGGAACGACAGGCGGCCGCTGCATCTGGACGACGCCGACCAGCAGCGACCCCAAAGGCAGTTCGTCGATCGTCAGCGGCCTGACGCGCGCTGCAGCCAAGTTCAACGCCTCTACCGCAGCCACAGCCAACAGCGAAGTCATCTATAACCCCGCCAGCGATTCGCAGAAATTCGTCGTCTGGATCACCATGCCCGCGAGTCCTGCCTCGGCCGATTCGCATTGTTTGCCTTGATTTTTTGTAACAACTCCGCGCTATTATTCGTCGGTTCTTTGCTTTCGGTTAGCGGTTTTTATATGCCAGCCTCTGTCGTTCATTTAAGTCGCGGATCTACCTCCAAAGTTTTGCTGGTTGCGTTCGATCCGTTCGGTGGAAAAATATTGAATTCCAGCTGGCTGGCTATACAAGCCCTGCATGGCAAGCAAATAGCTCGTCACCGTATTATCGCCGCTCAATTACCGACTGCGTTTAAAACATCATTGCAAATTCTGCGCAAACTGATTGCAGAACATAACCCGGCGCTGATTATTGGCGTGGGACAAGCCGATATGCGATCACCTATCTCGTTGGAACGCGTAGCGATCAACATTATAGATGCCCGCATCCCTGATAATCAAGGAGTCCAACCCGTTGATGAAGAAGTAATATCCGGCGGCCCCGTGGGTTATTTCAGCACGCTGCCGATCAAAGCCATTCGGACTGCATTAAATAAAGCCGATGTACCCGTCGAAATCTCGCAAACAGCCGGTAGTTTTGTATGCAATTATGTGTTTTATGGCCTGATGCACGAGCTATCGACACGTAAATTATTGCGGCGCACGCGCGGCGGATTCATCCATGTTCCTCTGCTACCACAACAATCTGCAATCCGTGCCGCGCCTGCTATGCCGCTTGAACAAATAGTGAAGGGGCTGCGATTGGCCATTCAAACTACACTGAAACTTCCCTAACAAGCATTTCTCTCGAAGAGGCGTTCCCTTGCTTGATGCAGCTCAAAGCGTCTTGACTCACATGGCTCCCAACATGCCGCCGGATTATTGGTGGGTAACGGGCGTGGTCGTTTTTATCCTCGCGCTGACGGCGACGGTCGACGCCTTTACGGCAACCATTCCCGAGCTATTGATTTTCCTCGGTCTTTTGGCCGTCGTCGGGACGCAAGGCCGCTGCGCATCGTGGGAAATTGCTGCGCAGCATTTGCAACAAGCGGTCATTGCGGGACTGCTAATCTGGGCGATTAATTTTGCATGGTATTGCAAATTCGACTATGATGCCTTGGGCATGGGCGATGCCAAATGGACGATGTTGGCTGTTGCCTGTTTCGGCGTTACGCCTGTATTATTCGCATGGGGATTCGGCGCTGTCCTCGCCGTGATTTTTATGGAGGCTGTCCGGCTTGTCGGTTACCGGATTTCGCGCGTCACATTTTCGCCTTTTTTGTTTATATCTCTTGGGGTTGGACTCTATTGGGTGCGATTCTGGTGAGAATTGAGGGGGTGCAAAAAAAATTGCTGTTCTTGACCAAGATCAAACACTATACCACATCTTGTGTTATGGTGCGCTGCACTATACATCATCTTGTGTAATTCCCTGAAATTCCTCACCTAATCCCCTTTAGAAAAAGAGAGTCTCATGGCCAACTCGTCGCTTGCGTTTATTCCTGCTGCTCTTCCTTCTGATCTGGCCTCGAACCCTGTGCAGGGAACTATGATTGATTGTTCTGACACGGTTGATGAATATGTCTCGAAAGCCGATTGGCGCATCAACGCGAATGCCAATGTCGGCTACAGCCACGCGGGGCTTGTCAACAACATCGCGGGCAAGGTGATCGCGAATTTCTGGCTCGACGAAGTCTATTCGCCCGAAGAAGGCCGCGCGCATCGCGAAGGCGATTATCATATCCACGATCTCGACAGCCTTGCGGGCTATTGCGCGGGCTGGAGTCTGCGCCAATTGCTGACCGAAGGCTTTAATGGCGTCACTGGCCGCGTCTCCTCGCGCCCCCCCCGCCATTTCCGCGAGGCCTTGGGCCAGATGGCCAACTTCCTCGGCATTCTTCAGTCGGAATGGGCGGGCGCGCAGGCGTTCAGTTCCTTCGACACCTATCTCGCGCCGCTGGTCTTTATCGACCAGCTGGGCGACGGCGAAATCGTCAAGGCGATCCGCCAATTCGTCTACAATCTGAACGTTCCCGCGCGTTGGGGCCAATCGCCTTTCACCAATGTGACGATGGACATCACCTGCCCCGACGATTTGCGCACTCAGTTGCCGATGTGCGGGACGGAACATCTGTTCGACGGCGTGCGCGACGGGGAATTGCTGCGCATGGCGCGCCAGCGCCGCCCGGAAATCGCCAAGCTGACCGACATGACCTATGGCGACTTCGCGCCGGAGATGGAGCGAATCGTTTTGGCCTATTACGAAGTCATGACCGAAGGCGACATGACGGGTCAGCCCTTCACTTTTCCGATCCCCACCGTCAACATCACCGAAGACTTCAAGTGGGACAGCCGCGTCGCCGACGTGATCTTTGCCAACACCGCCAAAGTCGGCAGCTCGTATTTTCAGAACTTCATCGGCAGCCAATACACGCGCGACGATAACGGCGTGCGCCACGAAAACCCCGAAGCCTATAAACCCGGCGCGGTGCGCTCGATGTGCTGCCGCCTGCAGCTCGACCTGCGCGAATTGCAAAAACGCGGCAACGGGTTGTTTGGCTCGGCGGAAATGACGGGGTCGATCGGAGTCGTCACGATCAATATGGCACGTCTGGGCTATATCCACGCGGGCAATCAGCCCAAGCTGATCGAGGCGCTCGACCGCCTGATGGATCTGGCATACAGCACGCTGGAGAAAAAGCGCCTGTTCGTCAATGACGGCATGAAGCGCGGCCTTTATCCCTATACGCAGCGCTATCTGCACGATCTGCGCAATCATTTCAGCACCATCGGCGTCAACGGCATGAACGAGATGGTCGAGAATTTCACCCGCGGCGAGTCCGACATGACGGACGGGGCCGGAATCAGGATGAGCATCGAGATTCTCGACCACATGCGCGCGCGTCTGCGCGAGTATCAGGAGAAGTCGGGCAATCTGTATAACCTCGAAGCCTCTCCGGCCGAAGGCGCGACCTACCGCTTTGCCAAGGAAGACCACAAGCGCTATGCCGATATGCATCAGGCGGGCAACTTCCCCAACATCTATTACACCAACAGCAGCCAGATTCCCGTCGGCCACACCGAAGACCCGTTCGAAGCGCTTGATCTGCAAAACAAATTGCAATGCAAGTATACAGGCGGCACGGTTTTGCACCTCTATATGAGCGAGCGTCTGGACAGCGCCGATTCTTGCCGCCGCCTGATTCGCACGGTTCTGGAAAATTACCAGTTGCCCTATATCACGATCACGCCGATCTTCTCGGTCTGCGACGAACACGGCTATCTGAAGGGCGAGCAAGCCGAATGCCCCACCTGCGGCGCCAAGACTCAAGTCTGGACGCGCGTCATGGGCTATTTCCGCCCCATCGACGGCTTCAACATCGGCAAAAAAGGCGAACACCGCGAACGCGTTCCCTTCAAAGAACCAACGCAAGAACGCTGCATAACGGCGTGCAGGTGATTTGCGCGAAGGTAGCGCGTCAAATATGGCTCCTTCTTCCCTTCCTCGCCGCCTGCCTTTGGCGCTGCGGCTTAAGCGCATGCTGCCGCGCAGCTTGTTCGGGCGCACGTTGCTGATTTTCGTCGTGCCGACTTTTATTATGTTGGCTGCCGCGACTTACGTTTTCTTTGACCGGCATTGGTACACGGTTACGCAGCGCATGACGCATGCCTTGTCGGGCGATATCGCGTTTATCGTCGACTTGATGCAGAAAAGCGATAATCGGCAAAGCACGGCGGAAGTCGTGCATCTGGCGCTCACGAAAATGGATTTGGTCGTCACCTTCGCGCCGGGCAGAAGCCTGCCCGACCCCTTGCCGATCCACGGCCCCATCGCGGTTATGCTGAAACACGCGCTGAACGAGAGTCTGTCCAACCCCTACGTCCTCGACATGACCTATGCGCCCGAGACGATCAGCGTAGAAGTGGGGGTGCCCGAAGGCGTTTACACGATCCTGTCGCCTGAACGCCGCGTTTACACGCCGACGACGCAGGTATTCATTTTGTGGATGACCGGCAGTTCGATTTTGCTGACTGCCGTCGCGCTGCTTTTTATGCGCAACCAGATCAGGCCGATCCGCCGTCTCGCCGCCGCGGCAGAGGCGATTGGCAAAGGCCGCGATGTCCCGTGGTTCAAGCTCGAAGGCTCGTCTGAAGTGCGGCAGGCGGGCGCGGCGCTGATGGTCATGCGCGACCGTTTGAAACGGCAGATCGCGCAGCGCACCGCCATGCTGGCGGGCGTCTCGCACGATCTGCGCACGCCTTTGACGCGCATGCGGCTGCAAATCGAATTGATGGGCGGCAGCGCGGAAACGGAAGAGCTGTCCAGCGATGTGGGTGAAATGGAGGAGATGCTGAACGCCTATCTGGCCTTTGCGCGCGGCGAGGAAGCCGAGGCCGCCGTACCGGTCGATCTGGCGGAATTGCTGAATGAGATCACCGTCGCGGCGCGGCGGCAAAATCCCGCTATTACGCTGAACGCGCCGCAAGGTGTCACGATCATTTTGCGTCGCAACGCGATGAAACGCTGCCTGACCAATCTGGTCGGCAACGCGCTGCGTTACGGAAGCCGCGCGGTTATCAACGCGACGATCGACGACCAAACGGCCACGATCACGGTCGACGACGACGGCCCCGGAATAGAGGCCAAACGGCGCGAGGACATGTTCCGCCCCTTCACGCGCCTCGAAGAATCGCGCAACCCCGCCACCGGCGGCATTGGGCTAGGCCTGACAATCGCCCGCGACATCGCCCGCTCCCACGGCGGCGACGTCGTGCTGGAAGACAGCCCGCTGGGAGGATTAAGGGCAAGGGCATGGGTGCCCGTTTAGATTTTGTCTCCGCGTACGCCGCCTTTGGCGTAATTTTTCTTTTTCATTTCAACGATTTGCACATGCACGCCTTCAAGCGGCGTGTCGATAATCTCGGCGACGGCTTTTGAAATGGTTCGAAGCAATTTCAGTTTTGTCTTTTCGGTACGGCCTTCAAACATATTGATCGTGATCCACGGCATCGCATTCTCCTTTGTGAAAGGCAGGGGCGAGTTCGAGGCCAACCGCCTTGATTCCTTTTTTATAACCCCCGACTTATATCATAAGCCAGAACTGATATAAACGGAGCCATCACAACCTGCGACTTGCAAAACGCGCCTCTTTTATAATCCGATTTAACCGGCGCAAAGATAACCTTTGGGTCACACTACCCTATAGTATAATCCGTGCCTATCCGGTTGCAACCCACAGCCCCTAGATGTAGGGTGTGGGGATGGATATTCTGCAACGCCCTGATCTTACTTTTCCGAAGTCGCTGCCCGAGTTTCAGCGACTTTTTCCTGATGATGCGGCCTGCGCCGCCT
>JARLJD010000205.1 GCA_031291395.1 Alphaproteobacteria bacterium | reverse complement strand
CTGGGATAACGCAATTTGTCGCGGTCGTATTTCGCTCGGTTCTCGCTCGTCCACATCGGCGGCCCCTCCCGATTCGGGCCACCTCTCTTGAATCACATCCGATTCATGTGATTCAACTTCTTTCCGGACGGACACTAAGAGAGCCAGACAATCCCTCCCCAAATGATGCCTTGCGAAAGGAGCGCCAAACCCATGCGTAAGCACCATCCGAAAAACGAACGGATCAAGCGCAAATACTTCGCCTATCTGGAGGAAGCCAAGCGCATGAATCCGTCCAGCGTCGATCAAGCGGCGGCGGCGATCGAACAGTTTGAGGCTTCGACGAATTACCGCGACTTCGCTGCTTTCAATATAGAACAGGCGAGGCGGTTCAAGCGCCTGCTGGCCGATGCGATCAACCCGGCGACCGGCAAGCCGTTAGCCAAGGCGACGACCTATTCCCGCCTGATGGCGGTCAAGGCGTTCTTCGTCTGGCTTGCCGGGCAACCCGGTTACAAGTCTAGCGTGACTTATCCCGACACGGATTATTTCAACCCGTCAAATAACGATGGCCGCATCGCCAAGGCCGTTCACGAAAAGCCAGCGCCGACGCTCGAACAAATCCGCCATGTCCTCGGCGCAATGCCCGCCGAAACAGACATTGAAAAGCGCGACCGGGCGCTTATTGCATTCGCCATTTTGAGTGGCGCGCGGGCCGACGCGATGGCCTCAATGTCGCTTCGCCATGTCGATCTTGCCCGCCGAACCGTTTTTCAGGATGCCCGGGACGTTCGAACGAAAAACCGAAAGACTTTCACCTCGACGTTTTTCCCCGTCGGCGACGATATAGAGACCGTTGTCGCCGACTGGATTGCGTTTCTGACGCACGAAAAACTGTTCGGGCCGGATGATCCCTTGTTTCCAGCGACCCGCATCGAAGTCGGCGCCACCGGCTATTATGAGGTTGCCGGCTTCAAGCGTGAGAACTGGAGCAACACAACCGCCATTCGCCGGATTTTCCGCAAAGCCTTCGAAGGCGCTGGCCTGCCCTATTTCAACCCGCACGGCTTCCGCAATACGCTCGGCGCCTTGGGCGAAAACGTTTGCAAGACGCCAGAGGAGTTCAAGGCTTGGAGCCAAAACCTTGCCCATGAGAATGTGCTGACGACATTCACAAGCTACGGCGCGGTTGCCCGCGACCGGCAGGCGGACATTTTGAACGGGTTGAACCAGGCGGGCGGAAAAATCGGCGCGGCCGATGGGGAGCCGGACGAAAAAACCGTCCAAAAAGTTGTCGCATATTTGCAGAAAAAAGCGTCCTGAATGGCACGGTCTGACGCCTGTTTCACGGAATCGAAAGGGCAGCAACCGGCTGATTCTGTTGAAAAACTCTTTTTCGGCCACTTATCAAAATTGTGGGGCCCCTTGGAGCCAGCAGCATAAAAAAGATGTGGGGGGCCAGCAGGTTTGACGAAAAATCCGACGAAAACCGCCGTGGCCGATTCCAGAAGGCAT
>JARLJD010000030.1 GCA_031291395.1 Alphaproteobacteria bacterium | reverse complement strand
TTCCACCCCGCGTTAGTCTAAATAAACACCGTGGTTTTTTTTTGGGTATAGACCGGGGGGGTGCAACCCCGCGCTACCAGAACGACGCTGTTATTTCATGACGGACTCTAATCAGCGATGATGAAAACCGCCGAAGTGACCAAATCCACCGCCACCACCGTGACCGCCAAACCCGCCGCCGTGGGACGCATTAGCCGCGCCGTGCATGAAATTCCTTAATCCTCCGAAGAGACCGCCCGGACGAGAGGGGCTAGCAAAGCCGTGAGTTCCGCGTCCAAACATCCCGGAGCCAAAACCATGACTGTTATAGTTTTCAAACCCACCGGCAGAATGTCCGCCTGCTTGTCCCCCCCAAGCATTAGAGCCTCGCCCGAAGGATTGCTGGGTGTGACCACCTGCAGCTTGTCTCCACTGAGTGCCGGGGGATTGCTGGTTATTATAACCACCGCCGCTCCGACCGGAGCCGCCACGGGACCAATTTTCACCGCCGTACGACCTGCTTCCGGATCGACCGCCTCGGCCTCCGCCGTCTTGTGAGCCAGCTTGTCTTCCCCAATCATTAGAAGAGCCGCGCCCAAAGGATTGCCGGTTGTAACCACCGTCGCTACGACCAGAGCCGCTACGCGACCAATTGTGGCCGCCGTTCGAAGAACCGCGGTCGTTGTTGTAATCTAATCGACGCCCTTCGTTATCTATATGATGGCCATGATTATCTATAGGACGGTCATTGTTGTCTACCAGTTCTCCCCGATGATTGACCAGATGGCCTTGACGATCGGTCGGATGGCCGTCTGCATTCATCCTATAGCCGCGACCATCCAATTTATGGCCATAGTCATCCGTCAGGCGACCGCCTTGCACCCATTTCTCGTAATGCCCTTGTCCGGCATGACCGGAACTGCCCCGCGCGCTTTCGTAATTGTCAGCTGCGTAATGATTCGATCCATAGCCGCGGCCATGATTCTCGTAATTCCCGTTGTCATATCTGCCGTCGGAATGATGATGCATGCCAAAGTGATGGTGGCCGCCGCCATAACCTCCTCCGTAATCTCCATAACTTCCTCCATACCCACCGCCAGAACCTCCGCCTGTAACCATCCCAAAAATATTGAGCCCCTGCTGCGCCAACTGCCAAAGGTCGCCCAGAAAGGACGAGCTATCCTCCCCTGAAACGAACGTGCTGGTCTGAACCGCCTCCACGCCGGGAATCACAACATACTGGGGCGCAGTCCCTGCATAGGGAACACACGGCGCCACGGTGGGAGGAGGAACCAATTGATACCGACCGCCTCCCGCATAAACCTCGCGCCACCCTAACTGTTGCACATAAGCGGGCAGGACAGGACTATGTGTGAAGTATGCCAGTTGCCCCGAAGAATTATATCCTTCGGTCACGTTCGAATACCACACGTTATTCGAACGCCACTCGTTATAAGCCTGCTGCTCTGCATAGCCATAGGGATGCTCATGATGACGATGGAAATGTTCGTCATAACCCCTGAAATGTTCGTGATGACGATAAAAATGTTCGTGCCCACCCCTGACGTAGTGTTGCCCCTGCTCGTATCCGTGGTGATACGCTGTGTGATGGACGTAATGGTGGACTCTGTTATGCGGATGGTAAGGCCGCACTACATGATTGTGGTGCGGGGGGACATGGGGAGGGCGGGCATGTTGGCCGTGATTGGTGTTGTGATTGGTGTTGTGATTGGTGTTGATATTGTGATTGCCGCTGTTGCTCCCACTATTGTTGTAGTTCACGGAAGAACCCGTGCTGGAACGACCCGCGCCATGCAACTGGGAAGCCGTTCCTACGCTGTTAGGCCGCGCAGAGGTCGATTGGACATGTTGGTTTTGATAACCCGTGCCGGAAAAATGTGAAGCGCCAGAATTCCCTCCAACTTGATGGTAGCCCCTGCTTTGCAGCTGAAAGTTCGATCCTCTGGTGCCATGAGATGGAACGCCGCCGGAATGACCGCCAAAGTTAGCATGGCCTCCAGAACTAGAATGGCCTCCTCCACCATGATAAGCCAGCATCTGACCCGTCGAGAGAGTGCCGGCCATTGCAGCGCTGGGGGTAATCGCCCAGCGCGCCCCCGCGCCCAAGAAGCCTCCGCCGAGGCCCAAAAGGCCTCCCTGCATTATGGCTTTGCCATAATCCCTGTCTTCCTTAGGCATATACAGTCTCGTCGCAGCTGCGCCGACGGTTGCGCCTGTGACCGCGCCTGTGATCGCGCCGGACGTAAGATCGGCTGTCGTTTTGCCAAGATGTCCGAGCAAAGTCGTGCCAAGGGCAGTCGAACCGAGCAGATACTGGGACAGCCCTGCGGTCGCTCCGGCAAAAGCGCCAAGCGTCGCGCCCACGCGCAAGGAGTTGACCCACCAACGGCCTTGTCTTTGCTCGGCAGAGAGCGTCAGCCTGTCTCTCAGCACATTTGCGACCGCGCCGGCCGCTGCGCCCGCAACAGTGCCTGTGACAAGAACGGCGGCTGTCGTGAATATAGCGGCGGGAGCGCCGGCAGCGATTGCCGCCGCGATAACAGGGGCCGCGATTACATGGGTTAATACCCCCTGAATCACGTATCTCGCTCCAAATCCCGTAACAAGAGGAGCGGCAAAACTAAAGAAGTTGCGCGTACTCACCGCCGCGGCGATCCGTTCATGAATTGCTTTTAGCTTGATTTTGGCTCGCTCAAAGTACGGCGCTAGCGTTTCATGCGCGCGGGGATTCGAATCGCGCATTTCCTTGCCCGCATTGGCGATAAATTCCAAAGTATATTTTTCCAAATCCGCGTGCGGATATTTCCGGAGAAACGCTTGTTTTTCTTCATCCGCTGCATTCAGATATGTTAGCCTGCCTTCGACGTTTCTGCGAATCGTGTTGAGGAAGGGCGCGCCATATCTTTCGTCGACGGGAAAGGAGTGCCCAGACCCACAGCTATCAAGCGCCTTATAAAAAGAATTCAGATACGCGACTTCGGCAAGACGGTTTTGCTCCGGCGTCGCACGTTCCCGCAGTTTGGCGAGTCTGGATTCAAGCTGCCGGATTGCGGCGTTCAGTGATTCGGTGTCGTTTGCACCCGAAAATTCGGCGTCATCAAAATGACCGCCATAGGCTAGAATTTCCTGCTTATACGCCCCCAAACGAACCCGAAGGGGGGCAATGGCTTCTGGATTAAAGGGCTCAACCATGGAAATCCTCCATTGTTAAAATTGATTGGGTAACGAAACGGCGAATCCAACAGGGCAATGACATAGGAAGCCAGTGATGATCGCAAATGAACTGAAAACCGGCGGGTTCTCGAAAGTTGTTCTTTTCAGCTTCGGCTTATCCAGAAATTTCGAAGCGATTCTTTTTCAATGGATCAGCTTTAGCGATAACTTCAGCTATAACTTCATATGGAACTGCTCTACTCCTCGTTAACATAGCATACAGTTTTCTAGGAAAAAAGCAGTTTTATCAGTGGTGATTCGCCCATCCGTTCCCACACACGAAATTAAATGACATAACGAACCAGTCCACGACAATTGACCCGCGAAACGCGAAGGGGCTATAAGCGCAGGAACCGATCCGTTAACCATTTTGGGAATCATCGTGTCCGTACCCTTGCGCCAGCAATTCGACGTTGCTCTTTACATTATCAAGCAAAAGCTTCGCGGCAATAAGCGTTATCCGCTTGTGCTGATGCTGGAGCCTTTGTTCCGCTGCAATCTTGCCTGCGCCGGATGCGGCAAGATCGATTATCCCGACGAAATTTTGAATCAACGCATGTCGGTCGAGGAATGCCTGAACGCCGCCGAGGAATGCGGCGCGCCGATCGTTTCAATTCCGGGCGGCGAACCGCTTTTGCATCGCGAGATGGATCAGATCGTGGCCGGTCTGATCGCCAGAAAGAAATATGTGACGCTTTGCACCAACGCGATGCTGTTGGAAAAGAAGATCGATTTGTTCACCCCCTCGCCTTATTTCAATTTTTCGGTGCATCTGGACGGCAGCAAGGAAGATCACGACCGTTCCGTTTGCCAAGACGGCGTTTACGACCGTGCCTTGTCTGCGATCAAGCTGGCTTTGGCCAAGGGATTCCGCGTCAATATCAACTGCACTTTATTCAACAACGCGGTGCCGCAGCGCATGGCGGATTTTTTCGACCATATGATGGAGATAGGGCTGCACGACATCACGATCTCGCCCGGCTATGCCTATGAACGGGCGGCGGATCAGCAGCATTTCCTGACTCGCGAAGTCACCAAAAAGATGTTCCGCGAAATCTTCCGCATCGGCAAAGAACGCGTTAAATCAGGCAAGCCCAAATGGCGGTTCAGCCAGTCGCCTTTGTTTATGGATTTCCTCGCCGGAAACCAGTCCTACGAATGCACGCCGTGGGGCTTGCCGACGCGTAATATTTTCGGCTGGCAGCGGCCTTGCTATTTGATCGGCGAAGGTTTCGCGCCGACCTATCGCGAATTGATGGATTCCACCGAATGGGACAAGTACGGCACGGGACGTTATGAAAAATGCGCCAATTGCATGGTTCATTGCGGGTACGAGCCGACCGCGGCAGAAGACGCCTTCGCCCACCCCCTGAAAATGCTGTGGGTCGCTCTCCGCGGTATTAAAACCGAAGGCTCAATGGTCAAAGAAATTGATCTATCGACGCAACGTCCAGCGGAATATGTGTTTAGCCGACATGTACAGGACGCGCTGGATAAAATCCACGCGGCAAAGGCGGCATCTTCCAGCGACGCGGCGGAATGACAGCTCTTGCCGCTTGAAATTTTCCAACCGCCCGATGAAATGATCTGCCTAAGCAACAAGAGCCGTAGACTCTCCTTCCCCTTGAGGGAAGGGGTTAGGGGGATGCATGAGCCGTATTCATAGGCATACACAGCTTTTGCGGCACTGCCCCCACCCCCTACCCCTTCCCTCAAGGGGAGGGGGAGTCTTTAATCGCGAGTCAGTTTGTGCTTTGGCATTACATCGTATTCCTCAATCGCCCCGCCTCGCTAACAAAACGCTTGAGAATCACAACCGCTCTGGTACACGTTAACCATAATTTTCAAAAAGGGGTGCGACATGTTTTTCCAGACCAAAGCGAAACCGGAAGCCGATCATGCAGACCGCAGCGAAGCGGAAACAGGATCGCCCCGTCTCGACAGGGACGCCCTGTCCCAAGCGGCCGACAAGATAGCCAATGGCGCGCATGAGGAAATATTAAAAGGCACCGATCCGGCAAGCCGCTTTCTCCGCCCCGTTGCGCAGGCGATGCACAACAGGATTGCCTCATCGCTCAAAAGCATCGTGAACATATGGGTTGAGCAAACGACCCCGTTGCTCGTCATAGCGGAAATGTCGGACAATTTGCGCAATATGGAACAGCGCAGCCAAGCCGTCGCGACCGCTTCCGAGGAAATGTCGGCCTCGATCAGCGAGGTCGCCCATACAGCCGATCTGGTTTCGCAGGACTCCCAAAGCGTCAAGCAGGAGTTGACGCATAGCATCGTTGCCGTCGGTCAAGCCGTCACGACTATGGACGGCATCGCCTCGGCGTTCGGCGCGCTGACGGATAAGGTTCAGGCGCTGGACAAGGCCTCGGAACAAATCGCCCAGATTCTCAAAACGATTGAGCAGATCGCCAGCCAGACCAATCTTCTGGCGCTTAACGCCACGATCGAAGCGGCGCGGGCGGGCGAAGCGGGCAAAGGCTTCGCCGTCGTCGCCAGCGAGGTCAAAACCCTCGCCAAACAGACATCGAGCGCGACTGAGGACATCCGCCAGCGCATCTCCACGCTGCAAAGCGGCATGAGCGACATGCTGTCGTCCATGGCCGACGGCACCTCGCGCGTCGAGCAGGGATCGACGGCGATCAAATCCGTCGGCGACGGGATGCAAGCGGTTGGCGTGCGCGTGGATGCGGTCGTAGAGAAAATGGTGTCCGTTTCCGCAGCCGTCAGGCAGCAATCCGCGGTTACCAGCGAAGTCGCCGGAAATATCGCCGCGATCGTTCAGATGGCAAGGCAAGCGCAGGGGAGCGTAGATCTAGTAACGCAAGGCATCGAAAAATCGAGCGTCTTCGTTCAGGGCGGCTTGGCGGATATATTCCAAAACCCCCAAGACACAAGCGTAACATCGATGCTGGTTCAGGTCGCCAAATCGGATCACGCCACTTTCAAAAAGAAAGTCATCGACACGCTGGTGGGACATGGAAGCTGGAAAAGCACCGAAGTTCCGGATCATCACGCCTGCCGTCTGGGCAAATGGTTCGACACCGTCACGGACGACACCATTCGCGCGCTGCCCGCCTACCGCCACCTCGAAGATCCGCATCTGCGCGTGCATGCGCACGGCAAGCGCGCGCTGGAACTCTTCGCCAAAGGCGACACAATGGACGCGCTGACCGAAGCCAAAAAACTGGATGGAGCTTCGCAGGAAGTTCTTGCCATACTGGACGACTTGTACAAGGAAATCGAAAGAGCGTAAGGGGCGCCGCAAGAAATCAGCTGTCAGCTGCTCCTAACGCGAGAGATCCATCTCCCTTTCTCGAAAACGGTACAGTCGATATCCGGCCGGCCAAGGAAGGGGTTCATGGGGAACCTCGGTCATTTGCCCATGTTCCAGAATGGAAAAAGTGTCAGTAGGACTTCGTTCGCGAACCCTCGCGTCTGAATCTTCAGGCGGTTTTTGTTTTATCAGCTGCCGCAAATAAATATCGCCAAAACGTTTGAGGTTCTCGATATCTTCGGGTTATGCGCGACAGGCCAACCAAAAGGTTCTAGCGCGTGCTGCAATGGGAAAATTTGAGGATGGAGGATTACGCTTCCCCTATCGCGGGAGATGTCAGTTTTCTCTCCCATGCGCGGATAACTTCTAAAGATTCCAGCTCAAGGTCAGGCATATGTTCTAACTTTAAGGGATGAAGAAAAGACTTGTTGAGAATAGACGCGTCATAATGTCCGCCGTAATATTCAGGGGATACCTGATCTTGTCGACACGCAAAAACAACGCTTACAACGCCGCTCCACATCGCCGCGCTTAGACACATTATGCAGGGAGACATAGAAGCATACAGGACAGAGCCAGAAATATTGGAAGACTGAACATTTTTACAGGCATCGCGGATTGACGCCATTTCACTATGGCTGGTTGGATCGGAAATTATGTTGCCAATGCTTATGCCTTCGCCAATGATATTTCCGTCTTTGACGATGACGGCACCAGCCGGAAACCCGCCTCTAGCGACAGATGCCTTCGCCTTTTCAATTGCCATTTCAAGAAAGGTTTGATCTGACGATTTCATGTCATTGCCGTGCCAGAAATAAGCAATTTAAACACATCTCATGCTGATCTGTTTTGTAAAATTGCCCGATCACCCTGCCTACAACGGGGCATCCCCCATAGTCACCAGTGTTCAGAATATCGCCGCTCAAATCTTCAACCGTTAATAACCGGCAAGCTTGGGGGAAATAATTCGGGTTTTACCTTAGGCGTTGTCCATAAATAACCGCTTCAAACAAATCGAGCGTCATCCCCGCCTTCGCGGGGATGACGACATTGGGTTGATTCACTTATTTGTAGACGAGCCCTTACTCCTCGCCGCTGACGACCGAAACGTACATCCGGCCTGTCTTCTCGCGGAACTTGATCACGCCCGCTGTTTTGGCGAACAAGGTGTGATCCTTGCCCATGGCGACGTTTTCTCCGGCATAGAATTTGGTGCCGCGCTGGCGCACGATGATGTTGCCGCCTTGGGCTTTCTGGTCGCCGTACAGCTTGACGCCTAAACGGCGGCCTGCGCTGTCGCGACCGTTGCGGGATGAACCGCCTGCTTTTTTATGAGCCATTTTATTCTCCTGTTTCTATCGTCACAGGCCTTCTTGCGGCCAAGATGGATCCCCGCATGCGCGGGGATGACGAAATGATAGTGTTACGCCTTGATCCCCGTGATTTTCAGCACCGTGAAATCCTGCCGGTGATTGTTTCTGCGGCGGTAATTCTGGCGGCGCTTTTTCTTGAAAATGATCAGCTTGTCGCTGCGCTTTTGCGCGACGATTTCGGCCTTGATCGCTGCGCCCTTGACGAAAGGCGAACCCACGGTCACTTTGCCGCCGTCGCACAGCATCAAGACTTCGGCCAATTCGACTGAAGCGTTGGCTTCGCCCGGAAGCTTCTCGACCTGAATAATGTCACCTTCGGCAACCTTGTATTGCTTGCCGCCGGTTTTTACCACTGCGAACATGATGTTATTCCTTAATTTGGTAATGCTAACGCCCTCCGCGCCCAGCGCAGAACCGCGAAGGGGGGTTAATGGAGGAATCGTGGGGGAATGTCAAGGAAAAGTGACGTGCCTGTTAGCGCAAAATGAGAATGTCACCTTTCTGCAAGTTTAAAATGTCACTTTTCTGTGAAGGAAACAGAAAGGGAACATGCTATGCAAGGTGTACTGGAGATGAGCGAAAAAGAGCGGGGACTGGCGCATGTGATCAGG
>JARLJD010000204.1 GCA_031291395.1 Alphaproteobacteria bacterium | reverse complement strand
TTGCTGGCCTGATCAAAGAACCGGCCGACCTGCTCATCGAAGCAGGCGTCGCAGCGGTTCCAATCGCCGAGATGCAGGCAAATGTTATCCTGATTACGCGCTTGCGTCAGCTTCAGGCTCCGAGTAGAACAAAGAACGAACACGCTGTTTTCGCAGGGGTTGTCCGATGGCGCGCAATCAGGTCCAGTTCCAGAAAGGCCTCAGTGAGGCCAGTTTCGCCGAGCTTTACGGAACCGAAGGGGAATGTCATGCGGCGCTCGTCAAATGGCGCTGGCCGAACGGGTTCGAATGTCCTGGGTGCAATGGCGCTGATCACTGCGTCGTCACGCGCGGCGCGCGGCGTTTATTCCAGTGTAACGCGTGTCGCAAGCAGACCTCTGTCAAAGCGGGAACGATCTTCGCTTCGAGCAAGCTGCCGCTGCGCATCTGGTTCAAGACGATCTACCTGGTCACGCAATCAAAGAAGGGCATTTCCAGTATCGAACTCGGTCGACGCCTTGGCGTCACCCAGACGGCTGCTTGGATGATGAAGCACAAGCTCGCTCAAGTCATGCTGGAGCGTAACGCGAGCAAACGCTTGAAAGGCAACGTCCAGATGGACGACGCCTATATCGGCGGCGCTCGGTCCGGCCGCCGCGGGCGCGGCGCAGCAGGCAAGACGCCGTTCGTCGCTGCGATCGCGACAACGGACGATGGCAAGCCAGATCAAATTATCCTTCGGCCCGTCAAAGCCTTCAGCAGTTTTGCGATCCGAAAGCTCGCAAGCACCGCCCTCAACCCCCACGCCAATATCGTTTCCGACGGTCTGGCATGCTTCGCCGCCGTCACCCAAGCCGGATGCCTCCACACCTCAATAAAGACCGGAAGCGGCAAACAAGCGGCTCGCGCCCCTGCTTTCAAATGGGTCAATACCGCGTTGGGCAATATCAAAGCCGCCCTCGTGGGGACCTACCGAGCCGTGCGAGAAAAACACGTCCCTCGATATCTCGCGGAGTTCGAATACCGATTCAATCGCCGATACGATCTCCAAACCATGATCCCCCGCCTCGCATTCGTTGCGCTCAGGACCGCCCCGATGCCTTACCGCCTGCTAAAACTGGCTGACGTTGCCGCGTAATCAGGATACCTTTTACGTTAGGCAAGCGATGGAAATCAAGGTGTATACGCTGAACGACCGGAATCCGCCCCTTGCAGACGTTGCCGGTGGTGCAGAAATCAAGATTTTGCGCCGTAATCCGGCCTCGATGGGATCAATGGGTTACGCGG
>JARLJD010000203.1 GCA_031291395.1 Alphaproteobacteria bacterium | reverse complement strand
CGGCGGCGCGTCGATCCATCGGCCGCCAGACTTCAGCACCTGCACAATGCCGCTGATCACGCGCCGGTCATCAACCCGCGGCTTGCCCCGCGTGTCCGTTGGCAGATGTGGTTCGATCTTCGAAAACTGCGCGTCCGTCAGCCAGAACTGATCCCGATTCATCCTTGCTTCCTTTCGGAAGCCGTGAATCACAACACGCCAATCATGCCAACACTTTTATGGGTCCGGACCCTAGGACAGGACATGAACATGTTGGTGTGGGGCGTCAAGGCGCGATGGGGATCAGAAAGGGCGCCCATGGCACTTTTTGTATTTGATACCGCTGCCGCAGGGGCATAAGGCGTTGCGGCCAACTCTAAGCGTCGATTGCTGATTGGCGGCCCGGCTTGCCGGGCTTCCGACAGTGAGAGAAATTTGCCCCATAATCAGAGCCGGTCCGTGGTTCGGCTTTTTTGAATAGGTGGGGTCTAATGTCTTCAGCACCTCATGGGCTATTTGACGGATTGCTGCCCGCGATGGATTTCCTAGTTCTTGTTTGACATTATCGATGAACGCGTGATGTCCCAAGCTCGTATCGAGCTTCGCGTAACGTGAGTCTATTGCCGGATCAACATGCGCGCCTCCGGCTTGGTTCGCTGCAATCAAGACAAGGTTTTGCCTCGTCAACTTTTGGCCGTTTTTGTCGACAAAGACGGGATCGTTCCACCAACTTTCAAAGTCTTTCAAAGTAATTTTGGAAGCGTTATCAAGGAGGGCAATATAACGTGCGCGCGAAGCGTCAAGCGCCATGTAAACTAGGCCCCCATGCGGAGCCATGTTGCTAGGGTTAAATGCGTCGGCGGTATCAATAAATTTGCCGCCTTTCATATCAAGTTGTTTTATAATTGAGTGAGAGTTATTTGTATCGTGAAGTAATACACGCAATGTTGTAGCAAGTCGCAACGCCTCATCTTCATGGCCAGCGTCAAAGGCGTCAGCGGTTCGCTTTAGAAAGCCTTTTTGTGTTTCAAGGTTTTGACGTAACGCGCTTTCCGATTGCGATACTTTATCGATCACATTCAAAGAAGTCCTTTTCTTCAAAAGCAGTTATCGGACGATTCGCTATCCGACATGGAACCCAAACAGCCGCAGGACCTCTCGCGCTAGGTGCACAAAGCCAACCGCGAGCGTGACATCAACGCGTGCTTGTTTTGAATGTCGCCAACGATCTAACGCGGCAATGATCTTGGTTGTAAGCCTGGACACGTTAAAGGCGCTCCTCTCAGCAAAAAAGCTTTGAGGGAAGCGCCGCTATTCATTTCTGGGCCAAAGCGCGAACAGCCGTCAAGTTATAGATTTATGACAGCACATTTGTCCTCTTTGTCCACATGCACGCGTTGGCTTAGCCGCCTCAATCGTCATCAACGCTGCCGTGCCCGTCAGCTAAGTCGATTAGCTCGGCCCGCGTCAACGGCCTGCCGCGCCGCTCTCCGCTGCGTTCATCAATTACCTGGTAGCGCTCACCATCAACACGCTTCGCGTCGCGGCCTTGCGATTGGAGTTGGCGTCTAGCGGCCTCGGCCGCTTTATCATCAAGCTTTTTCATGCCGGCGAGCCTCTGGGCGAAAAATCAACGCCCCAGCTTAGCCGGAGGTCGCGCGGTTCGGAAGGGGACCGATTGGTGGCGGACATCGATCCGAGGCACACTACCATTGCCTTAGCCGCAGCCGACCCGCCTGCCCGCCTCCGGCGATCCGCTGTTATTCTTTATATATGGGCGCCCAAAGCTGTTCAGCCCTGCGCGTATCCCGACAGTCAGAAAAGCAAAAGGCGACTAGTTGCTAGCCGCCTTAACATGCTGTTTTTATTGAGATAAATGGTCGGAGTGGCGGGATTCGAACCCACGACCCCTAGTCCCCCAGACTAGTGCGCTAACCGGACTGCGCTACACTCCGACTGCCCGCCTTATAGAGAACGCTTATCAGGCTGGCAACGCCGCCGCGCAAAAAAGCGTCATGAAACCGGGTCAGCGACGCCGCGCCTCCGCGAGAATGCGCCCGCCCTCCGCGAGTTCGACCAGAATGGCCTCCATGCGATGGCGATCCTGAGCCGATAGGCGGGTG
>JARLJD010000202.1 GCA_031291395.1 Alphaproteobacteria bacterium | reverse complement strand
GATCACACGACGCCTTTGTACCCAGCTCTTTCACCTTGTTTGCCAGCCTATACTTTTTCCTAAAACCTGTCACCATACAGGTTAACGAATCCCCACGCTTTTTCCCTTGACTGCGAACATGAGAGGGGGAGGGGATTCCACAGCTTTTGCGGCGAGATTTTTTTTGAAACAACCTTACATCGCGCTTATCTTCCTACTTCTTCTCCATAACAATCCCGCGCTTGCGCAACAGATTATACGCGTCCTGATACCAACTGCTGCCCGGGAAGTTATAGCCCAGAACGGCGGCGTTCTTTTTGGCTTCTGACGGGAGGCCGAGCGACACATAGCATTCGACCAGACGTTCCAATGCCTCGGGCACGTGGCTGGTCGTTTGGTATTTGTCGATGACGGTTTTGAAGCGGTTGACGGCGGCGATGTACAGATGGCGTTTGATGTAATAGCGGCCGACTTCCATTTCGGCTCCGGCCAGATGATCGTTGATCAGCGCTATTTTCAACGTCGCGTCTCTGGCGTAGTCCGAGTCGGGGAAGCGGTTGACGACTTCCTGAAGATTTTTTAACGCCTCTTGCGCAGCGGTCTGGTCGCGGCGCACGTCGAGAATGCGTTCGTAATTGCACAAAGCGCGCAGGTAATAGGCATAGGCGATATCGCTGTTGCCCGGGTGAAGTTCGATGAACTGGTCAAGCGCTTTGATCGCCTCGTCATAGTCCATATTCTCGTAATCGGCGTAGGCTTCCATAACCTCCGCCCGCGTTGCCCATTGCGAATAGGGATGCTGGCGATCGACCTCGGCAAAGTTCTTGGCGGCGTCCTTGAACTCGCCGCGGTCGAGCGCGTCGGTTCCTTTGGTATAGAGAACATTGACCGGCTCATCCGGAGCCGTTTTGTCTTTGTCATCGCCCGCGCAAGCGGACAGAACCGCGAGCAAGGCGAAGGCCAGAAGGAATTTGGGGAGAAAGGAAGATCGCATGGAATCAGCCGGAAAGTTTGTGCCTTATATTATATACTACGTTAACTCGAAAACCCGAAAAAAACCTTTGCCTCTATGGTGCAGTTACATTTCACGCTATTTCCTGTTCTGCGCTTCATCAATCCTCCCTACCTTTCCGGAATCCACCCACCAGCTATCCTCCACCGCCAGACCGTATTTGGGCGCGATTTTGGGCTGGCCGAATTTGTCCCAATAGGCGATGCGATAGGTGCCGATATACCAATGCGGGATAACGTAATATTGCCATAACAGCACGCGGTCGAGCGCGCGGCAGGCGGCGACAAGCTCCTCGCGGCTTTCGGCATGCACCAGCTTTTCCAGCAAAGCGTCGACGACGGGATCATGCACGCCGATCAAATTGCGGCTGCCTTTGACATTGGCTTTGCTTGATCCCCACATGTCGAATTGCTCGTTCCCCGGCGACAAAGATTGCCCGAAAACGCCGATCGTCATGTCGAAATCGAAATCGTCCATGCGATTCTGGAATTGCGAGGTATCGACGACGCGAAACGTCGCATCGATGCCAAGGCGTTTCAGATTGGTGATAAAAGGCTCTGTCCAGCGTTCAAACATCGGCTCGGCGTCGATGATCTCAAACTTAAAAGGATGTCCTTGCGCGTCCGTCAGGACGCCGTTTTTAATCGTCCAGCCCGCGTCGCGCAGCAAATCGGCGGCTTTGCGTAAATTGTCGCGATCTTCACCGCTGCCATCGGTTTTGGGTAGCGTAAAAACTTTGGTGAAAACGTCGTCCGGCAGTTGTTTGCGAAACGGCTCCAGCAATTTTAGCTCTGCAGGCGAGGGCAAGCCTTTGGCCGCCAGTTCCGAATTTTCAAAATAACTCGACGTGCGCTTGTACGCGCCATAGGCGAAATTCTTGTTCGACCATTCGAAATCGAAAGCATAGCCCAAAGCCTCGCGCACGCGACGATCCTGAAACAGCGGGCGGCGCGTGTTAAAGATAAAAGCTTGCATGCCCGCCGGAAGCTCGTTTTTAATTTCCTGCTTTTTAATCAGGCCTTGCTGAACCGCGGGCGTGTTGTAGGCCAAAGCCCAGTTCTTGGCGATATTTTCAAAACGATAATCGTAACGTCCGGCAAAAAACGCCTCCAGCGCCACCGTCGCATCGCGATAATAATCATAAGTGATATGATCGAAGTTATAGCGGCCTTTGTTGACCGGCAAATCCGCAGCCCACCAATTCTTGTCGCGAACATAGGCGATCGTGCGCCCGGGCGTCATAGTTTCGATTTTATAGGGGCCGCTCCCGATGATCGGTTGCAAAGTCGTGGCGGCGAAATCTTTGCCTTTCCAGCAATGCTTGCAAAGAACGGGCATCTCGCCCACGATCATCGGCAATTCGGTGTTGGAAGCGTCGCGGAAAGTAAAGCGAACCTCGCGCGGCCCCGTCTTCTCAACCTTGGCAACGTCTTTGTAATAACTGCGATAAGAGGGATGCCCCTTGTCGCGCAGTGTTTCGAACGAGAAAATAACGTCTTCGGGCGTGATGGGCGTGCCGTCCTGAAACTTGGCCTGCGGGCGCAATTGATAGGAAACCCAAGTGTGGTCGGGCGCAACCGTCACGCTTTGCGCGACCCAGCCATATTGGCTGTACGGCTCGTCCATCGACCGCGCCATAAGCGTTTCAAAAACCAGCCCCGAACCTTCCGCCGCGACGCCCTTCAACGTAAAAGGATTAAGCGTGTCGAAAGTCCCAAGCGCAGACAAATGCAAAGTCCCGCCTTTAGGCGCATCGGGATTAACATAATCGAAATGCGTGAAATCGGCGGGGTAATGCGGCGCGCCATGCAGGGCGATGCCGTATTGCGGGGTTTGGGCGAGGGCAGGGGAGATAAGAAACGAGAGAAAAAGCGCGACAACAAAGAAGATCGTCATTCCGGCGAAAGCCGGAATCCAGCGCTGCGCGTCTGCGCGGCAAGAGTCTAGCGGCGGCACAAATTGAAACACCGCTGGACTCATGTGCTCGCTATCGCTCGCGATGGATTCCCGCTTTCGCGGGAATGACGGCTGTTGTTGCCGAACCGTCATACTTCCTACTTCCGCCCCTGCATCATCTCCAGCAAATTCTGCCAGCGGTGCGAGGACAACAACTGCGCGTAGACAAGCCCCAGCCATCCCTTCCTGCGCCATTGCAGAATCGTGCTGTCAGGCAAAGCGTCGAACTTCTTGGGGTCGATGACCAGAAAACCGCTGAGCTGCAAATGGCTGCCGTCCTGCGCTTCGATTTCCGCGTTGTTGGGGATCAGAAGCTCATGCTCCTTCAAAGCCTTGACGAATTCGTCCGTCGCGTCGCCTTGCTGGCGCAAAGCGGCGCAGAATTCCATCGCGCTTTTGGTAAAGGCGCTGGGCTGTTCGCCCTCGAACAAGGCAAATTCGCCCGTCTCGGTCAAAAGCTCGCATTTGTCGTCGATGCATAAAACGAACTGCTTATTCTGCGGATCGTCCATCAAAATGAACGGATAGCGGCGCACATAAGCGGGCAGATAAGCGCCCGAAGCCCACGCGCCGTCCGCGCCCACGAACAAATTGCTGTCGTTCTTCAACCCGACAACGGCGGCCGGAACCGGCAACGGCCCGTCCGCGAAAACAATGGGGTAATAGGCAGCCGCCAAAGGAAATTCATCGACCAGCAAAGGAATGGCGTTGGTTTTGGAAGCAAAGCCAAAATTGGTCGGACGATTAAGCTTCATCTTGCCATCGCGCACGCGATCCAACGGGCGCGGCGCGGTATAAAACATCGGCACAGAAGCTTCGGCGGCTTTGGGTTCAGGCTGGTTCATGAGAGATTCCTTATTGAAAATAGGTTTGGGATATATAGGACAAGCCGGAAAATGTTGCAAGAAAGTCGGTGTGAGGAAACAAGGAGGTCAGTTTTTGTGTGTCAGAAACAGCGGTGCCGTAAAAGCGGTAGAATCCCCTCCCCCTCTATGGGGGAGGGAATCCCGTCGCCTTCGCTTCGCTGTTCTTTTTCACCGTCAAACGGATTCACTTGTTTCCTCACGCCAACTTATCGCCCGGACAACCTCGCCTTAACATCTTTCCGCGCCATACCGATCAAGCCGCCCTCGCGAAGGATGGCGATGTCCCCCTCCGGCATGTCGAAGGGAATCTTCTGGCCAGTTGTCATGTTAGCGATAATTTTTCCTTCCAGATCGAGATCAAGCGCGTCGCCCAGAGAAATACCCGAAACGCTGTCCAGCGCAATAAGTGGCAGATCGTTATTGACGGCGTTTCGATAAAAAATGTCGGGAAAGGCGACTCCCGTTTTGGGATCCTTCTCTGCGACGACGAAGGAAACATTGTTATAACGAATGGCATAAATCGCCTGTTCGCGCGAAGATCCCGAACCGAAGTTGCATCCTGCGACGATAACATTGGCCGCCGCGCCCGCGCAGCGCGCGCGAAATTCCGGATCGAATTTATCAAAAGCGTATTTTGCAAAGGCCTGCTTGTCCCATTCTTCCTGAAGAATGTCGGCGCGAATGATGTCGTCGGTGTTGATGTCGGAGCCAAAGACTGTTGTTACGTTTGCTTTCATGATGCGTTCCAATTCACGTTAAGGCGGCGTGAGAAAATAAGTGACTCAATTGGTAACCCCATGCCGGTGGTGACTCCCTCTCCCCCTCTTGGGGGAGAGGGGCGGGGTGAGGGGGGCGGTTGGGATATAATTCCCGAGTCCCCCCCTCACCCTAACCCTCTCCCCCCAAGAGGGGGAGAGGGAATCCCGCCGGTTTTGCTGCGCTATTTGGCTCACTTGTTTCCTCACGCTGACTAAATCCGCGGCGCGGTGATGCGTCCCGTCAGGGCGGAGGTCGCGACTGTCGCGGGGCTTGCAAGAAAAATCAGCGCGTCTTTCGATCCCATGCGTCCCTGATAGTTCCTGTTGCTCGTGCTGATCATGCGCCCTTTGTCCGAAAGAACTCCCATATGCTTGCCGAAACAAGTGCCGCAGTTGGACGATTGAATGTTGGCGCCCGCCTCGGCGTAAATTTTCAAAATGCCGACCTCCATCGCCCAGTTATAGATTTTCCGGCTGCCGGGAATGACGATCAACGTCACATCCGGATGAATATGCTTGCCCTTAAGGATCTCGGCGCCCGCGATCAAGTCCGACTTCCGACCGTTCGTGCAGGAACCGATGAAGGCGAAATTGATTGTGTTATCCTCGACGACGGCCAAAGTCGGATCCTTCGTGGCTCTAGTTTTTTCCGCCATAGCGTCGAATTGTGACACAGGCACGGCATGCGCGGGCAGATGCGGAAAAGAAACCATAGGTTCGATTGCATTCAGGTCGATTTCGACAACGCGGTCGTAATCCGCCTGCGCGTCAAGCGCCGTCTTTTTCATTTCCCATTGCGCGTTCGTTTCCTTCAGAAATTCTTCTGTTTTTTCATCGCAGGGAAACAAACCCGTTCTCGCGCTCATTTCAACGCACATATTCGCGATCGTAAAGCGGTCGTCCATACCGAGAGTCGTAACGCCCTCGCCGCCGAATTCCGCAACGCGTTTGGCGCATCCTCCGGAACCCATTTGCGCGATGATGTGTAAAATAACGTCTTTGCCGGATACGCCCTTCCGTAATTGTCCCGAGAGCTTGAAGAAAATAGATTTTGGAACCGTGAAATTGTACAAAAACCCTGTCGCCATAGCCAATTGCGCGTCCGTCGTGCCGACACCGAACGCCAGACAATTCAACGCGCCGTTCGTGTCCGTATGGGAATCCGTCCCCACCATAATATCGCCCGGAACGATCGCGCCGCATTCCGGCAACAGGACATGCTCGATGCCGTCGCATTCCTTGAACATCTTCACGCCCGTCGCGCGCGCGAATTCCTTCATCACATCGATGCCTTGGCTGACCTTCACGGAACAGGAAGGAACCGTGTGATCGGGAATCAAAAAGACTCGCGCCGGATCGAAAACGGATTCCGAAACGTTGAATTCCTTAAAAAGGTCGCCGAAATCCTTGCGAAAATACGCAATCGCAGGCGGCGCTAAAACCTCATTCAAAAACATTTTCGAGATAGGCAGTCTCGGAATAACCTCGCCCGCCCGACAAGCCTTCTTCATGCTTGCCGATATAATTTGCTCCGCCATTGTTTGGTGCATGATCCATCCCTTTTCGTCATAAGTCGGCGTGAGGGAATATGCGAACCCGTTTTTATGAGTTAGAAACAGTAGTGCCGCAAAAGCGGAAGAATCCCCTCCCCCTCTATGGGGGAGGGGATCTCGCCGTGTTTCTTAACGCTCAAACAGATTCACTTGTTTCCTCGTGACGCCTAAACAACCCCCCATACTTACCGCTTTTCCTTTTCCTCGATCAATGGATAAAAATGAAACCGCCCCAAATCTCCGATTGACGCGCGCCCTCTCGCAATGTATTGTCGCGCAGTAAATTGAAACGGCTGGCGACACATGACACATCATAGACTCCTTCTTAGACAGGCGCTGAACACGGGGCAATCGTAAGGATTGCACGACCGATCAGCGCGTACCAAAGGCTCTTTTCAGAGCCTTTTTTTATGCCCAAGCGAAACGAAAACAAACGAAAGGCGAGCAACACATGGAAACAGTAAATAACGGCAATCCTTCAAACCGCGTCATTATCTTCGACACGACGCTGCGCGACGGCGAGCAATCGCCCGGCGCGACGATGTCGCTAAAGGAAAAAATCGCGGTGGCCTCACTGCTCGATTCCATGGGCGTGGATGTGATCGAGGCCGGATTCGCAGCCTCCTCCCTTGGCGACGCCGAATGCATCGCCGCCGTCGGCAAGGCCGTGAAACGCACGCGCGTTTGTTCGCTGGCGCGGGCGATCAAAGCCGATATCGAAGCCGCGGCAAAGGCTTTGGAAAAAGTCGAACGCCCCCGCATCCACACGTTCGTTTCGACAAGCCCCATCCACCTCGAACACCAAATGCGCAAAAGCGAAGCGCAAGTGCTGGACATCATCGACGAGACGGTGCGCTTTGCCCGATCGTTCTGCGACGATGTCGAATGGTCGGCTATGGACGCCACGCGCACGGGCATCGCATATCTCAGCAAAGCCGTAGACGCGGCGGTCAGGGCAGGGGCCAGCACGATCAACATTCCCGATACGGTAGGCTACGCGATTCCCGAAGAATATCAGGCTTTGATCGCGGCGCTCGTCGCGCAGTTCCCTTCCGTCTGTTTTTCCGTTCATTGCCACGACGATTTGGGGCTGGCCGCCGCGAATTCATTGGCAGGAGTCAAAGCGGGCGCGCGGCAGATCGAATGCACGATCAACGGCATCGGCGAACGCGCGGGCAACGCGCCGCTGGAGGAAGTCGTGATGGCGCTGAAAACCCGCGCCGATTTCTTCGGCTGCGAGACGGGGATCGACACGCGCCGGATTTACCCGACCTCGCGTTTCGTCGCCTCGACGACGGGATTCTTCGTGCAGAAGAACAAGGCTATCGTCGGCGCGAACGCTTTCGCGCATGAATCCGGCATTCATCAAGACGGCATGCTGAAAAATCGCGACACCTATGAAATCATGAAGCCCAGCGCCGTCGGTATCACGCAGTCGCAGATCGTCATGGGCAAACATTCCGGCCGCGCCGCGTTGAAAAACAAAATAGCCGAATGGCAGATCGATCTGGACGAGGAATCCTTCCTGCGCTGCTTCGAAGCTTTCAAAGCTCTCTGCGATCGCAAGAAGAACGTGACGGAGGAGGATCTGCTCACCCTCATTCACGATCATCAGCATACCGCGATGCAAAGTTTTGTCCGGCTTATATCCTATAACACTAAGCAAAACGGCCCGGGCAATCATACGGCGGACGTCGTTCTGGAAATCAACGGAAAAGAAGAAATCACGGCGGCCTTCGGCGACGGAACGCTCGACGCGATTTTTCAGGCCGTCTCGAAAGCGACGCAGTGCGCGCCCGCGCTTCATTCCTACGAAGTGCACAGCGTCTCGCAAGGCACCGACGCGCAGGCCGAGGCCGTTATTATTCTCAAGGAAAATGACTGTTTCTACACCGGCCACGCGCGCGATACCGACACGGTCATGGCCTCTGCCAGAGCTTATGTCGGTTCCATCAACAAAATCATCGCAAGGGCGGTGTAAGGAAATAACCGAATGTGTTTGAGAGTTAAAAAAACCAGTGAAGCAAAAGCGGCATGATTCCCTCCCCCTCTATGGGGGAGGGTTAGGGTGGGGGTGGTGTTTCCGCATAAGCTGTTTCCGAAAATCTGAAACAATTTCTTGCGGCGCGATCACCCCCACCCCCGTATCAAGTACGGGGCAGGCTCTAACCCTCCCCCATAGAGGGGGAGGGGATTCCGCCGCTGTCTCTGCGCCGCTGCTTTTGACTCGCAAAAACAGACTCACTTATTTTTTCACACTAACAAAGAAGGAGGGCTAAAACATGTTGGGCGACGAAAAAGGAAAAATCTGGATCGACGGGCAAATGGTGGAGTGGGCGGACGCCAAAATCCACGTCCTGAGCCACACGCTTCACTACGGCAGCGGCGTGTTTGAAGGCGAACGCGCCTATCGCGGAAAAATATTCAGAATGCAGGAACATCACGAGCGTCTTCACGCATCGGCCAAAATGACGGGCTTCGACCTTCCCTATACCGTCGAGGAGATCAACAAAGCGGCGGAAGAAGTCCTCAAGATCAACGGATTGACGGAAGCCTATGTCCGTCCCGTCGCGTGGCACGGGGCGGAATCGCTCTCCGTCGCCTCGCTGGCGAACAGCGTTCACGTCGCGATCGCCGCGTGGAAATGGGCGTCTTATTTCGATACAAAGGAGGGAGCAGCCCCGGGCATTCGCCTCATGTGGTCGGATTACGTGCGTCCTGCCCCGAACGTCGGGCCTGTCTTTGCGAAAGCCAACGGACAATATATCTCCGGCATGCTCGGCAAAAACAAAGCGATGAAGGCCGGTTACGACGACGCGCTGATGCTGGATTATCGCGGCTATGTCGCGGAATGCACGGGAGCGAACATCTTTATGGTCAAAGGCGGCGTTTTGATCACGCCCATCGCCGATTGTTTCCTGAACGGCATCACGCGAAAAACCGTTATCGAAATGGCGCATGAAAGGGGCATCCCGTTCATGGAAAAACATTTCTATCCGGACGAACTTGCGCATGCGGACGAAGTCTTTATCGCCGGAACGGCGGTCGAGGTTCAACCCATCGCCGAAATCGGAACGCAGAAATACACAACAGGCCCGATCACGCGCCGTATGATCGAAGCCTACACAAAACGCGTCAACGGAGAGGACAGAAAAAATGCCTAACATTCTCATCCTCGGCGGCGACGGCATCGGCCCTGAAATCATGACCGAGGCGAAACGCGTTCTGTCCTGCTTTCAAAACGAACTTTCTTTCACTTTCATCGAAAAGCCTATCGGCGGCGCGGCGATCGACACCCACGGCTCGCCCTTTCCCAAGGAAACCGAGGAAGCCGCATTGCAAGCCGACGCTGTTCTCCTCGGCGCGGTTGGCGGTGCGAAATGGGACGGCTTGCCTTTGGCCGAGCGGCCTGAAAAAGGCTTGCTCGCCATTCGCAAAACGCTTGGCCTTTACGCCAATCTGCGCCCCCTGACGATCTGGCCCCAACTGGTCGGCTTCTCGCCGCTCAGGCCGGAAAGGCTAAAGGACGTTTCTTTCGTCATCGTGCGCGAATTGACGGGCGACGTGTATTTCGGCGAACCGCGTGGGTTCAAAGAAGAAAACGGCCAGCGCAGCGCCTTCAACACAATGATTTATACCGAAGAAGAAATCCGCCGCATCGCCAAGGTCGCCTTCGATCTCGCCCGCAAGCGCAACAAGCGCGTTTGCTCAATTGACAAATCGAACGTGTTAGAATCCATGCGCCTCTGGCGCGAAATCGTGGAAAACACGCATCGGGAATATCCCGACATCGCGCTCAGCCATCTCTATGTCGATAACGCGTCGATGCAAATCATCCGCCAACCGTCATCGTTCGACGTGATGCTGACGCCCAACATGTTCGGCGATATTCTGTCCGACGAAGCTGCCGTCCTCTCCGGCTCTTTGGGACTGCTCCCCTCGGCCTCCCTCGGCGGCCAAAGCGCGCTCTACGAGCCGATCCACGGCAGCGCGCCGGACATAGCGGGCAGGGGGCTTGCCAATCCCATCGGCATGATCCTAAGCGTTGCGATGATGCTGGATCATTCCTTCCATCGCCCTGACCTCGCCCTGAAAATCCAAAAAGCTGTTTCAACCGTCCTCGACGCAGGCCTGCGCACCGCGGACTTCTGGAACGAAGGAACAGAAAAAGTCTCCACTAGCCAAATGGGCAGCGCCATAGAAAAAGAAATCACCTCGGACATAGTCGGCGTGAGAAAATAAGTAAGCCTGTTTTTGTGACAACCCGTTCATGATCTTTTGCTGGTTGAAACAAAGGGCGCAAAAAACACGGCAAAGTTCCCCTTCCCTTGAAGGAGGGGCTAGGGGTGGAGTGTATAAAACTCGACAATTATCCCAATAAAATAAGAGGTTATTTTTCTAGCGCGTCCCATGCCTTTATATACCCCACCCCTAACCCCTCCCTCAAGGGGAGGGGAACTTTGCGGCTTTTGCTGCACTGTTTCGGATAAATGACAAGATCATGAATAGGCTCTGAGTAAGAAACAGAAGTGCCGCAAAAGCGGCGCGCCCCCCCTCCTAGAGGAGGGGAGGGGGCGCGCCGCTTCGGCTTCATCGGTTCTTTCAACCGTCAAACCGAGTCATTTATTTCCGCATGCAGCCAAAAAGCCAACGATCCGTCTATTCCACAATATTCCAGCTATCATCCGGATCGAACTGCGTGATGTTTCTCGCGGCCTCTGTGGTATCGGGGCCGAGGTTCTTTTCATAGACGATGCCGTTTCGGCTGACGATAAAGGTCATAACCCCCGAATCGCCATAACGCGCGGGGAAAGCAATTAGCGCAAAGCCGCCTGTCATATGGCCGTCGACGATATAATCCTTCTCTCCCCCCGGCGCATGGGAGCCCTGACGCTTAAGAATCTTGTAGAAATAGCCGTGATAGGGCGCGTGTTTACTTAGTACTTTGCCGCTATACCCCTCCGCCGTCGCGTTTGCCATCATGGGGCCGAGGGGACTTTCCGGCTGGCCGTTTGCCGCCGGCCAATAAATCCCGTTATGCTGTCCCTTTGCGCTGCGGAACCGCTGCGCGTAGGCATATACGCCGTTCAGCGGATGCCGCGCGGCAAAGTCCTGTTGCGCTTCGACATAGGCGCGGCAGACCTCGATCACGTCAAGCTCGTTGCGGCCGACGCGGCGGTCGAGAATTTCCTGCGCGCCCGCCGTCGTATCGAACCACCAGCCGTCTTTCGCGCGCGCCAGCGGTATCGGCATGGGCCATTTCTCCTCGCCGACGACCAGCACATCCTGATTATCGCCTTTGCATTCGATTTCATGCGCTTTGTCATAGGCGGAGAGGAATTTCTCGCGCCCTTGTTTGTCGGCGACCTTGTCGCCCGAATGAATCAGCTGTCCTGAATTATGCCCCAGAATCTCCTCAAGCTCATCGCCGCGATTATCGCGCGCGGCGGCGACAAGGGCATCCACTGCCTGTTCCGGCGTTGCGAAAACCCGTTGCTCCGCGTCGGGCGCGCGCAAGGCGGCAGGGGGCGGGGGAGGGATCGTCTCGTTAGGCGCGGTGGCGCAGGCTGCAAGGCTTACAAGGCCACCAAGGATGAAAAGCCTCAACAGGCCACAAGGCCAAGGCTTGCTCGATGCGGCTGTCATGTTTTGCCGATGTGACATCATTGATACCTCGTATCCTGCTTGCGTTTGTCGCCGCCGGAGGGCGCGGGTTGCCTTGGGGCAGGCTGCGGCGCTGCGTGGGGCATCGTCGAACGGCTATAGGCGCCTCGCTGCGATTGCATGCGCACGTCAGGCCCGTGCGAAAGGGATTCGAAAACAGGAGCAGGACGTTCTTGTTGAGGTTGCCGGAACACGGGCTGCTGCCTCGGTTCATAATGAGTCTGCGGAATATTCTCAACCGGCGCTGCGCGACGAACGGTTGGGGGTTCGTGTTGTATGGCAGTGTTCGGCACGGCGACATTCGTTTGAGGGGGCACAACGCGATGCGGCGTTTGAATCTCGCGCAAAGGCTGCGGAATATTCTCAACCGGCGGCGTCGCGCGGCGAACGGTCTGAGGTTCGTGTGCGGCAGTGTTCGGCACAGGGCCACCTACTCGAGGAGACACCGTTGTATAACCGCGAAAATCCCGCCTCATCCTGTCGGCTGGCTCCTGAAACTGTGCGCGGACAGGCGGGCTGGCATAGGGTACGCCGTGGCGATGCTCTGGATTATGCTCCCACCTGCCGGGAACAGAAGGCGCGTGGCCGCCATTGATATGCTCAAAGCGGTGATCGTCGATGTCGATACGGTGACGATGCCAATCCCAGCGATTCCATCCCCACAGCCAGTTGGCGACAACAATGCCGACCCCAAAGCCGACCACGCCGGGCGCGCTATAATAATAGCCCGGATACGAAAAACCGTAGGGCGGATAATCGGGATACGGCCATGCGCCATAAACCGAGTCCGGATTGTAAGCGGGCACATAAACCACTTGCGGATTGGCGGGCTGGATCACAATCTCGCCGTTGTCGTCTAGAACCGTTTGCTGCGGCGTCGTATCAAGATGCCCCGAAGCCACGGCTCTTTGCCGCAAATTTTGCACCGAATTCATGACATCCTCTTGCTGCGCAAGAAAGGAGTTGCCAAGCTGCTCCGTCCATTGCAGGTTGGAGTCCATCATCTTCAAAACTTGCGGAAATTCGACCAGCGACTTGACGCTTGGATCCCACGGTTGCTGCGCCAGAGCGGCTTGCAGTTGATCGCCTTGAAGCCGCGCGTTCTGAGGCCTTTCCAGCCACCGATTGGCCTCCACCACTTCAAGCGGATAGGTCGCGGCCATTAGAATTTGCCCAAGGAGCTGATCGGGATAAAGCGCGACGGGCGCCACCATCTGATCGATCTGCTGGGGCGAAAGGGGAGGGGGCGCCGTCACGCTGTCTTGCCCGCGCGCTGCGAACGGCAGCGCGAACAACGCGATCAGGAGGAACAAAACTTCAATAGCTTTATTTGGCAAACGCGGCATACCGGCACCCCTTCAAGTTATTGCATCATACACCGAGGGACGAATTTATTCAATGAATGTGTCGGAATTTTACGGAGAGAGGCTGTTCTTCTGAAAGGCTCTTAAGGAACAAGAAGCCATTTTGCCGCCGCGCTTATGGTTTCTGTGTTCGACCAAGATTTTGGAAGTTCCGCGCAAAGAGCCAAAATTTTTTGTGAGATTCGCTCAAGGGGTGGACTTTCTCGCTGTCATACCTTTCGGTGTTTGTCTTTCCCTACAAGGATTTATAGAAAGGCCTTTTTTCAGTGGTTTCTTTGATTGTTTCGTTATACTGGCGACACGCCATAAATTGTGATTTTTCGTAGGAGCGGCTTCCAGCCGAGACCTTCTGTGTTTGCGTCAACAGTCGCGGCTGGAAGCCGCTCCTACGAACAGATGCTTTATGACCTTGCGAAGTATAATAGAAAACGGCAGGAGGCCTTCAGGCGCGTATTCTTTTATGGTATGCGATACCCGGCGTAGATCGTAACACAATTTGCAAATTAACGAAGCTCGTCATAGAAAACGACGATAGATGTCGACACAGTATTTTTGCCCTTTTCCGATCATCTCTTAAATTCAGGCGACGCAGATCACTGACGAAGGGCTTATAATAAAGCCTTCAGCTGCAACTCGTTAACCTCGTTTGCTCAACAACCTAGAAGAAAACCAGCGTACCGAAAATCCCATGCCTCTCATTCTTTCCATCAACGATGCTTCTATTTCTCGCGCTGTTGCGTTGCTTCGTGCGGGTCGGCTTGTCGCGTTTCCGACTGAAACCGTTTACGGCCTTGGGGCGGACGCTACGAACGGGCAGGCGGTCGCGGCGATTTATGCCGCCAAAGGCCGCCCGACGTTCAATCCTCTTATCATCCATGTCGCCGAAACACATGCGCTCGACAATTTAATCGAATGGAACGATACGGCACGGTTGTTTGCCGCCGCCTTTTGGCCAGGGCCGATGACGCTGATTTTGCCGCGTATTGCCGATGCGCCGGTTTCATTACTGGCCAGCGCGGGGCTTGAAACGCTGGCTGTACGCATTCCTTCGCATCCTGCGGCGCAGGAATTGCTGCGCGCTGTGGCATTGCCTATCGCAGCGCCGAGCGCCAATGCCTCCGGCAAACTCAGCCCCACGACGCCGGAGCATGTCGCGGAATCTTTGGGCGACGCCGTCGATCTGATTTTGGCGGCGGGACGTTCGCAAGTCGGCGTTGAATCCACTGTCGTCAATTTGACATCCGCCATCCCGACGATTTTGCGCCCGGGCGGCGTCACGCAAGAGCAGTTGGAACGCGTTCTTGGCCGCAAAGTTGCTGTGTTTGAAGCCTCGGACGACAGCGCGCCGCCCTCCCCGGGCATGTTATCCAGCCATTACGCGCCCCATATCCCCGTGCGCCTGAACGCCGAGACGGTTTCCGATAATGAAGCCTTTCTGGCTTTCGGCCCTGATCTGATTAAAGGGGGAGTGGCGCGTTTGAATCTTAGTGTGCAAGGCGATCTGAACGAAGCCGCCGCCAATCTGTTCGCGATGCTGCATGAGCTGGACAAACCGACCTATGCCGCCATTGCCATCGCGCCTATTCCGCAGATCGGGTTGGGGCTTGCTATTAATGATCGGTTGAGGCGGGCGGCGTGGAGGTGAGGCGGCCGGTTGGGGAATAATCCCCAAGCCCCCCCTCACCCTAACCCTCTCCCCCCAAGAGGGGGAGAGGGAATCCCGTTGGTTTTGCTGCGCTATTTGTCTTACTTATTTCCCGACGCCAAACAAGCCCCTCGCCTTACACCAATCTTGCCTTCTGCACTGCTGCCGCGATGAACGAGCGGAAAAGCGGGTGGGGGTCGAGGGGTTTTGATTTTAGTTCGGGGTGGAACTGGACGCCGATAAACCACGGGTGGTCTTTGCGTTCGATCATCTCCGGCAATTGGCCGTCGGGGGACATGCCGCAGAAAACCAGACCGGCTTTTTCCAGTTGCGGACGATAGGTCGTGTTGACTTCATAGCGGTGGCGGTGGCGTTCGTGGATGCTGTCCGCGCCGTAAATCTCTCGCGCTTTGGTGCCTTGCCTGATCTCGCACGGATACGCGCCGAGGCGCATTGTGCCGCCGAGATCGCCGTTCGATTTGCGCACTTCCGTCTGGTTGCCCTTGATCCATTCGGTCATAAGGCCGATCACAGCGCTGTCGCTTTCGCCGAATTCGCTGGAGGTAGCCCCCGGCACGCCGCCCAGATTGCGCGCGGCTTCGATCACCGCCAGCTGCATGCCGAAACAAATGCCGAAATAGGGAATCTTCTGCTCGCGCGCGAATTGCGCCGCGCGGATTTTGCCTTCCGTCCCGCGTTCGCCGAAACCGCCCGGAACCAGAATGCCGTCAACGCCTTCCAGATGATGCAGCGTGTCGGGACTCTCGAACACTTGGGAGTCCATCCATTTCAAATTCACGCGCACGTTGTTGGCGATGCCGCCGTGCGCCAAAGCTTCCGCCAGCGACTTATAGCTGTCGAGCAGGCTGGTATATTTGCCGACGATCGCGATCGTGACTTCGCCTTCGGGTTCGCGCACGCGCTGGACGATGTTTTTCCACGGCATCAGATTGGGCTTGGGGTCCACGGGCAGCTTGAAATAACGCACGACCTGCTCGTCGAAACCCTGCTCGTGATATTTGACTGGCACATTGTAAATCGTGTCCACGTCCAAAGCCTCGATCACGCATTCCGGTTTGACGTTGCAAAACAGGGCGATTTTCTTGCGTTCGCTTTCGGGTATCGTGCGCTCGGCGCGGCAGAGCAGCATGTCCGGCTGGATGCCGACGCTGAGCAGTTCCTTGACCGAATGTTGCGTCGGTTTGGTCTTCAGCTCGCCCGCGGATTTGATGAAGGGCAGCAGCGTGACCATAACGAACAGGCAGTTTTCCGCGCCCAGATCGTTGCGCAACTGGCGGATCGCTTCGAGGAACGGAAGGCTTTCGATATCGCCGACCGTGCCGCCGATTTCGCACAAACAGAAATCCTCGTCATGCAGATCGGCGAGGATAAATTCCTTGATCGCGTCGGTGACGTGCGGGATGACCTGCACCGTCGCGCCCAAATAATCGCCATGGCGTTCCTTGGCGATCACGCTGGAATAAATGCGGCCAGAGGTGACGTTATCGCTCTGTCGCGAGGCAACGCCGGTGAAGCGTTCGTAATGCCCCAGATCAAGATCGGTTTCCGCGCCGTCGTCGGTGACGTAAACCTCGCCGTGCTGCGTCGGCGACATCGTCCCTGGGTCGACGTTCAGATAAGGGTCGAGTTTACGAAGACGGACTTTGTATCCGCGCGCTTGCAGCAAAGCGCCGAGAGCGGCGGAGGCGAGTCCTTTGCCCAGAGAGGAGACAACGCCGCCGGTGATGAAGATGAAACGAGTCATTCAATATTCCCTATTACCTTAAAACCCATTCGCCGTTCTTCTTAATCTCGTCATACATCGCGTCCGGCGCGAGATCGAGTTCGCCGGGCCACGTCACCGCGCCATGTTCGACGTAGGCTTGTTTGAACAGATCAGGGTCTTTCAAGCGTTTAAAAACTCCATAAAGGTGCGACGGCTCGAACCGGACTTTTCCAGACAGTCCGTCGGCAAATTTAACAGAAAGAGTTAACGGCAACTCTGGTCTGACCTCTACGACATCTTCCCATTCCATAGGCATCCTCCCTAGTCCAGCGGATCGATTTGTTCCGGCGTTTCATGTTTGCGACAAAGACTCCACGCATTCAAAAGTTCTGTTTTGTGTTGCCGCGCCCATGTCTTGACCAATCTCTTAGCTTGAGGCGGCAAACGACCGCCGAGAATCTCTAATGTTTCGATTTCGATCTCTGCCTTGTGTTGCGCATATATGACATGAAAATGCGGCGGCGCATGATCATCCCAGAACATCCGTATCAAGATACCATAAAACGCGCTGATCGTCGGCATCAATCACCCAACCTATTTCGCCAAAGGAACCTGCGGCGCAACCGGCGCGGAGGGAGTTTTGGCCGGTTCGGCGGGAGCGGATAGGGGGGCGATTTGATCGACCAGACTCTTGCTGCGATGCTCGCTGCTGGCGATCGCGCCCAAAACGAGGCTGTTGACGATGAAAAGCGTCGCCAGAGCCGCCGTCGTCCGTGTCAGCAGATTGGCCGACCCGCGCGCTGTGAACAGGCCGCCCATCGTGCCGCCGCCTCCGCCGCCTGTCAGGCCGCCACCGTCAGCCGACGTGCGCTGAATCAAAATTACGCCGATAAGCGCTATGGCAAGCAGCAATTGAACGACAAGCAGAACATTTTGCATGGACTGATCCCCCGAAACTCAAAAAAAGAAACAAAAAACTAAAGGACAACGCGCCGAACATTCTCTCGAACCGACTCGCTTTCACAGAATTCGTTTTTTGGCTGGAACAAGTTAATAGATCATCAGGGAAAAAAAAGAAAGCGCGATGAAGTTTTAAAGTTGGCTTTTTCTCTTCTTTTCAAGCGCGAACGCGGCAGTATAACGACAACCTTCTATATGCAGTTCTTTATCCTATTGGAACAAGCGATATACTGCAAAGACGGCACAAGCTGCGGTTTTCCGCAAGAGCGGCTAGCGCTATGATTTCACTGCGCTTTGCATTCCGGCAGGCAATGTTTCAGGGCTGTGCGGCAATCGCCGCTGGCGCCGAAAAGGCCGGGGGGAGTGCCGAGTCCTTCGTTTGTGCTGGCGGCGCGCGAGTCCATGCAGCGGGAATAATCCTCGTTGCACAGGCGTTCGCACATTTCGCGGTCGCTTTCGATGCGTGTGACTTTGCCGTTTTGGCCGACATAGGTGTCGGGCGGTTTGGTGCCCGACACACAGGCCGAAAGCATCCCCACAACAGCGACGATGAGCAAAGCCCCTCTCCTCCCACTTGGGGGGAGAGGGGTTGGGGTGAGGGGGGTGGTTAAGGGCATAATCCCCGCGTCCCCCCTCACCCCAACCCTCTCCCCCCAAGCGGGGGGAGAGGGAGTCTCATCGCCGACTTGGGGGGAGGGGTTTGTCATGACATTACGCCTTGTTTTCTTCGGCGGATTCCTTGGCTTTTTTGGCCTCGGTTAAAGCGCGTTGCTTGGCGCCTTTGGCTTCGACGTCGCGATCGACGAGTTCGATCATTCCCATTGCGGCCGCGTCGCCGTAACGGAAGCCTGCCTTCATAACGCGCGAATAGCCGCCGTTGCGGGCTTTGTAACGTTCGGCCAAAGCGCTGAACAGTTTCTTGACGCTGCCTTCGTCGCGCAGGATCGACAAAGCGCGACGGCGATTGGCAAGGCCGCCTTTCTTGCCGAGCGTGATCAGGCTTTCGACCACCGGACGCAAATCCTTGGCTTTCGCCAAAGTCGTCGTGATCTGTTCGTTTTCGATCAAGGCCACCGCCATATTGGCGAACATGGCCTTGCGATGTGTCGATGTGACGCCAAGTTTACGATATCCATTTCCGTGACGCATAGTCTTGTTCTCCCTTTATGGCTTGGCCCTGTGATTTCGCCGGACGGCGTTCTTGCAGGAGCCGGTTGCGGTTCATTTCGACCTGAAGGTTGCCCGTCAGTATCGGAATTATTTTAACTCAACATACTTCTAACTCGAGCGATAATCCAGCAGTTCCCGAGCCTCCTTGATAACACCAGAAACAAACTCTCTTTGTGGTGCCTTATCGTCAGTTTTCGCTTTGCGTTCGCCTAAGTCAAGACCCGCAAGAATCTCCAAAAAGCGAATCCGAAATAAAATCTGCTGTGTCGGAGCTAACGTTTGAAAAGAATGAGCAAGATCTTCTATACAGGAAGGGATGTGCGCACGTACCCTCTCAGGCAAATTCTTGAAAATTTCTTTAGCCTGTTCTGCCCATCCATCATACGGAAATACATTCTCTTTTTCTTGCGTCATAACCTGCATTCTTTCCCAAAAAAATATTGAAACAGCTTTTCTTGCAGAATTTGACGGTAGTGAAACTTGCGGCTTAGAGGTCTAAGCGGTCAACTAGAGCCTTAGTCTGCTCACGATATACCCCCATAGTTTCTAAAGCGACCCTCTCAGCAAAATCCAATTGATTCTGAATTTTCCTGTTCTTTTCTCCGCTGTACCTTCTTTTCGGCATAATCCTTTCCGCTATCGCCTTAGTCAAAAGCATGTCTGCCTCAGCATAAATCAAAACGGGCGGCTGAGCCGTTTCTATCTGCCAGCAAATTCTTTGAACGCGCCCCATTAAATTTCCGACGCCAAGATTCTCGTGGCCAAAGATTGTTTCTTGCGCCATTTTTCGCCATTCGAAAATGGAATCCTTTATATTCAAACTTTCGACCATTATATTATCCTCCTTTATGGTTTCGTTGCAGAATTTGTCCTCATAAAAACAAACTGGATTTTAGATTGAAAATCTTTTGATTCTCTTTCTTTTCACACACCCCGCACAGAAAACGGCCAGCTTACATTCTGCCTTTTTTCTTTTCAGCAAAGAAACCCAAAAGTTTCCAATCTGGATACCGGCTTGCGCCGGTATGACGATTGTTATTTTTTAGCCTTTCACTCTCAGAACGGCTCTTCCATTCTCTTGGCCAAATCTTCGATGTTTTCCGGCGGCCAGCTGGGGATTTGCATGCCCAAAGTCAAACCCATCTGGGTCAGGACTTCCTTGATTTCGTTCAAGCTCTTGCGGCCAAAGTTCGGGGTGCGGAGCATTTCGCCTTCGGATTTTTGAACCAGATCGCCGATATAGACGATGTTGTCGTTCTTGAGGCAGTTGGCCGAACGCACCGACAGTTCCAGCTCGTCGACCTTGCGCAGCAGGTTGCGGTTGAAGGGCAGGTCGCCGACCGATTCCGGCGCGCTGGCGGCTGCATGCGGCTCTTCGAAGTTGATGAAGAATTGCAGCTGGTCTTGCAGGATGCGGGCGGAAATCGCCACGGCGTCTTCCGGCGTGATCGATCCGTCCGTTTCGACGGTCATCGCCAGTTTGTCATAGTCCGTCACCTGCCCGACGCGGCTGTGTTCGATCTTGTACGCGACCTTGCGCACGGGGCTGAACAACGCGTCGATCGGCAACAGGCCGATGGGTGTGTCTTCCTTGCGCAAAGCGGCGGCGGGGATGTAGCCGCGGCCTGTTTCGACCATCAGTTCCATCGATAGTTTCGCGCCCTGATCGAGCGTGCAGATGACGAGGTCGGGGTTCATTACTTCGACTTCGGTGCCGGTTTCGATCTGTTTGGCGGTCACTTCGCCCGGCCCTTCGGCGCGCAGGCGCACGCGGCGCGGCATGTCGCTGTGCGAGCGCAAAGCGAGGCTTTTGAGGTTCAGAATGATGTCGGTGACGTCTTCGCGCACGCCCGGGATTGACGAGAATTCATGCAGCACGCCTTCGACCTGAATCGATGTGACGGCAGCCCCTTGCAGCGACGACAGCAAAACGCGGCGCAGCGCGTTGCCGAGCGTCATGCCGAAACCGCGTTCCAGCGGCTCGATCACCAGCGTTGCGACGTTCGGGTTGCTTTCCGAGGTTTGAACATTCTTCGTCGGCTGAATCAGCGATTTCCAGTTTTTCTGTAACACGGCCGGGCCCTTTCGGTTTATTTCACATTCAACAAAGCTGCTCCGCGCTGCGTCTTGCGCAGCATCGAAGCGGTTATTTCCCTTTACACGCGACGGCGTTTGCGCGGACGGCACCCGTTATGCGGGATCGGCGTCACGTCGCGAATCGAGGTTATCGAAAAGCCGACGGCCTGCAACGCGCGCAAGGCGGATTCGCGGCCCGAACCGGGGCCTTTCACTTCGACTTCCAAGGTGCGGACGCCGTGTTCGATCGCTTTTTTGCCCGCGTCTTCGGCCGCCATTTGCGCGGCGTAGGGAGTCGATTTGCGCGACCCCTTGAACCCCATCAGACCCGAAGACGACCAAGCAATCGTGTTGCCCTGCGCGTCGGCTATCGTTATGATCGTGTTGTTGAAGCTCGCATTGACATGCGCGATGCCGTTGACGATGTTCTTGCGTTCTTTCCTGCGGCGCGTTGGGGCCGCTTTATCCGACTTGCCGTCGGTTTTCGCTGCTGTTGCCATATTTCTTTCTTTTCCTTGTTTACTCCCCGGAAACTATTTCCGAGGTTTGCACTTCATCCCGCGAAGGAAGAATTTTGGGTTACTCCCAAGCTTTGGGGGAGGGGGAACGTTGAAAGTATGTTATGACTCCCCACGTCCCCCCTCACCCTAACCCTCTCCCCCCAAGAGGGGGGGGAGAGGGAATTTATTTCTTCGCGATCTTCTTGCCGGCAATCGGCTTGGCCTTGCCCTTGCGGGTGCGCGCGTTGGTGTGCGTGCGTTGTCCGTGAACGGGAAGACCCTTGCGATGGCGCAGGCCGCGGTAGCAGCCCAAATCCATCAAACGCTTGATATTCATTGCGACTTCGCGGCGCAAATCGCCTTCGACTTTATAGTTCTTGTCGATATCCTCGCGAATCTTGAGGATTTCGCCTTCGGTCAACGTATTGACGCGCTTGGTCGGCTCGATGCCGACGCGGGCCAGAACCTCAAGAGCATTGGTGGGGCCAATGCCGTAGATATAACGCAACGCAATGTGCACCGGCTTTGCCGCCGGAATGTTAACGCCTGCAATACGAGCCACTTTGTTCTCCAAAAAAACAACAAAAACGCCGCGTTGGCGCAGGGTTATTCACGCGCCAAAACGGGGTTCAACTGCAAAACTCAAAGCCTCGATCCCAAGGCCGAGTTGGCGCAGTATAGGGATTGAAAAGGCAGAGTCAAGCTGCAAATCGGGGGGAAATGAAGCGATGGTTTTGATCTTTGTTTTATGCCCTTGTCCTCCAACTCCTTCAATAAGGCCTCACATAAATAAAGAAGCGCGCTTCCCTTAACAAACCTCGCCGAAACGAGGGGTGGTATCAACCGGTTTGAATGGCTCCGGCGATACCCTGCCGTCTATAGCCGACAGGCACGGAGCGAAACAAACGCGTTCTTTCGAACGTGGGGGTGTTATAGACGATGCGGAGGGGGATGTCAAGGGAAAAATCACACGTCCGTGGATTTTTCTGTTGTTTGTGGGTGCGGGGGCGGTAGGGCTGGGGGCGATTGAGGTTTTGCAAACACTTTGCGGCAAGGTTTGTTTATGATTTTGAACTTGGTTTCTTGTCTCAACTCCCCCCACCCTAACCCTCCCCGCGAGGGGGAGGGGATTCCACTGCTTTTGCGGCAAGGCTGTTTCTAACTCACAAAAAAATGGCCTGCTTATTTCCTCATGCTGCTTTTCAAGCGGCGCTGCGTCCGTCTTCGTCTTGCCGTTTGAGCGCTGCGTTTCTATTTTCCAGACTTACGCCCTCATGCACGGCGAGGTGCAGCGGATTTAGCGTATTGAGAATGGCCTGAGCGCGTGTCACGGCCTCTGCCCCGTCGTGCGCCATGACCAGAAAATGCCCCTCTTCCACGGCGTCCTCGTATTGAACGATGCTATCTTCCGGTATGCCGAGGTAATAAAGCAGCCCCGCGCCAAGCGCGCCAATTCCGCCTGCCACTGCAGCGCCTTCGATCGCCGCGACCGCCACGGTGGCGAGCTGTCCCAGCACGACAACTTCTCCCGCTAGGGGAACGCTCAGCAACAATCCTCCAGCGAACAAGCCCCACAGGCTGCCCCAGAAAGCGCCCCGCAATCCCCAAAACTCGATCCGTTCGCCGGTGCTGTAGAAACCGGCGGCCTTCTCATCAACGGGGCTTCCCTTGCCGACCACACTGAGATTCTTTGTTTCAAACCCTTGTGCGGTTAGTTTTTTAATGGCCGCCTCCGCCGTCTCGTGATCGTCGAAAACGGCAATGACCAGATCCGTTTTTTCCATTTTTCCCTCCCCCTGCTTGATTTCGATCAAACGCCTCCTTTGCCTTCCAAGCGAGTCGATTATAACAAAGACAGGCGCGGGTAGGTTTGACGACAATCAAAAGTAGGGCAAGAATGGGCGGAATATTTATCGTTTACGATCCAAAATATCCCACACGGCGCGGCTGAATTAGCGGTATAATCAAATAATGAGAGGTGCCACATGACACACTATGTCAATCAGACGCTTATGCCGAGCGAACATATTATTTACGTCGCGCGGCTTCACCGATCCATCTATATCTCCGGCCTTGTCTACTTCCTGTATGCGGCCGCGCTCGCCGTCTTTGGCAATTATGTCGCGCAACTAATTTTAAGAACGCAAGTTCCGGGCTTTGTTCATACGCTGATTATGCTGGTCGCCGTCGCAACGGCGGCGATCGGGGCGTTCGATCTTATTTTCACCTTTCTCCGGCATATCTCGACCGAGCTGGTCGTGACCAACCAGCGCGTTATTATCAAATATGGATTCTTTGGCGCGCAGGTTTACGATGTCCTTCTGGCGAAAGTCACGGGCGTCGATATCGAGCAAACGACTCTTGGCCGTTGGGAGGGATGCGGCACTGTCACCATATCCGCAACAGCCAGCCATATCCCGCCTATCGATCATGTGGCGGATCCCTTTCATTTTCAATCCATTGTCATGCAGTACCATGTTCCGCCGTTTGCGGGAGCCGAGATTAAGGAACTGAAACTGTCCCCTGTCCTGAGCCAAGATAAACCGCCTCTGCTGGAATCGGGTTCTAAGGAGAAACCGGAAGGGTAGGAGGCATGGGGAAATTTGTGAGACAAACGGTGCCGCACAAGCGGTAGAATCCTCCCTCTATGGGGGAGGGGTAGGGTGGGGTGCTGGTTCCGCGTGAGATATCTTTGAAAGTCTAAGGCAATTCTCGCGGCACGATCACCCCCACCCTAACCCTCCCCCATAGAGGGGGGGGGAATCCCGTCGCTTCCGCTTCACTGTTGTTGTTAACCGTCAAACCGAGTCGTTTGTTTCCTCATGCCGACTAAGACAAAATAATGCAAGAAACCCACGTGTGCATCGAAACATGAACATCTCTGAAGGCATTGTTATCGAAAATGTGCTTGTCTGGCTGATACCGGGGGTCACGGCGATCACGCTGCATGAATACGCTCACGGCTGGGTCGCGGCGCGTTTGGGCGACACGACGGCGCGCGAGGCGGGGCGGCTGAGCTTGAATCCCCTGCGCCACGTCGACCCCATCGGAACGATTATTCTTCCCGGATTGATGTTGTTCGCCAACCTACCGTTTATCTTTGGCTGGGCCAAACCCGTTCCTGTGAATTTCCAGCGATTGAAAGGCGGGAGGCTCGGAACTTTTCTTGTCGCTATCGCCGGAGTTGTGGCTAATCTTTTGATGCTTCTGGGCTGGCTGATCGCGCTTTACGGATTAATCGGCTTTGGCGGGGGAACTTCTGTTCCCTCCCCCAATCCCTTGATCGCTTTGTTCATCAAGCTGTCGCTTGCGGGCGTGATTATCAATCTTGCGCTGATGCTCTTTAATCTTATCCCGCTTCCTCCGCTCGACGGCGGGCGCGTTCTTGGCGCGCTTTTGCCCGAGGCTCTTTCAAAGCCCTATATGCGCCTTGAACGTTACGGGATTTTCATTCTGCTCGCGCTGATCGCGACTGGCGCGTTCCGCCACGTCTTTGATCCTTTGCTGAATCTCTTTCTCTCTCTCCTTGGCCTGTCGTAACCGAAAGGAAGAATGATGCCCGATAAACCTTTAAGGCCAACGCACAAAGACTATATCAAACTGCTGGAAACGACAGGTTGGGATTTGATTACGGGAAGCGAAGCCTTTCCCGTGAAAGACCAAACGTTGGAGCAGCTTCTAAGGACGACCCACGAAAGAAATCGGAAAGGCGAGACGCCCGGAGTCATATCGAACATGGACATCGCCGAGCTGACCTTGGCCGAGATGGAAAAGCTTTGGGAACATCTGGGATTGCCGATGTAGGGTCTTGGCTGGGGCTGTATTTGCTGGATTCATGCTACAATCCGCTTCTACGAATTATGGCTGACCGGAGGATAATCTTGACATGCGCCGTCGGCAGGTTAACGGTAACGCGCATGACCCCTCAGCCTTTTACAGACATTCCCGAATCAAACAGCCTTATTGCGCGGTTGCCCGAGGGGTGGCGGCCTTATGCGCGGTTGATGCGGCTTGATCGGTTGATCGGGGCTTGGCTTTTGCTTTTGCCGTGCTGGTGGGGGGTGGCGCTCGCGGGGGATGGGTTTCCTGATCTGTGGTTAATGGTGCTGTTCGCGGTCGGCGCCGTCGTGATGCGCGGGGCCGGATGCGTGATCAACGATATTTATGATCGCAAGCTTGATCGGCTGGTCGAGCGCACACGCGCGCGGCCTTTGGCCAGCGGCGAGATCAGTTTGCCTCGCGCTTTGTTGTTTCTTTGCGTCTTACTGCTTTTGGGATTGGGGATTTTGCTGCTCTTTAACCGCGTGACGGTTATCGTCGGCGCTTTATCGTTGATGCTGGTTTTTACTTATCCTTTGATGAAGCGCGTGACGTGGTGGCCGCAGCTGTTTTTGGGGTTTGCTTTTAACTGGGGCGTGTTGATGGGCGGCGCGGCCGTGATGGGAGAGATTGGCTTGCCGCATGTGCTTGCCTATATTGCGGGCATTTTTTGGACGCTGGGCTACGACACGATCTATGCGCATCAGGACAAGCGCGACGATGCGTTGGTCGGAATTAAATCTACTGCGCTTTTGTTCGGCGATAGATCCGTCCGTTGGGTCGCGCTGTTCTATGCGCTGGCGCTGGGGTTTCTGGCGCTGGCGGGCTGGGCCGAGGGCGATGAGTTGGGGCAGCAAGCATATCTGTGGGGCTTGCTGATCGCGGCTTGCTTTGCGGCGGTGCAGCTGGTTCTGTGGAAGCCGGACGATCAGGAAAATTGCCTGCGCAGATTTAAGGCTAATCGCGCATTTGGGTTGATTGTGCTGGGGGCGATTGTGGTTGGGAAGATGATGTGAAGGGCGGGTTAATCCGCGCCGATGTATTTAACGATGTATTTAACGATGTATTTAACGATGTCGGCGATCAATACAAATGTCCGATTAGTTGCTCAATGAATTGTCCGAATCCTTCTACGCCTTAATCATCAAGAAATCACTACCTGTTGTTGTGGTTGTGGCGGCGGCGGTTGTTTATCGT
>JARLJD010000201.1 GCA_031291395.1 Alphaproteobacteria bacterium | reverse complement strand
TGTTCACCTCGTCAAACTTCAACATCCTCAAGCCCTCCTGAATTGCCCGTTCGATTTTCATCTCAGCCCCCATGTACAAAACGGGAACTATCGGACATTTCATTGGCTATCTAATCGGACAATTCGTTGAACGCCGACACAATTACTTTCACACTTTATTAACCAAGAAAAATAGGGTATACTTAGTCTAAACATGTGGGAGGGGGCGTTCATGATTATTGATTTCTTACAATATGTTGCGATGCGAAAGGCTCGGGAAGCTGCTTTGGTGGCGGAGCACGAGGCAGATCTGGCGCGTCGTGAGCGTTTGGAACATGTCTTGACGGATTTGCTCGCGGAATTGCAGGCTGCCTGACGTACCGTGCAAATTGCGGTTCTCCGAAGGGGCGGCATTCAGTCGTGTGTTTGCGGTTGCCTTTGACGATTTGGATCATTGTTGCGGCAAAGCTGCCGCGATGCTTAAAATCCCCCTAATCTCACTCCTTGATATAAACCGCCCGAAAATCATTCACATTCGTGCGCGTCGGCTCCGTTATGACCAGAGAGTCGCAGAACTCAAAGAAGCTGTACGAATCGTTCCTTGCCGCATAGTCCTTGGCTTTCGCGCCTTTGGCCAAACCCTTGGCCAGCGTATCGGGATGAAGGATAGCGCCCGCATTGTCTTCCGTCCCATCGATGCCGTCCGTATCGCAGGCAATGGCGTGAATGCGGGGATGCCCGTCCGTTGCAATGGCTAGGTTCAACAAAAACTCGCAATTGCGCCCGCCTTTGCCCTTGCCTTTGACCGTCACTGTCGTTTCGCCGCCGGAGATCAATACGCAGGGCGCGGGCAACGGCTGGTCAAAACCGACAACCTGCCGCGCCATTCCGGCCATCACGAGGGCTACATCGCGCGCTTCGCCTTCGATCGCATTGCCGAGAATAAGCGGCGTGACGCCATGCGCTTTGGCATAGGCCGCAGCCGCATCCAAAGCATCCTGAGGCGTGGCTATCATTATGGTTTCCGCTCGCGCCAGACAAGGATCGCCCGGCTTCACGCTTTCCTCGCGCGCTTCGGTGAGATGTTTTTCGATCGCAGGCGGCATAGAGACATTATGTTTTTTCAGAACCGCAAGGGCATCGGCAAACGTGGTGGGATCCGCCACGGTAGGGCCGGAGGCAATCACCGAAACGTCATCGCCCGGCACGTCCGAGATAAGCAAAGAGACGATCCGCGCCCCCTTCGCCGCGCGCGCCAACCGCCCGCCCGCTATCGCCGAGATATGTTTGCGCACGCAATTAATCTCCCCAATATTTGCGCCGGACAGAAGCAAGCCTTTGGTGACAGCCTGCATATCTGCCATTGTTAAACCCTGTGCCGGAAGAGAGAGAAGCGCGGAGCCGCCGCCCGAAATCAGGCAAAGCAAAAGATCGTCCGGCCCCGCCGTTCCCGCCAGTTCCAGAATGCGCGCAGCCGCGCGTTGGCCGGAATCATCCGGCATCGGATGCCCCGCCTCGACGACTTCGATTTTTTTCAGCGGCAGCCCATGCTTGTAGCGCGTGACGACCAGCCCTGAATCAATGTCGCCAAAATGATCCTCGACCGCCTTCGCCATCGAGGCCGCCGCCTTGCCTGCCCCGACCACAATCGTCTTGCCCTTTGGTTTTTCGATCTTGGACAAAAAAACAGGCGCCCTTTCCTCCGCGCGAACGGCGCTGAGCGCGGCTTGGAAAAGACCATGGAGAAAGGCGTGGGGATCAAGGGAAGACATGGAGAATTACCTGAAAAGGGTAAGGTTAAGTGAAACAAATCTTTGCCACGGCAAGCAAGGAACTTCAGTGTACGACTTCCCGTTAGCCGTCAATCGAAAATCAACAGAAAAAAGCGAAAAAGAAAAGCGAAAGATTTCCATTTTTGCACTCGCGAAACAACCCGCCGCCGGTTTGCTAAATTTTATGTTTTAACCTTACTGCCTAATTGTCGACCTATCGGAATTCGTTGTAGAGATTTCGCGGTCAAGACCGAAACAGGCCTTTATCTTCGAGTTAATTCTCATGACTTCCTCATCTGCTCAAACCGCCACGTCCCCTTTCAACAGCTCCGCCTTCGAAGCTTGCTGGACACCCCCAATCGAGATCCAATGCATCATATCGGATCTTGATGGTTGCATCACGCCAACATACCCTTCTTTGGAAATCCTCGAATGTTTGGTCGAACTCTTTCGTGGCATACACAACAACCCAAATAATGCGGGAAACGGCTACAAGGAAAAGGGCATAAGCGATGACGAGATCAGGGATGACCTTTCGGAAATCATGAAAAAGCATACGGATGTCAAAAACCTCCTCCATTATCCGAACAACACAACAAATGTTATCATCGCGGCTTATGCGCACATGCACGGGATTAAACGTCGACTTGACGAACTTGTTTCCGGCTTTACTGACAAGATAAACGCTCTGATCGAGGAATCCTTTACTGCTTTTCCGTATGCGCATGTTGCTCTCGCGCGCGCCGCAGAGGCGAGGACAATCTTTATCATCCATACGAACACCGATCCACAATCGACCGTCCGCCGCCTAGTGAAAGCAAGAGTAAATCCGGATCACCTTACGAAAATCTGGAGCCGCACCGACGAGAACGTAATCTTTCCAGACGATTATGGTTGGGACGTGAGTCCGGAAGAACGCCCTTTTGTTGACAAGCTTGTGATATACACGAAAAAAAAACCGTATCCGCATCCCATACTTCACGTACGCGAAGCCTATGGGCTTAAAAAAGAGAATATTTTAATGATCGGCGACGGTCAGGGCGACCTTGGTTGCACCCTACGCTACCCTAACCGAGGCACACAGCCGCTAAAACTAACGCCGGATACGGAATATCTGGCTTATTTTGCCCTTCACGTTCCCGGCGCTTATACATCTGGAGCCACACAACATATTAATAAACGGCTGCGGGATCACCCGTTGGGTCTTCCGGGAATCGAGGAACGCTACACGCACCTCCCCGCCGCCCCTCACATAATAATGTTCGAAAATGGTTTTCAAACGTTTGAAGAGTTGATTGCCCGCGGTAAAATTTTCTTGAGACCAACCCATACCGACATTGACCTATTCGATCTGCCCCAGAAAGCCATGATGCGCAGAAAGTGCTCTCCTGATCTTACGCGTGAGCTTATTGCCGCTTGTCGTTTTCAAAAAAATTCAGTTTACGATCCAGACACCATCAGAAGCATTCTCTCAAAAACAGACGAAGAAGGCCGCCACGCTGACGTCAATGCGATCACAATGGCCAATCCTCAAGCCGCCAGGAGAATTTATGGTCAATCGAACTACCATGCCTACACCCCCCTCATGCTGCTCGCACAGGAACCGGAGGCAACCGACGCTCTGCGCGCTTTGCTTGAATCGCCGGACATAAATCCAAATCTCATCAACAGTAGTGGCGAAAGCGCGTTTACCCTTGCCGAAAGAAATGCTGATGCGCGCGAAGCCATAAAAAACCACCCGCAATATACAGGGAAGGCCGAGCGACTTCCCTTTGTTCGTCTCGTCGAAGGCTGCGGCGTATGCACTCAATCAATCCCGATTGCTTCACCGAGTGCTCGGCCGACATCGTTTTCGCAGAACGATTTGCCTAAAATCACTATGTGATGCCATAGTACTCGACTCGCATTTAAAGCCCCATATTTAGCAGGGGTTTCAAAGGCAAGCGTGGAGAAAAAAGCTGGTGGAGAAAAGCGAATAGCCGGTCAAGATTGGCCGTAGCAAAGATTTTTCGCAAACCATGGAGGC
>JARLJD010000029.1 GCA_031291395.1 Alphaproteobacteria bacterium | reverse complement strand
TTCACCTCGTCAAACTTCAACATCCTCAAGCCCTCCTGAATTGCCCGTTCGATTTTCATCTCAGCCCCCATGTACAAAACGGGAACTATCGGACATTTCATTGGCTATCTAATCGGACAATTCGTTGAACGCCGACAAAAAAACGCTTCGCCTTGAATGTGTGTGTGTTTTGCTGTATACTGACACACAGAAGAATGAGGGAGGATTCAATGGAAACCGAGCAAATCAGCGTTCGCATCGATCACGCGACCAAAGCCGCTGCGGAGGGCGTTTTTAATCTTTTGGGACTGTCGGCGACGGATGCCGTCAGGATGTTCTATCGTCAAGTCGCGCTGCGGCGCGGCCTGCCTTTTTCCGCGAAAATCCCGAACGCGGAAACGCTGGCGGCTTTCAAGGAGTTGGACAAAGGCGGCGGCAAAAAGATCAGCCTTAAAAAGTTCAAGGCCTTTCTGGAAAAGGCGGGCGAGTGAAAGATATTGTGCAATCCGGCGCATTTTTGCGCGACATTCGCAAGCTTGCGAAAAGAAGGAAAGATTTGTCCAAACTTTACGCCCTTGTCGAACATCTTGCCAAAGGCGATCCTCTTCCGGCAAAACACAGGTCGCATCCGCTGAAAGGCGAATGGAAACCCAAATGGGATTGCCACATAGAACCTGATTGGCTTTTGATCTATGAAGTTACGGATGATGCCGTTCTTTTGGCGAGAACGGGGACTCATTCTGACCTGTTCGGATAACGAAATCGCACATCATGCCCCTGCTTACCATCGAAAATCTCAGCGTTACCTTTGGCCGCGGCGAACGCGCGTTTTCTGCGGTGCGCGATGTGTCGTTTGCGATCGAGCGCGGCGAGACGGTGGCTTTGGTCGGCGAGTCCGGGTCGGGGAAATCGGTGACGGCTTTGTCTTTGTTGCAGTTGTTGCCGCGCAATGCGTGGCATCCTTCCGGCAGCATAAAATTCGACGGAAAAGCCATTCTGACTTCCCCTCTCCTTGAGGGAGTGGGGGGGGGGCGAACGGCTGGGGGCGATGTTCGTAATTTCAGACATCCCTGTTGCGGCGCCCCCCCACCCCCTACCCCCTCCCTCGAGGGGAGGGGGAGTATGTCCGCGCCGGAATCCGTTCTTCAATCCCTTCGCGGCGATCGCATCGGCATGATCTTTCAGGAGCCGATGACCTCGCTTAATCCCCTGCACACAATCGGCAGGCAAATCGGCGAAGTTTTGTTTTTGCATAAAAACATGAATCAGCAACAGGCGCGGGCGCGGATTATCGACTTGCTGCATCTGGTTGCTTTGCCCGATCCTGAAAAGCGCCTCAACGCCTATCCGCACGAACTTTCCGGCGGGCAGAGGCAGCGCGTCATGATCGCAATGGCGCTGGCCAACGATCCTGATTTGCTGATCGCGGATGAACCGACGACGGCGCTGGACGTCACCATTCAGGCGCAGATTCTGACTTTGCTGAAGGATTTGCAGAAGCGTTTGGGAATGGCTTTGCTGCTGATTACCCACGATCTTGGAATCGTGCGCAAAGTCGCGGATCGCGTTTGCGTCATGCAGAACGGCGAATTGGTTGAGCAAGCGCCTGCTGCGCAATTGTTCGCATCCCCTCAACATGCTTACACAAAAATGCTTTTGGCTGCCGAGCCGAAAGGCGTGGCCGCGCCGATTGCCGCGGACGCTTCGGAAATTCTGCGCGTCGAGGATTTGAAAGTTCATTTCCCGATCAAAAGAGGCATCTTTGGCCGCGCGTCCGATTATGTGCGCGCGGTCGACGGCATCTCGCTCTTTGTGCGCCAGTCTGAGACGATCGGCATCGTCGGCGAATCCGGTTCGGGCAAGACGACTTTGGGTTTGGCTTTGCTGCGCCTGATTAAATCGCAAGGCCGCGTCGTGTTTATGGGGCAGACGATCACAGGCCTTGCCCGTGCGCCTATGCGCGCCCTGCGCCGCTCGATGCAGGTGGTTTTTCAGGATCCCTTCGGCAGTTTAAGCCCGCGCATGACGGCGGGCGATATTATTGCTGAGGGATTGGATCTGAATCACTTATACGCCTCTCCGGCAGAGCGCGAACAGCGCATCATTGCGGCGATGAACGAGGTGGGGTTGGATGCGGAGTCGCGCAATCGCTATCCGCATGAATTTTCCGGCGGCCAGCGCCAGCGCATTTCCATCGCCCGCGCCATTATTTTGCAGCCGAAATTCATCGTGCTGGACGAGCCGACTTCGGCTTTGGATATGTCGGTGCAGGCGCAGATCGTCGAGCTTTTGCGCGATTTGCAACGCCGCCACGGCATCGCCTTTATGTTCATCAGCCACGATTTGCGCGTCGTTCGCGCTTTGGCGCACCGCGTCGTCGTGATGCAGAACGGTAAAATGGTGGAACAGGGCGAGGCATCTGCGATCTTTGCCAATCCGCAAGAGGAATACACTAAAACCTTGCTGGCGGCGGCGTTGAATCTGGAGGCGAGGAGTATATACTGCGACACGCCATAAATTCTGATTTTTCGTAGTAGCGGCTTCCAGCCGCGACCTTCTGTGTTTGCGTCAACAGTCGCGGCTGGAAGCCGCTCCTACGAGAAAGCGTAATTTGTGGCGCGTCACAGTATAATCCCCGAGTCCCCCCTCACCCTAACCCTCTCCCCCCGAGAGGGGGGAGAGGGAATCTCTCCTGCGGCTTGGATCACTTATTCTTCCACCGCATTACCACCTGCGCCGCTTTGATGCCTGAGCGTAGCGCCCCTTCTATGGTTGAGGGCAAATCCGTCGCTGTCCATTCTCCGGCCAAGGCCACGTTTTCCCAACCTGTATAGGCGCTCGGCCGTAGGGCGTTTTGTTTCGGCGTGGCGGCGAAGGTCGCGTATTTTTCCAGAAAAATGCGATGCGGCGGGACGCGTTCCGGATCGAGGCCAAGCGTCGGCGCGATCTCCTTCCACACCAACGCGGCCATTTCGCGCGTCGGGATATTTCTGTAACGCTCGGCGCAGCTGATCGTGACCGAGGCGAGGCCTTTGCGCACGAACACCCATTCGGCAAAGCCGCCGACAAGGCCGGTAAAACCTTCCGCGACGTCGGGGGCGTCGATGCGGAAATGCGCGTTGATGATCGAACGGAAATCTGTCGGCGTTGGGACTTCGGGCAGAATTTCGCGCACGAACCACGCGGGCAGGGCGAGGACGACCCAATCCTGCGGATCAAGCTCGACCGTTGTGCTGTTGAAATCCAGTTCGCGCACGACATTGCCGTCCCACATCATCGCGCGCAGGCGATGATAATATTTAACCTCGGTTTCATGCTGCCGCAGCACATTCAGGCAAGGCGAGATAAAGCTTTCCGATAAGCCGATTTTGGGGATCATCGGAATGCAGGCCGCTCCGCCCGCGCCGAAGCTTTGCATGATAATGTTACGCAACAATTTGGCCGAGGCGACTTCCGGTTGCGTGTTCAAAGCGCCGATGATGAACGGCTCCCAGAAACGGCGGTAGAGCATGTTGTCGGGATTGACCAGCCCTTCGAGCGTACCGGAAGCCCCCCCCAGCATCACGCGCAGCGCCAACAGGTAATCGGTGATTTTCGTGCCGGGCACGCGGCGTTTTTTGTCAAATATCCACCACGGCACAGCGCCCTTGCCCATCTTGATCGTCCAACGCTCGCCGCTTTCGATATCCATAAAGGGAAAGACGGGAGCGCCCGGGCCGCCGATCGTGTCGAGCGCGTTAGTCAGGTATAAATAATCCTGCACCGCGAGATTGCCCGACAAAACCAGATGATTGCCGTTGTCGATGCGGCAGCCCAGATCGCGGTCGAGAAAAGAACGGCAACGGCCTCCAGCGAAAGGCGCGGCTTCGTAGACCGTCACTTTCTCGCCCGACAAAGACAATTGCAACGCCGCCGAAAGACCGGCCAGCCCCGCGCCGATGATATGAACGCGCCGATTGCTCATCCGAAAAAGCCTTTCAGGATAAGCCAGATTTTCTTCCATTTGGGCAGCGTCACGCGCGTGAGGGGATCGCGCCAGTCGCGTTCGAGAAGACGGTCGAAAATCGCTTTGTAATAGTCGCGCATGATGCGGGCGGGGCGCATCGCCTCCGCGGGGCATTTCTTGATGCAAGCGTCGGCTTGCGCATAATGCTCGCGCGCTTTTAAGGCCAGATCGCGGCAGACGGCGGGAAGTTTCGGGTCGAGCAATAAATCGTTCGGATAGCGCGTTTCGATTCCGTGTTTTTCCAGCAATTCGCGCGGCAGGTAAAGCCGCCCGCGCGCCGCGTCTTCGGCCAGATCGCGCAGAATATTGGTCAATTGCAGGGCGCGCCCCAGATGATGCGCGACTTGCATCGCGTCCGCGCCGACATTGCCGAAAATCCGCACCGATGCCCGTCCAACAGCGCTGGCGACGCGGTCGCAGTAGAGATCGAGCGTGGCGAAGTCGGGCGCGACGATCGACTTGGAATCCATTTCCATGCCGTCGATGATTTCCTGAAAATCTTTTTCGACCAGATTGAACGCGCGAATGGCTGGCAGCAAAGCGGTTGTAATTGCCTCGCTGGGCTTGCCGCGAAAGACATCGGAGATGCGCGCGCGCCATTCCTGCAGTTTCTTCGCCGCGATCTCGGGCGAGGGGCTGTCGTCCGCGATGTCGTCTACGACGCGGCAGAAACCGTACAAGGCATACATTCCCTCGCGCCGTGCTTTGGGCAGGACGGCCATTCCGGCGTAGAAAGACGTGCGGGCGGCGACGACAGTGGATTTGACCTGAGCGAGGGCTTGGGGGTAGGTGAGGGCTGTCATGCGCGGGATTCCCCCAGAGAGCGTTGATCCGAGAGAGAGAAATAAAGCCGACGCAAAAGCGGCGGGATTCCCTCCCCTTTGAGGGGAGGGGTAGAGCCTGCTCCGTATTTGATACGGGGGAGGGGGGGGGGCAGTAAAAGACCACGTTTGGAATTATGTGCGTTCTTGTCGCGAAGACTGTTCCTCGTTCCCAACCGCATATCCGAGCGGCACCCCCCCCACCCTAACCCTCCCCTCAAGGGGGAGGGGACAGTGCCGCTTTTGCGATAACGTTGTTTTCGACTCGTCAATCTCATACCAACGCCCTCGCCACGCCTACAACCGTTGCGGCAAGAACGGCGGGTTTGCTGAGCTTTACATCCTCGCACAACGGATCGCGTTTGCGCAACAAGGCGACGAGCCGTTGCGCCAGAACCCAGATAACAGAAACCTCGGCTTTTAAACGCCAATCGGGGATTTGGCGCGGAAGGTTTTTGGATTCCAGCAGCAACGGATCGACGCGATCGAGCATTTCCATGAGCACAGCGCGCAGTCCCTCGGTCGATTTTTCGCGCGACAAATCGTTAGTTGTTGCGCCGTGCGCCGCGAGCATATCCTGCGGCAGATAAACGCGATCCAGTTCGCGGTAATCTTCCGCGCAATCTTGAATGTGATTGATGATTTGTAAAGCGTTACATAAAGCGTCGCTGGCTTTCCACGCTTCTTGCCCGACGCCGTGCAAGGCCAGCATGTGCCGCCCGACGGGGGCGGCCGAGAAAGTGCAATAATCGATCAGATCGTGCCAGTCGCGGTAGCGCAACTGCGTGGCGTCGCGTTTGAACGCCGTCAGCAAATCAAGCGCATGTTGGGGAGAAACGCCCGTTTGGCGCAGGCTTTGACGCAAGGCGGCCGCGGCGGGGATTTCGTCGTTTTTGTCGTCCAGCAAAGTCACGGCGAATTTTTCCAGACGCGAAATTTTTTCCCGTGCATCTAACAGCGGGTGATCGCTGATATCGTCGGCCTCGCGCGCGAAGCGGTAAAGCGCATGCACATGCGGGCGCAAATCGGCGCGGATCAGGATCGATCCGACCGGAAAATTTTCGGTGTTGCGGTTCTTCCCGCTGGCGGTATCGGGTTGTGTCGTCATTTTCAATCTCGGTTCGTTTGACAGGTTATAAAATGCTGAAGCAAGAGCGGTGGAATCCCCTCCCCCTCGCGGGGAGGGAATCATGCCGCTTTCGTTGCGCCGCTGTTTCTATTAATCAGTTCATAAGCAATACAGGTTGACATAGGCACAGGCGCAGTTCCCCTCCCCCCCCTTGGCTTTTTGGTGGGAGGGGTTAGGGGTGGGGGGTGTATAAAAAGCTCTTTTGCTAAAGGGCTTTCTTATATACCCCACCCCTAACCCCTCCCTCAAGGGGAGGGGAATCCCTGCGGCGCTTGCGTCTACTCTGTTGCTTTACTTATGAGCTGATTAATAACTCACAAAAACAGACTCGCTAAATTTATGTGTTACCCTACGCTTTGCGTTCGGCCTTTCCACTGTCCGCCCTTTCCTCGATGATAAAGCCAAGCGGAATCCACCGTTGCAGCAACATACACCAATGCCGCCACAGGTAAAGTCAGGGCGCAGGGCCAGAGCATGCCGTAGAATTTGACCGTCGGCGCGTAAAGCGCCGTCATCAGCAGCCACGCCAGAAATCCTATCAACAAAGGCGTTTCGGTCGAAGCGAAGATGAAAAACAACGGCGGCGCGAGGAACAACAGCGCCATTCCCGCCACCGTTCCCGCTAGCAAAAGCGGGGAATGCCGCAACTGGGTATAGGCGGTGCGCGCGACCATATGCCAGACATCCCGTACATGGGGATAGGAACGCAGGCTTTCGGCCTCGCGCGTCAACGTCAGTTCGATTTTGCCTCCGGCGGTTTTGATGGCTTTGGCGAGGCTGCAATCGTCGATCAGGGCGGATTTGATGCTAGTCAACCCTCCGATTTTGTCCAACATTGCCCGCCGCGCCAGCATCACGCCGCCTGCCGCCGCGGCCACGTTGGAATTGGGGTCATTGGCGCGGCGAAAGGGATAAAGCATCGCAAAGAAAAATACGAAAGCGGGAATCAAAAGTTTTTCCGCGACGCTTTCACCATTCAGTTTGACCATTCGCGAAACGAGATCGAGTTTTCCGGCTTCGGCGCGCACGACCAGATGCGCCAGATGGCGCGGCGCGTGGCGGATGTCGGCGTCGGTGAACAAAATCATGTCGGCGGAGCTTTGCAAGACTCCGGCGTTCATCGCCGCGACTTTGCCGCTCCAGCCTTTGGCAAGATCGGGCGCGGCGATAACGGTCAGGCGGTCGGTTTGGTCGTGATCGGCTGCGATTTGTCGCGCGATATCCGCTGTGCCGTCGCCGCTGTGATCGTCGACCAAAATGACGCGCCACGCCCCCGCATAATCTTGCGTCAAAAGCGAGGGCAGGGTTCGCGGCAAGGCATGCGCCTCGTCCCGCGCCGGAACGACGATGTCGACGGAGGGAAAGGTGCGAGGCGTGGGGGATTCTTCCGGCAACAAAGGCCGCCAGAATTTTCCATGCGCGAAAGCCAGATAAAGCCACGCGGCAAAAGCGGCGAGGCTGAGGAGGGAGAAGATATGCATGCGCGTTTTTAGCCGGTGAGGGCAGGGGGGCGCAAGAACTATACTGCGACACGCCATAAATGGTGATTTCTCGTAGGAGTGGCTTCCAGCCGCGACCGCTTGTTTTTACGGCAACAGTCGCGGCTGGAAGCCGCTCCTACGAACAGATAATTTGTGACCTTGCGAAGTATATAAGGCTTCCCAGCTTATAGGAAAAAGATTACTGAATGGAAGCCGTTTGAATCCTTCGTGTATGATGCTTGGCATATATCGTTCTGATGCCTTCTCTTTCTTTTGCATCCATTCTCTGCAACATAGCATGCGCTTCACGGACAAGCTGATTACGCTGTGGTCCCGCCGACTTTGTTATCGCTAATGTCTTTTCTGTAGGACGCCAAACGGCATACGGGTAGCTATCATGATAGGGGTTAGATCTCTGTTGACGAAAATCGGATCTCCATATGTTGTTCTCTCCATTCACACACGCTTCCACATGTCCATTTGGGCTGTGGATAGCGGCAATATCACCTTGTTGCGGCGTATAATCCGGATAAGCTTTATTTGCTTTAATTTCCCCGCGTCCGGTTGCGACCAGTGTATATCCCAAAGCCTTGAGACCAGCCCCCGTGTCTCCATATGAATTCATTGGTATCCCCGCCTGTTTAGCGGCGGCAACAACGGCCAATTTACATAAGTGAAGGCTGTGGTCTGCGGCGTTTTTCACAAGGTGTTGCGCAAATTCTGCATTCAGGGCACGTAAACCAGGACTTTGCTGGCTATTGTCGCGGTCGTTTGTATCAGCACTTTCCGTTTTCAGTTTTTGATAACCGTGTTGAGAACTTGTTCTTGTGGGGACGGGGGCAGAAGCGGGCTCTTTCATCTTGGAGCCGTCGGCGTTTAGTCCGTGTTCGTTATCAATTGCTGCATCTGCTCTTGCCAGTTTTATCAACTCCCTCTGGCCGTAATGGGAATAACTGCCCAGTTCTTTCGTCAGTTTTCCACTGAGTTCTTTATCGCTTTCGAGGCCTGACTTGTCCCCCAAAAGCCGCGCCACTTGGCGTTTTTCACGGATCGACAAATTTCTAAGCAGGGGATTTACCCAAGGAGCTGCCGCGGAACGCAGCATCCACCTGTGCGTCCGGCCATGATGCATTTTTTTATGATGCGGTATTCTATGCGGCCTTTTTCCCCAGTGTTTTGTATGTGTTGTCATAGCAACAGCTCCATTCAAATAACTTATTCCCTATGACTCGCATTTTACCCATTAACAGTTAAGGATTGATAAATTAGATGTGAATAACTGGTTTAAGGGGCGGGTTTATTTTGGTTGTGCGCCCATGAAACGGCGCCGAAGCAGCCGCGACTGTTGACTTAAAGAGAAGAGGGTGCGGCTGGAAGTCGTGCCTGCGAAAAAAGCGATTTGCGGCGTGTCGAAGTTTGTATTCAACTGCGCGTTAATCAGCTGGGCGCCATACTCGGGCTATAGACAACAGCTCCCTGCTCTTTTCGCTTATGTTGTATTCTGGGGCGATACTTGATGATGCCACGATGGGGTGTTTTGCCATGATGGAAATTGAGGCTACGACGATTGGGACAATGAGGATGATTTGTAAGATGGCGGCACTGTTTGTTGTGATGAGGATCGCGCCGACGCGGATTGCGATGATAAGGATAACGAGAATAAGAATGGCGTTTCGCTACTTTCTTCACAACCTGTTTTTTTATAACCGGTTTCAGAGGAGGCGCATAACCGAATTGTTCATGCTGAACCGTAAATTTTTCCTTCCAACCCATCAGGCATTTCGACATGGCGGCATAGGCCTCTCCTACAGTAGGATTGTAACCGTTGCCCTCGTTGACCCCGAGCGCCAGCTTGTTTGATAAAATGCGCTCCTTTGCTATAGCGTCAGCGCGCTCTTTTGTCATTTCCTTCCCCATCCTCTGCGCCGCGCGGAGGAGGTCTGCCGAAAGGAAATCAGCAAGGCTCTCATTTGCATGGGCGGGGCTGTTTGTGATGCGTTGCCCCAATAAATGCATGGAATAAGTTTCGACCAAATTGCCGGTGTTGTTGGCCGGAAGCTTCTTGCCAGCCGTATTCATTTTGGTAAGGAACGCCCCTAAAAGCGCGTTGAAATAGGGGTCGAAAATAATATCATTATAGTGGTCGACTGTATGTGTATGGGTTGCTTTCCTAAACTTATTACTCTTGACCCAATATTTTTTGCCGTGTCTGTACTTGTGTCTAAATACGGGTTCCATTACGGTTTGGGTTTTCTTTTCCTGCCACTTCTTCCTGTGTTCCAGAACCGCGATGGCATAGTCATATTGCCCATCGTTGTTTATTTTGCTCAACGCGGCGGCGATCTCGCTGCCATAACGCCCCATAACGTTTTTGGATGTCTCCCGTTGCATTTGAAATAGCCCCAGCGAGCTTCCGCATACCGCCTTCGCGTTTCCCCCTTCGGACTCCAGATAAGCTATAGACCCAAGCAAGTATGGCGAGATACCGGTAACTTTTGCCGCATTGTCAATAGCCCCATGAGATTTTTGCAGGGCTTCATATTGTTCGGGGTCTAGCTTGCTCTTTCGTTCAGCAACCCAGCGCTCGGCCGCTCGATATTCCGCAGCTTGTCGTGCGTCCTCTGGCGAAGGTTCGCGCAACGCAATCCTTCGCGGATGTTTACGCAGGTGGTGTTTGGATGCGTGGACGCGACCGTGTCTGTGTCTGCGCAAAGCTCCCTCGGCAGTCGGAGCGCTTTCCATTCGTATATATTTTGAACTCGTCATAGCAAACGCCTTATGTAATACATCCAATATAGGATTTATTCTAACCCACATATCGTTAAAGAGCCTTTAATTTTAATTGCCCTTTCTCACTTTTCATCCCCTTTCGCGGCAACGGGATGTTTTTTGTTTTATCCTTTTTAATCAATAAGCTATGCGCGGTTCATTTAATCTGGCTCTGCTGAAAAATTACTTTGACTTGTGGCGTAAAATCTACCTTTCTATTCCGGTTCGCAATTTTCCGGCTTGCCTTTGTCCTATGTCCAAAGAAATTCTTTTCGCGCCCAATCTCTCTGCGCTTTCTTCTGTGCGGCATGCTTTTTTTACGAGGGGCTGGGGAAATGGCGGGTTTTCGGGGCAGGGGGCTTTGGGGGAATTGGCGGTGGTTCGCGCGGGTATGGAGGAATATCTGCGGGTTGAGCCGCGGCATTTGCTGTGCTGCGAGCAGATTCATTCGAATGAGGTCGTGACGGTTTCGGAAATCTGGCGGGGGCAAAACGCGCCGCGCGCCGACGCGATGGTCACGAATAAAACCGGCATCGCTTTGGGCATTTTAACCGCGGATTGCGCGCCGATCCTTTTGGCGGACAGCGAAGCGGGCGTCATCGGCGCGGCGCATGCCGGTTGGCGCGGCGCGGTCGGCGGGGTAATCGAAAACACGATTGCGGCGATGGAAAAGCTGGGGGCGCGGAGGGGGGATATTCGAGCGGCGTTGGGGCCGTGCATTGGGCGGGATTCTTATGAAGTCGGGGGGGAGTTTTTGGCGGCTTTTTTAGCGGAGGGGGAGGGGAATGGGCGGTTTTTCAGGGATTCTTGTTGTTCAAGCTTTTTTGACACAGAAAGCGGCGGCAGTAGCCCCTCTCCGCCCGCGCTTACGGGGGGAGAGGGGGGAGACAGAAATTCCCCCAAGAGCAAAACGTGGAATGGGGTGAGGTGGGGGGGCGAGAATGCGAACGATCCCCCTAACCCACCTCACCCCTTTCGTTCTACATCTCAAGTTCCGCGTTCTGTCCCTCCCCTCTCCCCCCGCGAAGGGCGGGCGGAGAGGGGTTGTCGGCGCCGTTTGCCGATCAACCATTATCACTTTGATTTATCAGGATATATTGTCGAAAAACTGCGCGGTTTGGGCATCGGTTCGGTTGAATCATCTCCAGCCGACACTTGCGCCGAGCCGGAGCGGTTTTTCAGTCACCGTTATTCGACGTTGCGGGGGGAGAAGAGGGAGGGGAATTTGGTTTCGACAATTTTGCTGACTGCGCAATAACTTGAATTCCTCCGTCTCCTATGCTCAAAACACGCTCACCATCGTGTTTTGGAAAAGCTATGACAGATCAATCCCATATACGTAATTTCTCGATCATCGCGCATATTGATCACGGCAAGTCGACTTTGGCCGATCGGCTGATTCAGACTTGCGGCGCGGTCGAGGCGCGGGAGATGCGGGAGCAGATGCTTGACAATATGGACATCGAGCGCGAGCGCGGGATCACGATCAAGGCGCAGACGGTGCGGCTTTCCTACACGGCCAAAGACGGCGAGACCTATCAGTTGAATTTGATGGACACGCCCGGGCATGTCGATTTCGCCTATGAAGTCAGCCGTTCGCTGGCGGCGTGCGAGGGGTCGGTGCTGGTGGTCGATGCCTCGCAGGGCGTCGAGGCGCAGACTTTGGCGAACGTTTATCAGGCGCTCGATAACAATCACGAAATTATTCCGGTTCTGAACAAAATCGATTTGCCCGCGGCCGAGCCGGAGCGCGTCAAGCAGCAGATCGAGGACGTGATCGGGCTTGACGCGTCCGACGCGGTGATGATTTCCGCCAAGACGGGGCAGGGGATCGGCGATGTTCTGGAGGCGATCGTCACGCGTCTGCCTGCGCCCAAGGGCGATCCTGATGCGCCGCTCAAGGCTTTGCTGGTCGATAGCTGGTACGACGCTTATTTGGGCGTCGTCATTCTGGTGCGCGTAGTGGATGGCGCGATCAAAAAGGGTCAGAAAGTCCGGTTTATGGTCACGGGCGCGGTGCGCGATCTCGACCGCGTGGGGATTTTCACGCCCAAGAAAATCGAGGTCGGCGAGTTGAAAGCGGGCGAGGTTGGGTTCATCACCGCTGGTATCAAGCAAATCAGCGACACCAAAGTGGGGGATACGATTACCGACGACAGGAATCCGGCGGACAGTTTGTTGCCCGGTTTCAAACCCTCGGTTCCTGTGGTGTTTTGCGGCTTGTTTCCGGTTGACGCGAACGATTTCGAACATTTGCGGGAGTCATTGGGCAAACTCGCGTTGAACGACGCCAGTTTTAAGTTCGAGGCGGAAAGCTCGGTCGCGTTAGGTTTTGGTTTTCGCTGCGGCTTTTTGGGCTTGCTGCATCTGGAAATCATTCAGGAAAGGCTGGAGCGCGAGTTTAATTTGAATTTGATAACGACAGCGCCCTCGGTGATTTACAAAATTCATCTGACGAACGGCGACGTCAAGGAATTGCACAATCCTGCCGACATGCCCGATCCTGTGCGCATCGAACGTATTGAGGAGCCGTGGATCAAGGCGACGATTTTGACTCCTGACGAGTATCTGGGCAACATTCTGGCTTTATGCAATGATCGACGCGGCGAGCAGGTCGAGCTGACCTATGTCGGCGCGCGGGCGATGCTGGTTTATAAACTGCCGCTGGGCGAAGTCGTGTTCGATTTTTATGATCGGTTGAAATCGATCAGCCGCGGTTATGCCAGTTTCGACTACGCGCTGGACGCATACCGCGACGGCGATCTGGTCAACATGTCGATCTTGGTCAACGGCGAGCCGGTCGATGCGCTGGGCATCATCGTGCATCGTTCCAACGCCGAAGGGCGAGGCCGCATTTTGTGTGAACGCCTGAAAGAACTGATCCCCAAACACCTGTTCAAAATCGCCATTCAAGCTGCGATCGGCGGCCGCGTCATCGCCCGCGAAACGATCTCGGCGATGCGCAAGGACGTGACGGCGAAATGCTACGGCGGGGATATTAGCCGTAAGCGTAAATTGCTGGATAAACAGAAAGAAGGGAAGAAACGGATGCGGCAATTTGGGGAGGTGGAGATACCGCAATCGGCGTTTATTGCGGCGTTGAAGATGGATGAGAGGTAACAACAATACAGCAGAGCGCGAAAGTTTCTGTTGGCATTTTATGCCAATCGCGATTAATATATCCGGATCATAACAGGGGGAGGCTTCACATGCCCACGCGTAACGTCGTTTTAACTGAACGTCAGGAAACTCTGATTGAGGCTTTGGTGCAATGCGGGCGATATCAGAATGCCAGTGAGGTTATGCGCGAAGGATTGCGCCTTGTTGAAAACCGCGAAGCCGAGGAAGCCGCGAAACTCAAAGCCCTTCGTGCCGCCGCGCAGGTTGGCGTCAAAGCTTTAGATCGCGGCGAATTTAAAAAATTCGACGATGCGTCGGAATTGATCGCTCATCTTGACACGCTTGCCGATGCGGCGCTTTCAAGCGCGGAGGCATAGTGACTCGAAAACGCTGGAATATTCATCTCGGCAGCGAGGCCGAGAAGGACTTTGTCCGTATTCTGCGCTACACGAAAAACACGTTCGGTGAGCGGCAAGCCGCTATTTACAAAACAACGATTCTTAAAGCTTTCGCCGCGCTTGCTTTTGGCCCCGATGTGCCGGGCAGTTCTTCTCGCGACGAAATTCTTCAGGGAATCCGAACCCTTCACGTTGCCCGCAAAGGGCGGCGTGGTCGACATTTTGTCATGTATAGGGCAGAGGAGAAACATGTTATAGAAGTCGTTCGCATCCTTCACGATGCGATGGAGTTAAGCCGACATATACCCAAGGAACCGGATTAATGTCTGCTAAAATTATTGCCGCAGTCTTGCTTGTTGCTTTGTTTGCCAGTGTCGCTCACGCCGATGCGCCTGCGCAAATCGCCTTATCCCCCCAACTCCAGACCTGTCTGCAACGCGCCGACGAATTGCCCGACATTGCCGCGGCCGAGGCTACCGCGTGGATCAAAAAAGGCGGCGGGGATGACGCGCATTTGTGCCGCGCGTTTGCACAGGCCAATCGGGGGATGCATGTCGATGCGGCGCGGGAGTTTTGGGCTTTGGCTTCCGGTTATGACAAATCGGAGCCTCATCGCGCCGTGGCGATGCACGATCTTTCGGGGCAGGAATTTTTACGCGCGAAGGACGTCAAAAACGCAACGGCGCAATATGATGCCGCTTTGAAAATCGCGCCGGACGACGCGACAAGCCTGACTGGCCGCGCAATGACGCTTATGGAGAGTGAACGTTATTGGGATGCGATTAATGATCTGAACCGCGCGATTAAAGCCGCGCCTGACGATGCCGACGCGTTGCGGCAAAGAGGCCGCGCTTGGGCGCAGTTAGGCAACGAAAAAAACGCCGAGGAGGATTTTGGTCATGCGGCGGCGTTGGCGGAAAAATGAGCTGGGGAGAGCGCCAATATCGGGACGCAATCTGTGTGACCTCCGGACGCATTGTTAAAGCTGTCTATGCGGGCGCAGACGCATTGTTCTTCGGTTGGGGCATCAAGTTTGTGCGTGGCATGTTGTTGTTGGCGGTGGGCTGGATCGCGGTTGCGCCGTCGCCGTTGCTTGGGAGGCCGGAATGATGCGCTTTGATATCCGCCGTTTAGAAACGACCGCCAGCACTAACGATGACGCCAAACAGGCAGCCGAAAACGGCGCTGCGGAGGGATTGGTTGTTTGGGCTTTGCGGCAGAGCGCGGGGCGCGGGCGGCAGGGGCGGGTGTGGGAGTCGCCGGAGGGGAATTTGTATTGTTCCGTTTTGTTGCATCCGCCAGCGCCTGTGCGCGAATGGGGGCGGTACAGTTTTGTTGCGGCTTTGGCGTTGTATGAGGCGGTTGAGTTTTATGTGAATGGTTCAACAAGACTTCCCTCTGCCTTGAGGGGAGGGATAGGGGAGGGGGGCGGTTCCGCGCAGGCGGCGGTTGAAATGATAAAAATTGCCCCTAGCCGCACCCCCCCACCCCCTACCCCCTCCCTCAAGGGGAGGGGGATTCTTTCTGCCAAACCCGTCGAACTGAAATGGCCCAACGATATTCTGGTCGACGGCAAGAAAATCAGCGGCATTCTGCTGGAATCGGGCGAGGGCTGGCTGGTGGTCGGGATGGGGCTGAATGTGCGGCATGTTCCCGAAAATCCGCTTTATCCTGTGACTTGTTTGGCGGCGGAAACGGGAGATGTCCCTTCTCTGGAGGAAATTTTAACCAAAATTCTGGAATCCCTCGCCGCGTGGTATCAGCTTATAAATACTGAAGGTTTCGCCTCCCTTCGCGCCGCATGGCTGGCGCATGCCCGCAAAGGCGTGTTGCGCGTTCGCTTGCCGCAGGAAGAAATACAAGGCCAATTCGTTGATTTGGATAGGGACGGCAATTTGCGATTGCTTTTGGCGGACGGGAGGGAAAGAACGATTAGCGCGGGGGATGTGTTTTTCTGATGCGCCTTTTGTTCGCGTGGGATATGTTCCCCCCATGACGCAACCCACAGTTTACATGATCGCGGGGCCGAACGGGGCGGGGAAGACGACAGCGGCGATGACGCTGTTGCCGAACTTTCTGTCGGTGCATGAATTCGTGAACGCGGATGAGATCGCGCGAGGGTTGAATCCGTTGAATCCGGACGGACAGGCCGTCCCGGCCGGACGTTTAATGCTGCAACGGATTGACGATTTGATCGCCTCCGGCAAAAGCTTCGCTTTTGAGACAACCGGCGCGAGCCGCGTTTTTGCCGAGAAGTTAAGACAAGCCAAATCAGCGGGTAGCCGTTTGAGTCTCGTTTATCTATGGTTGCCCAATGCGGAATTGGCGAAGACTCGCGTGCGCTTGCGCGTTGCGCAGGGAGGGCATGATATTCCGGGCAAAGACATCGAACGACGCTATGGGCGAGGGTTAAAGAATTTGGTAGACGTTTATTTGCCGTTGGTCGATGAGGCGTATGTTTATGACAATTCTGCCTCTGCGACGGACATTCAGGATTTGATTGCAAAAAAGATAGATACGACTTGGGCTGTCGTTCAGGATTCGAAATGGCAAATAATGCTAAAGAATGGTGGAGGGGGTGACAATGAACGAGCAGAATGACGGGGTGTCGGTTGATGTCGCACAGGGTCTTCACGCTGGCGCGATTGCGTCTATCGCGCAGGCGCGCCGTTTTGGAACGAATATCGCTATTTGGCGCGATGGCAAGATTGTCGAAATCACTCCCGATGAAGCCGAAGCCCTGTTGAAAGAACGCGAAGCAGAGAAAGAAGGGACATGTTGAAATATATTGTTTTGGCAAGCCTGCTTTTGTTGCCGACATTGGCCCAAGCGCAGGGATTGTCCGGCGAATGGTTTAAATGCCAAACCGATCGCGATTGCGTCCTGACGGCAGGGTATTGCGGCGACGATTGGGCGGTTAACAAAAATTACGCGGATCAGGCGAGCAAAGCCGCGGCGTCGGTCGATTGTTTGAAGGCCGGCGCGCATGATCCGCATGCCGCGGCTCGGTGCGTTGACAATAAATGCGCCGTCATCCATTCTAAAAAATAAGCCAACCTGAAGAAAGAAACCTGATGAACTGCGCAGCAAAAACAATCTCGCAAGAAAAAACCCCCGTCGATCAGCTTCTCGCCGAACACGGCATGACTCGCGGCGAATATGAAACTTTGCTTGGCGTCATGGGCCGCGAGCCGACGATGGCGGAATTCGGCGTTGCCGCCGCGATGTGGTCGGAGCATTGCTCGTATAAATCGACGCGGGTTTGGTTGAAGCAGCTTCCGACTACCGCGCCGCATGTCATTTGCGGGCCCGGCGAGAATGCGGGGGTGATCGATATTGGCGATGGGAAGGCTGCGATTTTCAAGATGGAAAGCCACAACCACCCCTCCTACATCGAACCCTATCAGGGCGCTGCCACGGGCGTAGGCGGGATTTTGCGCGATGTGTTTACGATGGGGGCGCGGCCTGTCGCCAATTTGAATGCTTTGCGGTTTGGCGATGTTGGGCATCCGAAAACCAGATCGCTGGTTGCGGGCGTCGTTTCCGGAATCGGCGGTTACGGGAATTGCATGGGCGTTCCCACCGTGGGCGGGGAAACCAATTTTCATTCCAGCTACAACGGCAACATCCTCGTCAACGCGATGACGGTGGGCGTCGCGGACGCCGATCGGATTTTCTATTCCGCTGCGGCGGGCATCGGCAATCCCGTGGTATATGTCGGATCGAAAACCGGACGCGACGGGATCAAGGGCGCGACCATGGCTTCGGGCGAATTCAACGAGGATTCCGGCAGCAAACGGCCTACGGTGCAAGTGGGCGATCCGTTTACGGAGAAGCTGCTTTTGGAAGCTTGCCTCGAACTTATGGCGACCGACGCGATCATCGCGATACAGGATATGGGCGCGGCGGGGCTGACCTCGTCCTCGGTCGAAATGGCGTCGAAAGGCGGGCTTGGGATTGAGATCGATCTCGACAAAGTGCCGTTGCGCGAGGAGGGGATGAGCGCCTACGAAATCATGCTGTCCGAGAGTCAGGAACGCATGCTGATCGTCCTGAAGCCCGGGCGCGAGGCCGAGGCGCAGCGCATCTTCAAAAAATGGGAGCTGGATTTCTCGGTAATCGGCGCTTTGACCGATACGGGGCGCATTGTTTGCTTGCGCAACGGGGTGAAGGAAATCGATATTGAGATTGCGCCTTTGGTCGATCAATCTCCCGTTTACAATCGGGCGTGGGAACCGACTCCGGCGCAATCCGAAATCGACGCGTCGTTTTATCCGCTGCCGCAAGGCGAAACGCCGCTCAGCATTCTGGCGAAACTGATCGCGACGCCGGATTTGTGTTCGCGGCGTTGGATCTGGGAACAATATGACAGCCTTGTGCGGGCGAATACGGCGCAGGGGCCCGGAGGGGATGCGGCCGTCGTGCGGCTTGACGACAGCCAAAAAGCGCTGGCGATGACGGTCGATTGTTCGCCGCGTTATTGCGCTGCTGATCCTGTCATCGGCGGGATGCAGGCGGTTGTCGAAACTTGGCGGAATATTTGTGCGGTCGGGGCGAAACCCTTGGCGATCACCGATTGCATGAATTTCGGCAATCCGGAAAAGCCGCGCATCATGGGGCAATTCGTCGGCGCGGTGCAGGGAATGCGCGAAGCCTGCCTTGCGCTGGATTACCCCATCGTGTCGGGCAATTGCAGCCTTTACAACGAAACCAACGGCAGCCCTATATTGCCCGCGCCCGCGATCGGCGGCGTCGGCTTGATGCAGGATGTCACCAAAGCCGTCGGCATAGCCTTCCGCAGCGAAGGCGAAACGGTGTTCGTGATCGGAGACACCAAAGGCCATATCGGTCAGTCGCTTTATCTGCGCGAGATTTTCAACCGCGAAGAAGGCGCGCCGCCGCCTGTGGATTTATCCGCCGAACGCAAACACGGCGAGTTCGTCCGCGCATTGGTCGACGAACGCCTGATAACCTCCTGCCACGACATTTCCGACGGCGGCTTGCTGGTCGCAGTCGCGGAAATGGCGATAGCCAAAGGCATCGGCATCACGCTAGAGCAGGGCGGCGACGCGGCGTTCTGGTTCGGCGAGGATCAGGGGCGGTATGTCATTGCGACAGGGACTCCCGATGCCGTGATCGCCAAAGCCAAAGCTGCGGGGGCGCCTCTGACCAAACTGGGGCAAACCGGAGGAAAGGAAATCAAACTGGCCGAAGGCAACTTGGCGGTTGAATCCCTGCGTCAGGCGCATGAGGCGTGGCTGCCCGGGTATATGGGGGCGTGAGAACCTAAAAAACAACTAATTCATCTAGCGAGGCGCACTTGTTGGATCACATACGCATTATTGTTTCTGATCTTGCCCGCAGCAAACGGTTTTATGCCGCCGCTCTGCATCCCTTAGGCTATCGTCTGCTTAAGGACGGCGAGGCTTCTGTCGGATTTGGCGTGCCCGATGGGCCAAGAAGGTCGCTTGATCCCGGCGGAGATTTTTGGATAGCTCAAGGCAATCCTGTGCCACCGCTAACGCACTTCGCGTTCAGTGCAGAGTCAAGAGATGTCGTGGATGCATTTTTTAGAGCCGCAATACAGGCGGGCGGATCGGACAATGGCCGACCAGGATTGCGGCCACAGTATCATCCCAACTACTATGCAGCTTATATTCTTGACAGGGATGGATACAATCTGGAAGCAGTTTGTCATCTGGTTTATGGGTAGATAAGTTGCCGTTATACCCCGCTTCCTTGAGAACCCGAAAAAAGCAAGAAAGCAAACAAATGGGATTCCGGATAAATTTTGCGCCCCAACGGTTAGTTTCTAGCCACAAAGTTGGTTAGGGCGCAAAATTTTCCGGAATGACGATCTCTCTTTTTTCGGATT
>JARLJD010000200.1 GCA_031291395.1 Alphaproteobacteria bacterium | reverse complement strand
TCAGTGCCTTCGAAGGCGGCGGGGTCCTCGATGCCCCAATGTGCCGTCATCGGCTGTCCCGGCCAGATCGGACAGGCTTCGCCGGCGGCGTTGTCGCAAACCGTGAAAACGAAATCCAGCTTCGGCGAGGTGGGAGTGGCGAACTCTTCCCAATTCTTCGACCGGAATCCGTCGGTTGGATAGTCATAACTGGCGAGGATTTTCAGCGCGAAGGGGTTGATTTCGCCCTTGGGATGGCTTCCCGCCGAGAAAGCATGGAACCGGCCCTTGCCGTCTTTGCGGAGGATGCTTTCAGCGAGGATCGAGCGAGCGCTGTTTCCCGTGCAAAGGAATAAAGCATTATAGATGCGGTCGGTCATGACGTGAGCCTCTTTCAGAGTCTGCGGCAAGAGATTCCTCGCTCAGCGATGCGAAAGCTCGCAAGGCCGAGCGGTTGAATTTGGGGTGCAACGGGGCCGCATCGATACGACCTCAACCCGGCAGCCTCATTTACTCCATATATCCAGATTATAGGATATCATTGAATGCCGCAAGGCTGGACGTTGCCGCAGAATCGAAATCGGCCATCTGCAGCCATGTAAACCGAACCTGGCGGCGCAATCCGCAATGCGGCGCGATACAGCGGACGGCCGAACGTCGCCAAATGCTTATTGCCCGACGACGGAGATGCCCAACCGTTTCAGGTCGACCTGACGATCGGTGTCGGTGATCGAGTAATAGCCGCCCTTTTCCGTCAGTGTCTGGCCATCCTTCGACAATATGTATTTGATGAATTCCGCGCGCAGCGGATCCAGCGCCTCGGTCGGATTCTTGTTCACATAGATTTCCAGATATCGCGCGATCGGGTATTTGCCGGTGCGAACCATTTCCGCTGATGTGTCGTAGCAATCGCCGCCGTCATAAACCGCAACGGGGACGGCCCGGACGCCCTCGGTCTTATAGCCCAGGCCGGAATAGCCGATGGCGGACTTATCCCCCGCCACGCCCTCAACGACGGCGGCGGAGCCGATCTGCTGTTTCACATCCGACTTGTAATCGCCGCCATACAAGACATGCGTCCTGAAAAACTCGTAGGTGCCTGACAAGGAATTGCGCCCGTAAAGGGTTATCGGCGTCGACGCCCATTCGCCGGTCAAACCAACTTCGCCCCAATTCGCAATATTTTTCCCGCCACTACCCTTGCGCGTCGAGGAAAACATCCGATCGATCTGCATCTGAGACAAGCATTTGATCGGATTGTCCTTGTTGACATAGACAGCAAGCGCGTCGATCGCGACGCGGAAATGGGCGGGCTGGTAGCCATATTTCTTTTCGAAGGCATCACTTTCATCCGACGTCATCAGGCGCGACATCGGCGCGAACTGAGAGGCGCCGGCAAGAAGCGCCGCTGGCGCGGTGGCTGAGCCCTTGCCTTCAATCTCGATCGTGACGCCAGGATATTTCGCCTTGAAGCCCTCGGCCCAGGCGTTCATTTCGTTGTTCAGCGTATCGGAACCAACGGACTTGATTTCACCGGAGAGGG
>JARLJD010000028.1 GCA_031291395.1 Alphaproteobacteria bacterium | reverse complement strand
GGGGATGTTTCCGTTTAAAATCATCCTCAATGGCTTTCACCAATGCGTCCGACCTGCCCATCAGAACCTCCAAAATTTGTGGAGAATCCTTGAATCACATCCGATTCTTGTGCGTCAAGAAAATTTGACGGGTGGTAAGCGTTTTGATTGATTTATTTCGCGTTTTTTGCAATACTAACGCCAAGTTGTATAAAGATAACGCCCGTCTTGGTTGGGTTGGGTTTCTGTATTTTTTGAATTTATAATTGAAACGGAAAGAATATCCAATGATAAATGGAAGCTTGAATCGTATTTTTGACCGTCTGCGAATGAAGAGGACAACTGGCTTTGTCCTTGCCTTTTTTCTGATCCTTCCTTCTTTGTTCATGGTCACGGTGCCTGCCTATGGGCAATCCGCGCCATCGGCGCAGATAGTTACGAATGATGCGCCTTACTATATGCAGCAATCCGGCTCTGCCGCCTATGGCGGATATGCTCCCGCAGCGTCTACGGTTGTGGACGATACGCCTCAGTATACGCCTCACTATGTGCCTTACTCTACGCCTTATTACATACGGCGTCCCTCCGCGCCTTTCGTCCAGAACACTGCGCAACCCGATGAAACCTACTTCGCTTTTCAACGTTCGACAGAGACCGATCGTCTTGATACGGAAACGACGACGGTCAGTCATGAGTTTAAATTTATCAACGGCGCAGGAGGCATCGGCCCGGTTCTCCAGTATAGCCGTTTCGATCAGAAAGATGTCGGAAACGCCAATCTTTACCGTCCGGAAATCAGCATGGACTACAAACTCAACGACCGGTTCTCGTTTTCCGGCGTCGCGGGCGTCGATAACTACAGCGTTTCCTATTCAAACACGCATACCATAGCGACCTATAACGTCTATGGAACGTATTCGCCCAGCAAGACCCTCAGCATCGGCTTGGGGTCGTTCAGAAATACTTTCGGCATCCTTCAGTCTATGCAGGAAGGCATCGCGGCAACTTATTTTGGCGGCGACATCAACTATGCCCCCACCAACACCCTTCATTTTTCGGTGAGTGGCAATGAAGGCCTGTATAACGACGGCAACGAAAGGCAATTCGGCCAGCTTTCAGGAGAGAAACAGGTTCTGTCGAAACCGTTCGCTCTCTTCCTCGGCGCGCGCGTGACGGGCATGCATTTTGCGCATAGCCCTTACAACGGTTACTTCGATCCGGAGCGTTACGGCGCCGCCGAAGGACTCCTTCGGATACGGGCAAATCTCACGCAAAAACTCTCGCTGGATACTGGGGGATCGGCGGGCTTTGAAGCCGTCAATCCGGATTACGCTCCAAAGCCGACTTATGATCCGAACATCAAGCTTTCCTATGCCATCGGCAATAACGTAGCTTTAGAAGGAACGGCTGAATATTATGGATCGAATCTGGCAACCGACAGCGGCTTTTCCCAATTAATCCTCGGGCTGGACCTGCATTATTTCTGGCGGTGAGATATACGCAGAACGGCACAAGACGAGCTTTTTCGTAGGAGCGGCGTCCAGCCGCGACCCCGTGTTTTATGTCACCAGTCGCGGCTGGAAGCCGCTCCTACGAAAAAGCGCAACTTATGCCGACCATGAGTATAATTGTGGAATGACGGCGTTTTTTTTGAATTTGAATGGAGGTAAGTTTTTTCTTGGACGTTTTTTCTGGACATTTTTCCGTAATGTCTTATGTTACTCCTATGGTCATGGAAAACCGCAACATCTCCCGTCGTGTTCGACGCGCCCGCTAGGCGCACACATTTCCGTACCCTCCTCACAAAATGGATATCCGTTTTCTCCTGCTCTGGCGGGAGGATTTCGCTTTGATATAACAGGGGCATCGCCCCAACGGGAGACATCATGAACGTCAACGATCTTAAAGGCAAAACCATCGCTTTCGCGGCCTCCGGCGGCCTCGACAGCTGCACGATTACCCATTGGCTGACTCAGCAGGGCGTAAAGGTCATTTGTTTTACGGCCGACCTTGGGCAGCCGGACGAAACGGATTTCGGCTCTATCGAAAAGCGCATGCGGGCTTGCGGCGCGGTGGATTTCTTCGCGATGCCGCTGCAAAAAGAAATGGCCGAGGCGGGCATTGCCGGCATTCAGGCGCAAACCTGTTACGAGGGGCGTTACTGGTGCACGACGCCGCTCGGTCGGCAGGTGACGACGAAAGGCATGGTCGAGGCCGTGGCGAAAAAAGGCCTCAAGATCATTAGCCACGGCGCGACGGGACGGGGCAACGACCAGCTGCGTTTTCAGCTGATCGCCAATATGCTCGATCCTTCCCTGTCGGTCTATGCGCCGTGGCGGGACGACGCGTTTTTGACCCGTTTTGGCGGGCGGCAGCAGATGATAGCCTACTGCGAACAACACGGCCTTCCCATCAGGGCCACGCGCGAGAAGCCTTATTCGACGGACGCCAACATGCTCGGCCTGACGCATGAGAGCGGCAAACTCGAAGAGCTTTCGACGCCCGCGCATTTCGTCGCGCCGGAAATGGGCGTGTGGCCGGAGGATGCGCCGGACAAGCCCCAAGAGGTCGCCTTCAGGTTCGAAAAAGGCTGGCCTGTCGCTATCGACGGCAAGCCGGTCGATGTCGTGCAGGCTATGAAGACCGCGAACGAGCTGGGCGCAAAGCACGGCATCGGCATCGGCCTTCACCTCGTCGAAAACCGTTTCGTCGGCGTCAAATCGAGAGGCGTTTACGAAGCGCCCGGGATGGAGCTTTTGGGGACGGCCTACACTTTCCTGTTGCAGCTCGTTCTCGACCGCAGAACGCGGGAGCTTTTCGACACGCTGTCGGCTTATTTGACCAAGCAGCTTTATCAGGGCTATTGGAACGATGTCGGTTCGCGCATGGCGAAGAAAGCCGTGAAGGAAACGGCGGATCTTGTGACGGGCGATATTACCGTGTCTTTGTATAAGGGCGTTGTCTCCTATGTGTCGGCATCGAACGTGCCGCATTCGCTTTTCTCGGCGGACAGCTCTATGGAGAGCGACGGCGATTTCGATCACAGGGACTCGGAAGGTTTCCTCGGTGTTCTCGGCGTCCACGCGCGGACGCTGGCGAAGGCGGGGCAGATCAAGGCTTAAGGAACTGTTTGAAAAGGCGCATGATCGCGGAAAGGGCTTTGAATGAAACGCGTAAAGAAAACGAAACAGCAAAACGTTGCCAACCCCATGTGGGGCGGGCATTACGCGCAAGGACCCTCCGCGATCATGGCCGAAATCAACGCGTTGATCGATGTGGATCAACGGCTTTACGCGCAGGATATCCGCGCTTCGAAAGCGCACGCGAAAATGCTTGGAGCGTGCGGGATCATTAAGCAAAAAGACGTTGCGGCGATTTTGAAGGGGCTTGATAAAATCCAAAAAGAAATCGCATCCGGCGCATTCGTTTTTTCTAAAGCGCTTGAAGACGTTCATATGAACGTCGAGTCGCGCCTGTTCGATCTGATCGGCGAACCGGCCAAACGCCTGCACACCGCGCGGTCGCGCAACGACCAAGTGGCCACGGATTTCCGTCTGTGGCTACGCGACGCCATCGACGGGTTGGACGCCGCTTTGCGCGATTTGCTGACGGCTTTAGCCGAACGAGCCGAAGAGCATGCTGCGCTTTTGATGCCCGGCTTTACGCACATGCAGCCCGCGCAGCCGGTCACGCTGGGGCATCATCTGCTGGCCTATGTCGAGATGCTCAGTCGCGACCGCGCGCGCCTCGCCGATTGCAGGAAACGCGTAAACGAAATGCCGCTGGGCGCCGCCGCGCTGGCGGGAACTTCTTTCCCCATCGACCGCCAGATGACGGCTAAGGAATTAGGCTTCGCGCGGCCTATGGCAAACTCGATGGATGCCGTTTCGGCGCGGGATTTCGCGCTGGAGTTTCTGGCGGACGCCGCGATTCTGGGGGCGCATTTGTCGCGTTTGGCCGAAGAAATCGTGATCTGGTGCAGCCCAAGTTTCAGCTTCATCACATTATCCGAAGCCTTCACGACCGGCAGTTCCATCATGCCGCAAAAGCGCAACCCCGATGCGGCGGAGCTTGTGCGCGGCAAGACAGGGCGCTTGTTGGGATCGTTCAACACATTGTTCGTCGTGCTGAAAGGCCTTCCTTTGACCTACGGCAAGGATTTGCAGGAAGACAAGGAACCCGTTTTCGACGCCGTGGACACGTTGCATCTGATGATCGCGGCAATGGCGGGAATGGTTCGAGATTTCAAAGCGAACAAACCGGCGTTGGACAAAGCCCTGCAAAGCGGTTTTCTCACCGCGACCGATTTGGCCGATTGGCTGGTGCGAAACCTGAACATGCCGTTCCGGCAAGCGCATCACGTCACAGGCAAACTCGTGCGCTTGGCCGAGGAAAAAGGTTGCCAACTCGACGGCCTCGCGCTTGCCGAGATGCGGAAAATCGAGCCGCGCATCGCCAATGAAATCTTTTCTATCTTGACGCCCGCCGCGTCGGCCCAAAGCCGCAAAAGCCTCGGCGGCACCGCGCCGGAACTGGTGAAGAAGGCGGCACAGAGGGCGAAGAAGGGGTGAGGGCTAGTTGAACCCGCGCGTTGTAAACAAGAACGGCACACAATAAATATCTACGGTGATGAAATGAAAATCCTTCTCCTCGGCAAAAACGGGCAACTGGGCTGGGAACTGCAGCGCAGCCTTGCGCCTGTGGGCGAGGTTGTTGCACTGGGGTCGGACAGCGTGAATCCGTGCGGGAATCTTGCCAATCTTACAGGAATCAGGGAAACGATCCGCGCGACAGCTCCCGATATTATCGTCAACGCCGCCGCCTATACCGCTGTCGATCAAGCGGAAAGCGAACGCGAGAAAGCCGCCCTTATCAACGCAAAGGCTCCCGCCGCGCTGGCGCAAGAGGCCAGATTATCCGGCGCATTGCTGGTTCATTATTCGACCGATTACGTTTTCGACGGCAGCGGAAACACGCCGTGGCAAGAAACAGACTCGCCCGCGCCTGTGAATTTTTACGGCGCGACAAAGCTCGACGGCGAAAAAGCCATTCAAGCCTCCGGCTGCCGCTATTATATTTTCCGCACCAGTTGGGTCTATGCCGCGCGCGGCAATAATTTTGTTAAAACTATTCTGCGCCTCGCCAAAGAACGCGACAGCCTGCGCATCGTCAACGACCAGATCGGAGCGCCGACGGGAGCCGAACTTCTCGCCGACATCACAGCTCATATCCTGCGGTCTAGGCCGGAAGCTTGCGGTCTTTATCATCTTTCGGCCAGCGGCGAAACATCGTGGTACGATTACGCTCGTTTCGTTTTGGATTATGCGCGGCAAGCCGGGGTTAATCTAAAAGTTTCAGAAGAAGCCGTAACCGCTATTCCTTCCAGCGATTTTCAGCTACCCGCCAAACGCCCCCTCAACTCGCGCCTCGACACCGGAAAATTCACGCAAACCTTCGGCCTTCATCTCCCCGATTGGCAAAGCGGCGTTGAGCAGATGCTGGCGGAGATTTTATGAAAGATATTATATATCAACATGTTGCTATTTGTTTTTAAACAGATTGCGGCGTTGGTTTCGTAATCAGGGTAAAGAAATTGGAAACTATTTCGTGATACAGTCGAGGTAGGTCGGAAATTCGCTCATTTCGGTTGTCGTATGAGGATTCAAAAGCAGCTTGGGCTGCCTCTGTAAAAAGCACTTTAAATGAACGGCGCCAAGCGTTACAACGCCGCGCAGGGCATCAAGAAAGTATTCGCTTATTTATAGACAGTCACATGGCTTGATAACGCGAATGAACATTTTTAGCGGAGTGTGTTATGGAAAGGCATGAAACAACATTTGTCAGGGATGCGCTTAATTCTTTTGCTCTTTCAATAGAGAAAGGATCGCACAGCAATGCAGTAGAAGCAGGCTACGCTGCAGAAAGTACCTTAAGGGGGTGCTGCAGTTCAGGCATAGAAGTGATGGAGTTTATAAGAACAAGCCTTCTATGGCCGCAAAATGATCAGAGATCCTTCCTGCCTTCTAACGAGCTTATGCAACTTGCCAAACTTGCTGATCACAGGTGGGGGCAAGAGATGGGGAGATTGGTCTGCATCTTTGCTGTGATAGGCGGCATACAAAGCAAGGCAGCGAAAGGCATAAAACCTAGCCCTATGGATATTTTGAAGGATCTGAAAGACTACATAGATAACTGTCAGGAGAGCGGCTTGGGTCAATGTCAGGAAGTAAGGACAAAAGAATATCCTGTAAGATACACTTCCCGTGATATCACCCCCGTGATCACATTGGAATCGCATCCGAGTTCCCCATCACTTCACCTCTACTCACAGGCTCCGAAGCCTTCATAACTTCATCTCCGCGCTAGCGTCGCCGCCTCTTTCCGCGCATTTGCGGCTGGGGTGAATTGACGCCGATATCAACCCCCAACTCCGCCGCCTCCAACCGCTTGATCTCATCCCGCAGTTTCGCGGCTTCTTCAAATTCCAGATCGCCCGCCGCTTGCTTCATGCGTTTTTCCAAATCGCGGATATGGGCGCGTAAATCCTTGCCGGATAATGTCGCGTCTTCGTCCCACCCCGTTTTTACCGTCAGGTGATCTTTTTCGTAAACCGAGCCTAGAATATCGCCGATGGATTTTTTGACGCTTTCGGGCGTGATGCCGTTGGCGGCATTATAGATTTGTTGTTTCTCGCGACGGCGGTCGGTTTCATCGATCGCGGCTTTCATGCTGCCTGTTATACGGTCGGCGTACAAAAGCGCGCGGCCTTCGACGTTGCGCGCCGCGCGGCCTATCGTCTGGATCAACGAGGTGCGCGAGCGCAGATAGCCTTCCTTGTCGGCATCCAAAATCGCGACAAGGCCGCATTCGGGGATGTCCAGCCCCTCGCGCAGCAGGTTGATGCCGATCAGAACGTCATAAACGCCCAAACGCAAATCGCGGATGATCTCAATGCGTTCCAACGTCTCGACGTCCGAGTGGATATACCGAACCTTAATCCCCGCATCGCCCATATATTCCGTCAACGCTTCGGCCATTTTTTTGGTCAGGGTCGTGACCAGCACGCGCATGCCTTTGGCGGTGACTTCGTGTACCTCATGCAACAAATCATCGACTTGTTTTTCTGTCGGGCGAATGATGACCGGTGGATCCATCAGCCCCGTCGGCCGCACGACTTGTTCGACAAAGACTCCGCCCGTGCGTTCCAACTCCCACGGCCCGGGGGTCGCCGACACGAACACCGTGGGCGGGCGCATTCTGTCCCATTCCTCGAACTTCAAAGGCCGATTGTCGGCGCAGGACGGCAGGCGGAATCCGTATTCGGCCAAGGTCGCTTTGCGCGCGCGGTCGCCGCGATACATCGCGTTCAATTGCGGCACCATCACATGGCTTTCATCGACAAAATGGATCGCATTTTCAGGCAGATATTCGAAGAGAGTCGGCGGCGGCTCTCCCGCCGCGCGTCCCGTCAGATAACGCGAATAATTTTCGATCCCTGCGCAGGAACCCGTCGCCGCGATCATCTCTAGATCGAACGTCGCGCGTTCGCGTAAACGCTGTTCTTCCAATAATTTCCCCTGCGCCAGAAATTCCACGCAGCGTTGTTTGAGGTCGATTTTAATCTGCTCTGCCGCCTGCGCCAAAGTCGGTTTGGGCGTCACATAATGGCTGTTGGCGTAAAGCTTGACCGCGTCGAGCTTCGCGCCTTTGTCGCCCGTCAAAGGATCGATCTCGACGATCTGCTCAATCTCGTCGCCAAACATAATCAGACGCCACGCGGTGGTTTCCAAATGCGCGGGGAAAATCTCGATCGTGTCGCCCTTGACGCGAAAATCGCCGCGGCCAAAGGCGATGTCGTTGCGCTTGTACTGCAATTCAACCAAAGCCGACAGTAAAGCTTTGCGCCCGATCTCCTGCCCCTTGGCCAGCCCTAAAACCATGCTTTGATAAGTCTCGACCGAACCGATGCCGTAGATACACGACACCGAGGCCACGATAATCACGTCGTCGCGTTCCAGAAGCGCGCGCGTCGCGGCGTGGCGCATGCGGTCGATCTGCTCGTTGACCATCGACTCTTTTTCGATATAGGTGTCCGAGCGCGGGACATAGGCTTCCGGCTGGTAATAATCGTAATAGCTGACGAAATATTCGACGGCGTTTTTGGGAAAGAAAGATTTCATCTCGCCGTAAAGCTGCGCCGCCAAAGTTTTATTTGGAGCGAGGATCAGCGCAGGCCGTTGCAAAGCCTGAATCGTTTCCGCGACGGTGAAAGTTTTGCCCGAACCGGTCACGCCGAGCAAAACCTGCTCGCGTTCATTCGCCGCCAGCCCGCGCACAAGCGCCTCGATCGCCTGCGGCTGGTCGCCCGCGGGGCGGTAATCGGATACCAGTTCAAACTTCCGTCCTGCCTCTGGACGGAAGTCTGGTTTGATGACATCGGCGAAGATGGGAAAGGTCATGGGATGCATAATAGCGGAGTCAGGAAAGAAAAAACGCTAAAAAACCGTCACGCTCCGGAGTAAACCATGTCCCAAAATTGCGGTTGCTTCGATTTCCGGCAAAACGTAGATTGTTGGGCTATGTAGATTCGGAGTTTTCCTCATGCCTTATGTTGTTACTGAAGCCTGCATCCGTTGCAAATACATGGATTGCGTAGAAGTCTGTCCGGTGGATTGCTTTTATGAGGGCGAAAATATGTTGGTTATCAGCCCTGACGAATGCATCGATTGCGGCGTGTGCGAGCCGGAATGCCCCGCGGAAGCGATCGTTTCCGATACGGATTCCCGCGCCGAAAAGTGGCTAGAAATGAACCGCGACTATGCCGCCAAATGGCCAAACATCACCCGCAAGAAAGCCCCTCCCGCTGATGCAGACGCATGGAAAGAGACACCGGATAAATTCGCAAAATATTTCAGCGAAAAGCCGGGAGAATAGTTATTTTCAGCTTGCTTTCTTGCGGCCAAGATGGATCCCCCCATGCGCGGGGATGACGCGCATTTTGGAGCAGTTATTTACACATGCGGCCTAACAACCGGCGTTTCAAAAGAGCCGCGACCCGATGAGCCAGAGGCGTTGCGTCTCTTGAAACGGCATCTTTATGGATCAGCGGAATGTGCGTGTTGATCTTGCCGTTGCTGCGCTTGCGCGTCAGACAGTTTGAACAGCCGTTGTGTCCTTTTTCCAAAACCCGCTTGTATGACAAAAAGGACTTACTCTGCATAAAAAACTCCGTGTCGGGGCGCGGGGCAGGCTATCGAAAACGCCGACAACCCGAAATCTTCCACCGCAATGTTGCCCATACGCCCCTCCCGCGCGTCCGGAATATCCGCACACACGGCTTTCAACTCGCTTAAAAGGGACGGCAATATCTCCATCCCCCTCTTGAATCACATTCCTATCCCTTTGGAAATCCTAGAAATATGGTAGTTTTAGAATTGCTCGTTGTTGTTTCGAGACAATTCGCAAATTAGATAAAAACTCCGAATAGAATCAACTTCTTAGCCCCTGTTCCTGTAGGGGCATATGATTGCCTTCATATAAATCAACCAGTTAACTTTCCCGCGTATGTAAGGTTTTCTTAAAGGATAGCTGAGATAATCAAGTTTTACAGGCGTTTTACGGAAAAAGAATGTCGGACGAGGAAAACTCGCGACTCATCAGGATCACGCAAGCCGAACTTGATGCCATTGCGCGCAAGCATTGGATGTATCGTCAGGCGCGCGTCGGCGGAGCGCGGGCGATTTTGGCGCGGCACGATCTATCGCAGCTTCAGTTGCGGAATTGCGATTTCTCTCATGCCGACATGACCGGCATTTCGCTGAACAGCGCGGACGCGCGCGGCGCGGTGTTCGACTATTGCACTTTTTTCGGCGCGGACTTGCGTTTTTGCAATCTCCGCGGCGTCAGTTTCGTGCGCGCCGATTTGCGCGGCGCTTGCCTGCGCGGCGCTTCCCTGATCGGCGCGGACATGACGGGAGTCGATTTGCGCGAAGGCATTCTGGCGTCCGCCGATCACGTCGGCAATCTCGTTCCCTTGCATCGCGATTGGCCCGTGTCGGACAGCGGCGGCGCGGATCTCAGCGGCGCGAACCTCAGCGACGCGCGGTTGTCGGGCGCCGTGGCGGCGGGAACGAATTTCAGCGACGCGACGATGCGCAGCTGCAAAATCGTCCGCGCCAATCTCGAAGGCTCGAATTTTTCCGGCGCAAATCTGGACGGCGCGGATCTCAGCCAATGTAACCTTAAAAACGTCAATATGCGCGGCGCATTGCTCGCGAACGTCGCGCTCAACATCGAAGGGCTGTCGCAGGCAAGCCTTGCCGGCGCTCTGACAAGCGCGCCTGCCGGCCCCACCGTCAAGGATTTGCCCGAATCTTTGGAAAGGCTTTTGCGCAAACATGCCCTATGGGTCGATTCGGACGGCCGTTCGGGCGAGCAGCTCGACATCAGCGGCTATGACATGCGCGGCACAAAACTGTTCGCAATGGCGCGCCTCAGCCTGATGAACGCCAACAAGGCGATCTTGTACGGCCTTAATTTGTCAAATACGCAAATTCAGGCCGCCTGTCTTTGCGGCGCCGACCTGCGCTATATCACAGCGCCGGGAGCCGACATGCGCGGCATTGACCTGTCGGGCGCGGGCCTGACCAACGCCGATTTGCAAGGCGCGCGTTTCGATCCGCTGGTCTCGCCTCAGGGCAGGGTGCTTCTTTCGGATCTGTCAAACGCCAATTTCCGCTACGCCAACCTATCGGGCGCGAGCCTGCGCCAAGCCCAATTAACCGACGCCGATTTATCCTACGCCAACCTCCTCGGCGCGGATCTGACCGGATCCGACCTAACAGGAGCCGACCTGACCGGCGCAAGCGTGAATGAGAGCCAGCAGGCAGTGATTGATCGGGGGAAGGGGTAGGCGGCGTAAAGAAATAAGCGAACCAGATTTTTGGTGAGTCTTAAACGACAGCGCCGCGAGAGCGGTAGGATTCCCCCCCCCTCTCATGTTCGCAGTCAAGGGAAAAAGCGTGGGGATTCGTTAACCTGTATGGTGACAGGTTTTAGGAAAAAGTATAGGCTGGCAAACAAGGTGAAAGAGCTGGGTACAAAGGCGTCGTGTGATCAATCTCTCATACGCG
>JARLJD010000199.1 GCA_031291395.1 Alphaproteobacteria bacterium | reverse complement strand
GGTGGGGGTGATGTTTGAGTGTGGGGGTGGTCGCGTCGCAACAACTGTTTTAAATCTTTAAAGACAGCTTGTGCGGAACCATCACCCCCACCCTAACCCTCCCCCATAGAGGGGGAGGGAATCCTGCTGCTTTTGCTTTACTGACATTTTGAACCGTCGAACAAAGTCCTTTATTTCCTCGCACCAACCTAGCGTTTTATTTGAAAAAGCCAGAGAACAAAATGACTGTCAGAGTTCGTATCGCCCCCTCGCCCACCGGTTTGCTGCATATCGGCAATGTCCGCGCGGCGTTGTTTAATTATTTGTTTGCCCGCAAGCACGGCGGCAGTTTCATGCTGCGGCTCGACGACACCGATCGGGAACGCTCGACCGAAACATTTGCGGAAGCGATCAAGCGCGACCTGAAATGGCTGGGGCTGGAATGGGACGCGTTTGCGCGGCAATCGGATCGCGTGGCGCGTTATGCGGAAGTTCTGGAACGATTGAAAACGTCGGAACGCGTTTATCCCTGCTATGAAACGCCGGAAGAACTGAGTCTGAAACGCAAGACGCAGTTGGGGCGCGGCTTGCCGCCGGTTTATGACCGCGCGGCGTTGAAACTGACCGAAGGCGACAAGACCGCGCTTAAAGCGCAGGGACGCAAACCGCATTGGCGATTCAAATTAGATCATGTCGATGTGACATGGGACGATTTGGTGCAAGGACATAAAGCCTATCCGGCCGCTGCTATCTCCGACCCCGTTCTTGTGCGCGAGGACGGCGTGCCGCTTTACACCTTTTGCTCGGTCGTGGACGATATCGACGACAAGACCACGCACATCATTCGCGGCGAGGATCACGTCACGAACACCGCCGTGCAGATTCAAATCTGGTGCGCGATTACCGAAGCAAAGCCCCCCGTCTTCGCGCATTTCCCCTTGCTTGTCAGCGCCGATGGAACAGAAATGAGCAAACGCCTCGGCACGCTGTCGATCGCCAGCATGCGCAACGACATGCAGATCGAGCCGATGGCCGTTAACGCCCTGCTCGCCAAACTCGGCACGTCGGAAGCCGTGATGCCGCGGTTGAGTCTGGAAGAACTGGCCAGCGAATTCGACCTCGGCAAAATTTCGCATTCGACCCCGAAATTCGATATCGAGGAGCTGAAGGCGCTGAACGCGAAGATTCTGCATCTGACGCCTTTCGGGGCGGTTCGTGAACGCTTGGCGGCGATGGGCATCGGCGATGTCGACGAAAATTTGTGGAACGCCGCGCGCGCCAACATCACGACGCTGGGCGATATTCGGCAATGGGCGAAAGTGGTTTATGGACCCCTGACGCCGGTCATAAGCGATGCCGATTTTCTTGAGCAAGCGGCGACGTGCCTGCCCACCGAACCGTGGGACAGCGAGACGTGGCACGCGTGGACGGAAAAAGTGAAAGCGCAGACAGGCCGCAAAGGCAAAGATTTATTCATGCCCCTGCGCCTCGCTTTGACAAGCTTCGACCACGGGCCGGAGATGAAGTTTTTGCTGCCGTTGATTGGGGAGAAAAGGGCGAGGGAATTGTTGGCGGGGAAGGTGGCCTAAAAGCCCCTCTCCCCCACTTGGGGGAGAGGGGTTGGGGTGAGGGGGAGTCGGGAGTTATGTTGATGACTCCCCACGCCCCCCTCACCCTAACCCTCTCCCCCCAAGCGGGGGGAGAGGGAATCCCGGCTTTATTGTCGCGAAAACTGCGCATGAGAACATACAGATCAAAACTCGCCGCGCGGCGTATGCGCCACGATCCGACTGAGGCCGAACAGCGTTTATGGTCGGTATTACGAAACAAACAGTTGCAAGATTATAAATTCCGCCGCCAACATCCGATTGGTTCCTATATCGCCGATTTTGCCTGCCTTTCACATCGGCTTGTCGTTGAAGCCGACGGCGGGCAACATGCGGATAATGTCTTTGATGAAAAAAGGACGACGGATTTGGAAAGATGGGGTTGGCAGGTTGTGCGTTTCTGGAATTCTGATATTCTCGGAAATACTGAAGGCGTTTTTGAAACGCTTTTGAAAATCATTAAGGATAGACATGTCAGCCCTTATATGCCGCCGATGTTGGAATTGATTGGCGATAACGTGGACGACGTTTAATAATCTCCACGCCCCCCTCACCCCAACCCCTCTCCCCCCAAGCGGGGGGAGAGGGGCTTTTAGCGGAATTATCATGCTCCACATCCACAACACCCTCTCTCGCCAAAAAGAAGAATTCAGGCCGATCGACCCAACCCATATCGGCATGTATGTCTGCGGCCCAACGGTTTATGATTTTGCGCATTTGGGGAATGCGCGGCCTGTTGTGGTGTTCGATGTTTTGTATCGGTTGCTGAAACGGCATTATCCGCGCGTGACTTATGTGCGCAATATCACCGACATCGACGACAAGATTATCGCCAAATCCAAAGAAAGCGGCGAGCCGTTCCTGTCGATCACCAAACGCACAGCGCAGGCTTTTCACGACGATATGGATGCGTTGAACGCGCTGCCCCCCGATATTGAGCCGCTGTGCTCCGGCACCATTCCGCAGATGCTGGATATGATCGCGACGTTGATCGAAAAGGGGCATGCCTATGCGGCGGACGGGCATGTGCTGTTTCATGTGCCGTCGATGAAATATTACGGCGAGTTGTCGCGGCGGTCGCGCGATGAATTGATCGCGGGCGCGCGCGTCGAAGTCGCGCCTTATAAGAAAGACCCCGCCGATTTCGTTTTGTGGAAGCCCAGCGCCCCCGATCAGCCCGGGTGGGACAGCCCGTGGGGACGCGGGCGGCCGGGCTGGCATATCGAATGCTCGGCAATGGCAAAAATGCATCTGGGCATTACGTTCGATATTCACGGCGGCGGGCTTGATTTGATTTTTCCGCATCACGAAAACGAAATTGCGCAAAGCCGCTGCGCCCACGACGGCGCGCCCTTGGCGAATTACTGGATGCATAACGGTTTTCTGACCGTCAACAACGACAAAATGTCGAAGTCTCTGAAGAATTTTTTTACCGTGCGCGAATTGCTGGCCGTGGCTCCCGGGGAAGCTTTGCGGCTGGCGTTGCTGTCGGGGCATTACCGCCAGCCTTTGGATTTTTCGGTCGAAGCTCTACAGAAAGCCAAGGCGACTTTGGATAAGTGGTATGGCGCTTTGCGCGGCAAGGCGGCGGCGCATGCGGAAAAATTGGGCGTTCCCGTTGCGCTGGAGGACGCGCTGCTCGACGATCTCAACACGCCTTTGGCCATCGCGCATATCCACGAACTGGCGAATGAATTGAACCGCGCCGCGACGCCCGCAGAGCAAGCGCCCATTCGCGCCCGACTGCTCGCGGCGGGCGAGGTTTTAGGGCTGCTCCAACAAGATCCCGAAACGTGGTTCCGCTGGCAACCCGCCGAAGGGGCTGGCCCGACTGACGCCGAAATCGAAACCCAAATCGCCGCGCGGCTGGCGGCGCGGAAAGCCAAAAACTACGCCGAGAGCGACCGCATTCGCGACGCCCTCGCCGCCCAAGGCGTTATTCTGGAAGACAGCGCGGGCGGCACGACATGGCGGCGGGGATAGGAAATCGAAGATAAGATGAACGAGAATCTACGGTGAATCACACTCTGATCCATCCGTTATTCTCCGTTGGAACTAATCCGCTTTCCGCAGTTCATCTTGCTAGGATTACGCAGGTATGACGAGGAAAGAGAATCATACCCCCTTAAAAATCAAACTCGCATTCGTTCCGCCGAAGCCGAAGGAGTTCGATAGGGCGGCTTTGATCTTTTTTTCTCTGGCTTTCAGCGGGACGAGGTCGATGCCTGCGACGGCTTCGGACGGGGATTCCAGATTCAGCGTCGGGGGAATGAGGCCGGTTTTTACGGCTAGGATCGAATAGATCGCTTCGACCGCGCCAGCCGCGCCCAGCAGGTGGCCGGTGGCGGATTTGGTGGAGGACATCATCACAGAACCGGCGTGGTCGCCCAGCAAGCGGCGCACGGCGCGGACTTCGATTTCGTCGCCGACGGGGGTCGAGGTGCCGTGGGCGTTGATGTAGTCTATCTCCTCGACGTTAAAGCCGGAGCGTTTCAGCGCCATTTGCATCGCGCGATAGCCGCCGTTGCCGTCTTCCGCAGGCGAGGTCATGTGATAGGCGTCGCCCGACAGGCCATAGCCTGCCAGTTCGGCGTATATCTTTGCGCCGCGTTTTTTGGCGTGTTCGTATTCTTCCAGCATGACGACGCCCGAGCCTTCGCCCATCACGAAACCGTCGCGGTCTTTGTCATAGGGGCGCGAGGCTTTGTGCGGTTGGTCGTTAAAGCCCGTGGACAGAGCGCGCAGGGCGCAGAATCCCGCGATGCCGACGCGGCAAATGGCGGCTTCCGCTCCCCCTGCCACCATAACGTCGGCGTCGTCGAACGCGATCAGGCGCGCGGCGTCGCCGATCGCGTGCGCGCCTGTGGCGCAGGCGGTGACGACGGCGTGGTTGGGGCCGCGATAGCCGTGCATGATCGACACTTGGCCTGAGGCCAGATTGATCAGGCTGCGCGGGATAAAGAAAGGCGATACGCGACGCGGGCCTTTTTCGTAGAGAAGGATCGAGGTTTCGTAAATCTCGTTCAACCCGCCGATGCCGGAGCCGATCATCACGCCGGTGCGGTCGCGCGCTTCCTCTGTGGCGGGGACGTAGCCGCTGTCTTTAATTGCTTCTTCCGCCGCCGCGATCGCGAAATGGATAAAGTTATCCATTTTCTTTTGTTCTTTAGGCTCGATAAAGCGATCGAGGTTCAGCTCGCCTTCGCCGTCCCCGCGCGGCACTTGTCCCGCGACTTGGCAGGACATGTCCGACGGGTCGAAATGCGTAATGCGCCCGATGCCGCTGGCGCCCGCCGTCAACCGTTTCCAGTTGAGGCCGACCCCAACGCCCAAAGGCGTAACCATTCCCATGCCTGTGACGACGACACGGCGCATATCATTCACTCCTTAATTACAGATAATAGCAGCCAAGCAGAGTAGATGAGGGGGGCTTCGGGAAATAATCCCAACCTCAACCCCTCACCCTTAAAAACTAAGACTTATTTTGTGAAGAACAAAATAAGCCTAAGTTTTTAAGCCCTCTCCCCCTTGCGGGGGAGAGGGGAACGCTCAACGGCACGGAGTTACCCAAAAGCGCGACGACCGATCAGGCCGCGACTTTTTTGGAGCTTATGAAGTCGATCGCGTCTTTGACGGTTGCGATCTTTTCGGCGGCGTCATCGGGGATTTCGACGCTGAATTCTTCTTCGAAGGCCATCACGAGCTCGACTGTGTCGAGGCTGTCCGCCCCCAGATCGTCGATGAAGCTCGCGTTGTCGGTAACCTTGGCCGCATCGACGCCCAAATGTTCGACGACAATCTTTTTCACACGTTCTGCGATATCGCTCATGATCTCATAGCCCTTTTGTTGTTATCGACAAAAGCGGACGGTTATGGAATCAACGCCCGCTTGGATTGTTCTCTGTATTCTGTGAACGGGATAATGTCTAGACAAGAAAAGGGCAGATTGCCTTAATTTTGTCTAGCGTGCTGAAAAGGCTTGATTTTTCTTGAAGGCGCGTTAGGGCGAATTGGCTTGTTTTGCGGCAACGCTGCGGCTTATAGAAGGATCTTGATGCCCTTTCGCCTTCAGCGCGCTGATTCCGCCTCGCTCTCGTTTACCGTTCTTTTTTCTCTGTCGTTCTATCGCATCGTCGTATCCTTCCTTCTTCTTTCAAAAAGTGACGTAACCCCGGGGCTGGGTTTGTGAGGCCCAGCAGCTAGCTTCCGTCCGGATCGTTTGGCGCTGTTCCCGCAATCCATGGCTTGGCGAGAGACGCTTGGACAATCCTTGTATCCCTTGTTAGAGGATACGGGAGAGATCATATATTAGATGTGGGATAAATGCAAGATGTTTTTTGGGGGGATTGTGATTTTTTTTATGCGTTCTTGCTGCGAGGCGATTCATAATCCCTGATCGTGATTCTGGCCTCGCTCCCCCCTCCCTAACCCTCCCCGCGAGGGGGAGGGGATTTCGGCGCTTTTGTTTCGCCGCTGTTTCCGACGCGCAAAAATGAATCCATTTTTTTTACTCGTAGTATACTGCGCCACGCCAAAAACTGTGATTTTTCGTAGGAGCGGCTTCCAGCCGCGACCTCTTGTTCTTATGTCAAAAGTCGCGGCTGGAAGCCGCTCCTACGAAAAGATAATTTATGACGTTGTGAAGTATAAAAAAGCCGGGGGATTTCTCCACCGGCTTTTTTTTGATGCGGTTGGCTTCCCGCTTTTGCGGGGACGGGATTACGCGCTCTTTTTCTGCTCGTAATCGGTCTTTTCCGTGATGCGCGCTTTTTTGCCGCGCAGGTTGCGCAGATAATAGAGCTTGGCGCGGCGGACGTCGCCGCGGCGGACGCGTTCGACCGATTCGATGCGCGGGCTATAGAGCGGGAACACGCGTTCCACCCCTTCGCCATAGCTGATCTTGCGCACGGTAAAGGACGAGTGCAGCGCCGCATTGCGGATCGCGATGCAGACGCCTTCAAACGCCTGAATGCGTTCACGCGTGCCTTCGACGACCTTCACATTGACGCGAACGGTGTCGCCAATCGTGAATTCAGCCAGCTTGGCGTTGGCTTTCAGCTTCTCGACCTGCTGGGATTCGATTTTTTGTAACAAGTTCATAGCGTATTTCCTTTTTCATACTAGCCGGTGGGAGATACCACATTATTTGCATGAGTCAACTTAAACATGGCGAATTTGATAAACCATGCATCCTTCCCTCGTGCGGGAATTTGACTCACAATTCCCTTCGCAATGGGTAGATTCTGGTCTGTTAAATCAAGAACGTCCTTTTTACTCTTCCTGTTAGTGGCAAAAAACTGGACAGCTGCAAGAAAATCTTTGACAGGAAGTTTTATTGGCTCCTCATGGCTTCCAACCCTTCTTGTCAGAGGAATAATGGTTCGCTCTTCAAAACGATTAGGAAGCAACGTTTTCAGTATCGTGCATGTCGGTTCGCATCGGTGTTTATATAAGGGGATATTCGCTATCTGCCCATAGAATCTATATAAATCAACAAGAATTGGATCAGCCCATGTTCCCCCGATCAGTACATTCAAGCGAGGATCCTTGGGACTCCGGATCGTTTCGGAGTATGGGATTCTATTGTACATCAACGGTACAAAAGGATCGCCGAATTCATCCAATTCTTGCTCGACAGGGTTAGGCTCCAATTTCTTTTCTTCTGGCATAATCCACCTCAAAATAAATTTTAAAGTTCATTTCTTTGTATATTTCGCCCATAAGTCCGGTCTGCGCTCTCGCGTAATTTTTTCCGCTTGTTCCTGCCGCCAGAGGCGGACTTTTTCGTGGTGGCCTGATATTAAGACTTCCGGCACCGCGGCGTCCTTCCATACTGCCGGACGCGTATAGTGTGGGTATTCCAATAAACCCGCCTCGAAACTTTCCTCGCCCAACGTCGCGGCGTTGCCCAAAACGCCGGGCAATAGGCGTACACAGGCCTCAATCAAGGCCATCGCTGCGATCTCGCCGCCTGCGAGGACGAAATCGCCGAGGCTGATTTCTTCCAGTCCTTGCGCGTCGATCACGCGTTGATCGACGCCTTCGTAGCGGCCGCATAGCAGTAACAGCGATTTTTCAGCCGCCAGTTCCCGAACCAACGGTTGATCCAGAACCCGCCCGCGCGGCGATAAATAGATCTTGCGCGACGCCGCGCCGAATTTGGCTTCCGCGCCGCGAAGGGCATCGTCCACGACATCCGGCCGCATCACCATTCCGGCCCCGCCGCCGTAAGGCGTATCGTCGACCGAGGCGTGCTTATCGCGCGCAAATGATCGAATGTCCAGTGTTTCCAGACTCCAAAGGCCATCTTTTAACGCTTTTCCCGGGAGGGATGCGCCGAGGGGGCCCGGGAAGAGGTCGGGGAAAAGGGTTAAGATGGTTACAAGCACGGCGTCCCGAAACGAAGTTTCCCTGTGCGCAGGCTATAAACTTTATTGTAGGGGTGAAGCGGAAACACCTTTCCCGAGTCTGTGAGTACAATATGCGTATACCCAGCCAACTGGTCGTTTCTAGCATTTTCAGCATTATAGCAGGGACGTCCTCTTCTGCGGTCAGGTTTAATGGGATTCTTTATTACTTCTTCCAACGAGTTAACGATCCCGAAGTAACTTTCATTTTGAATTACTATTATACCAATACCGTCGCGAGGGAGCGGTTCCCCTTTAATTCCTGTCAATATGGGTTTATATGCCCAAAAATATGTTAGGTTCGTTCGCCCGTTGTTGCGACTGATATTACTATTAGCCAGTTCTCTGGCTGTCTCTAATATCTCTTTGGGATCGTCGGAAGTAAGCGGGATTTCGTTTACAGACTTTTTTCCAACTATTTGGAATCTAAGTAAGATGTCTTCTTTTGAAGCCATTGTTCTCTCCAATAAGTTTACAAAAAATTACGCACCTAGCAAAAATTACAACAATCCCTCCGGCACCACAATCACCAATTTACTTTGCCCCAAATCCACCTCCGGCACAAAGGCATCCCTGAACGGCAGCATGAAACTGTCTTTTTTTGAGGTTCCGATTTCCAGAAAAACCCCTGCGCCGTGATCGTAAACGCCCATGACTTGGCCGTGGTCTTTGCCGTTTTTATCTGTGGCGCGAAGGCCTATGAGGTCGGCTTCGTAATATTCGCCCTCGGCGGGCTTTGGCAGCGCGTCGTGGGGGATGTACAACCGGTCGCCGCGCAATCGATCGGCGGATTCTTTATCGTTAATTCCTTCGACCGAAACGATAAAATGATCTTTTGCCGCTGATTTCAGGGCGAGGGTGAAGGTGCGCGCGCCTTCCTGATCGGATAAGGGCGCGTAGGTGAAAATCGCTTCCGGCTGGGCGGTAAAACTGCGCAGTTTTATAAGGCCGCGCACGCCGTGGGCGCCGGCGAATTGGCCGACACAGATTTTTTGGGGGGTGTTTTTCGTTGTCATTCAAAATCACCGTTAGGCCTACAAAAGCAAGAAAGCAAATGGGATTCCGGATAAATTTTGCGCCTCGACGGTCAGGTTTCACCTACAAAGTTCGTTGAGGCGCAAAATTTTCCGGAATGACACGCTCTCTTTTTTGCTTTTTTGTGTTTTCAAAGAGATGGGGGATATGACCGTTGGTTATAAAAAAGGGCTTTCCTTGCGGAAAGCCCTTTTTAACTATCCTTGGGCAGTTTAACCGGCTTCGCTCTTCTTGTCATCTTTGACTTCGCTGAATTCGGCGTCGACGACGTCGGGTTTTGTGGAAGACGCGTCGCCGGTTGGGCTGGCAGAGGCGCTTTCCTGCTGCGTTTTGTAGAGCTGTTCGCCGAGTTTCATTGCGACTTGGGTCAAGGCATCCGATTTGGACTTGATCGTGGAGGCGTCGCCAGAATCGAGTACGGCTTTCAGGTCGGCGATTGCGCTTTCGACTGCGCTTTTATCGCTTGATTGAATCTTGTCGCCTAGATCCTTGATCGTCTTTTCGCTCTGGTGGATAAGGCCATCGGCCTGATTGCGGGCGTCGACGGCGTCGCGGCGCTTTTTGTCTTCCGCGGCGTTGGCTTCCGCTTCCTTGACCATGCGCTGGATGTCGCTGTCGCTGAGGCCGCCCGAAGCCTGAATGCGGATTTGCTGTTCCTTATTCGTGGCTTTGTCCTTGGCGGTCACGCTGACGATGCCGTTGGCGTCGATGTCGAACGTGACTTCGACTTGCGGCACGCCGCGCGGGGCGGGAGGGATGCCGACCAGATCGAATTGGCCGAGCATTTTGTTGTCGGCGGCCATTTCGCGTTCGCCTTGGAACACGCGGATCGTGACCGCGTTCTGGTTATCCTCCGCCGTCGAAAACACCTGACTCTTTTTGGTCGGGATCGTCGTGTTGCGGTCGATGAGGCGCGTGAACACGCCCCCCAGCGTTTCGATGCCGAGCGAAAGCGGCGTGACGTCGAGCAGAAGCACGTCCTTGACGTCGCCTTTTAACACGCCCGCCTGAATGGCGGCGCCGACGGCCACAACCTCATCGGGATTAACCCCGCGATGGGGTTCGCGGCCAAAGAATTCCTTGACGATTTCGATGACCTTGGGCATGCGCGTCATGCCGCCGACCAGAATGACTTCGTCGATCTCGGATGCTTTGATGCCCGCGTCTTTCAAGGCCATACGGCAGGGTTCGATCGTCCTTTGCAACAGGTCTTCGATCAGCGATTCCAGCTTGGTGCGCGTCAGCTTGACCGACAGATGCTTTGGCCCCGATTGATCCGCGGTGATAAAGGGAAGGTTGACTTCCGTTTGCATCGAGGACGACAGTTCGATCTTGGCTTTTTCCGCCGCTTCTTTCAGGCGCTGCAAGGCGAGTTTGTCTTTGCGCAGGTCGATGCCTTGCTCGTTCTTGAATTCGTCGCACAGGTAATCCATTACGCGGCAGTCGAAATCTTCGCCGCCGAGGAAGGTGTCGCCGTTCGTGGATTTGACTTCGAATACGCCGTCGCCGATTTCCAGCACCGACACATCGAACGTGCCGCCGCCGAGGTCGTAGATCGCCACGGTGCCGGATTTTTTCTTTTCCATGCCGTAGGCCAAGGCGGCCGCGGTCGGTTCGTTGATGATGCGCAGGACTTCGAGTCCGGCGATTTTACCGGCGTCCTTGGTCGCCTGACGCTGGCTGTCGTTGAAATAGGCGGGGACTGTGATGACGGCTTGCGTGACTTTTTCGCCCAAATAGGCTTCCGCGGTTTCCTTCATCTTCATCAGGATGAAGGCCGAGATTTCAGACGCGCTGTAATTCTTGCCGCCAGCTTCGACCCAAGCGTCGCCGTTGCCGTTCTTGATGATTTTATAGGGCATCAAGGCGATGTCTTTTTGAACCATGGGATCGTCGAAACGGCGGCCGATCAGGCGCTTGATCGCGTAGAGCGTGTTGGCGGGGTTGGTTACGGCCTGCCGCTTGGCGGCTTGGCCTACCAGACGTTCGTCCGAGTTGGTAAAGGCGACGATGGAGGGGGTCGTGTTCGCTCCTTCCGAATTGTGAATCACGGTCGTGCCGGAGCCTTCCATCACCGCGACGCAGGAATTGGTGGTGCCGAGGTCGATGCCGATAACTTTTGCCATAGGTAATTTCCCTTTCAGATCAAGAGGCTGAGCCAATAAGCCCGTGCCTTCATTGAAAGTAATATAGGGAGTATTTTGCGCGGTGCAATGGGGGAAGGGAATTAAAGTCACCCCCATTTGAAACCAGCCTCGTTCCTGCGGGGAGGGTGACTGGATTCCAGAAGTTCAACAAAGCTTCGTTGAAGGCATCCCCGCTGTTTACTTTGGGCTGATGAAAATTGCGCTTTTCGAGAAAATTTTACGCCTGCTTGCAACGCGGCTCGGCTTTGGTCAATGACAACGGCAGACGGAAGTGGACGTTTTCTTCGACGCCGGGAAGGACAGAGACTTCGACCGTTTCGATCTCGCGCAGACGTTCGATCAAATCTTGCACCAAGTCTTCGGGGGCGGAGGCGCCTGCCGTGATGCCGACGCGCTTTTTGCCGCGCACCCAATCCAGATTCAAATGCGAGGCGTCTTCGATCAGGTATGAGGGGACGCCGACTTCCTCGGCGCGTTCGCGCAGGCGGTTCGAGTTCGAGCTGTTATGCGCGCCGATGACCAGAACGACGTCGACATGCTTGGCCAGTTCGCGCACCGCGCCTTGGCGGTTTTGCGTGGCATAGCAAATATCCTTGGTCGCCGGGCCGACGATGTTGGGAAAACGCGCCTTGAGCGCGTCGATCACGCCTTTGGTGTCGTCGACGCTTAGCGTCGTTTGCGTGATGTAGGCCAGCATGTTGGGGTTTTTGACGGTGACTTTGGCGACGTCCGCGACTTCGGAAACCAGATGCACGACGCCCGGAATGCGGCCCAGCGTGCCTTCGATTTCAGGATGGCCTTCGTGGCCGATCAGGATGATCTCTAGCCCTTGCTTGGCGTAACGCTGGCCTTCGGTATGCACTTTGGACACCAAGGGGCAGGTCGCGTCGATGACCTGCAGGCCGCGTTCCTTGGCGTGCATTTCGACGCGTTCGGCGACGCCGTGCGCGCTGAAAATCGCGACCGCGCCTTCGGGGACTTCGTCGGTTTCCTCGACGAATTTTACGCCTTTGGCGATCAGGCGCTGCACGACATGCGGGTTGTGGACGATTTCGTGACGGACATAAATCGGCGCGCCGAATTTTTCCAGCGCCATTTCGACGATTTCAATCGCGCGTTCGACTCCGGCGCAAAAACCGCGGGGTTGTGCCAAAATAACTTGCATGAGGATAGACCTTTGCTGTTTTAGAATCTGTTTGAGAGTTGAAAACCCGGCGCCGCAAAAGCGGCATGATTCCCTCCCCACTCGCGGGGAGGGAATCATGCCGCTTTTGCGGCAAGCGCGGTTTCTGACTCACAAAACAGATTCTTCGTTTCCTCCCGCTTGTTTAGCATAACCCCGCCTTTCTCTGCCAGAGTTTAGATAAGGGGGCGAAGGGCATGGATTATAAAACAAGGCAATTGGGGCAGAAGAAATCCGCGAGAATACTGTCATGCGGCGGTGCGCGATGCGGGGTTTCGATGCCCTCGATGTTGCTTTTCCCGCGCTTTTTTCCGTGCATTGAACATACGGTGCGAGCCGTAGGCGGCCAGTGGCGCTGGGCAATAGACATGGGTGCCATCCTGAGAAATAATGGATAAGACCAGTACAGTATGCTGGAAGTGCGCCAAGAATGCAAGTAATTATCAGTTGCAGTATGGGGAGGGAAAGTTTCTGCATGTGCCATAGCGGCGCGAGGATAAAAAGAAAACCCTGAGGATAAAAAGAAAACCCTCCCCCATTCGCTGGGGGAGGGCTTCTTTCTTCTGACAACGAGCCTGTTTTAAGGCCGTTGGCAAAGGGACTGCGTCATCCTATTGTTAGATCTTTAGGGGCCGGCGTCTTTCTTGCGATGTTTAGAGCTTGGGCCTCTTTCTTAGAAGGTTCTTTAGTAGATTGGGTCGCCCCACCCACTATCGCAGTTCCGTCCCACCCCACTCTTGGCGTGGCATCGGTCGGCCTCAAAGCATCGGCGAAACGTTTTAGAAATCCGCGGTGGGCTTGATGTGGTTTCTTTGGAACTGCTGGCTTGGTTTGTCCAAGCTTAACTGTCTTTCGCTTGGCATCCTCATCATAAACATGTCCTTTTGCCGCAAGTTTTTCCTGTTCTTTCCGTTTCGTCTCTCCCTCTTTCATTCCCTCCTTGAAGGCTTCTCCTGCCGCACCTTGGGGAACGGCGTCCTGATCAAAGCCCTTATCTCCCTTATGGTACCCGTTGATTTTGCCCAATTCTTTGTAATCGTCTTCCGAAAAACTCGGGCTTTGCTGGCGCATACGCATAGCGCTATGACGTCTTCTGCGACCACCATGATAAGCGCGATGTTTTTCTTTTCTCGCTCTATGTCTGCGATCAGCCGCCCTTTCTTCAGCTTGGGCAGGCGGGTTTTGCTCGACGGCTGGAGGGGGGGCAGAAGGTTCCTGAGCGACGGGCGGGGGGGCAGAGGGTTCCTGGGCGGCAGGCGGGGCTGCCTGCGGAGGAGATGCAGGCTCTGCGGGCTGCGTTTTTGCTCCCGCTTGCCCAGGGATAGCCCTTGGATCCGGGGGTAGCACTGGCGCTTGGAGTTTGCCGGGATCCGTTTCAACTTTTACAGGCTCGGCCGCAGCGGCTGTCTGCTTCGACGCATCGACTTCAATCTTTGCTGCCTGCTTTTCCCCTCTTGTCACATAGTCTTCATCAGACACCACCAGACCAATACCCATCGATGGTTTGGGGTTAGCATTACCGTTAGCAATATCGTCGTTCAAAGCTGCCACGCTTTCATACATTCTAAGCTGGTCAGGTTTTATGCCTTTTTTGAGCGTAACGCCGTCTTTCTCAAAAACCGCTAGTTTAAGCGCAGCGGCTATGTGGCCAACCGCATTTTTACCATTGGAGAAGACGCCTTCGTATGCAAGAGCGCGTAAGGTTTGAACGACAAGCAATCGATGCGTGTGTTCATCGGGGAGAATCATTTTTCCATCTGGGCCTTTTTGGCATTTTGCTTTGAAGGCTTTCCCGAAAGCGTTATTAAAATCTCGCAGATCCCATTTGTCAGCTTGAGATAATTCAGGTTCCATCGCCTTTCTATCTTCTTTGCTGATTTCGACTGAATACGATTGCGCAACTTTCTTACCATTTTTATCAACCCTTACGCCAACATGCACTTCGCCAAAACCTAAATTAACCAAAGCCTTAGATTCGGTGGGAAGGCGCGGAATTTTGTTCTTTTCGTGGTAATGCTCATAAAGTTCATATCCGCCCCAAGCGGCGAGCGCGACTAGACCTAGACCAGAAATAATTGCTATGGGGGATAATGATAATCCTCCTGTAACTGCGGCACCTTCTGCAAGAAGTTCCGGTGCTCCTGCTTCTGCAACTGGAACAAGCGCTCCGCTCACAGCTGCGCCCTCTGGCAATGCCGCTGCAACTCCAGCCCCACCACCAGCACCTCCTCCCGGCAACACCGTGGCTGTCAAAGTCGTCACCGGGGCTTCTGCTGCAGCTGCACGAGATAATCCCCCCGCGCCTGCTAGTACGCTTATTGGGGTAATGTGTGTTGCATCAACCATAATCTCCTCCATACGTTGAAATAAAAAGTTTTCCCGATATCCAATTGCAGTGTACCCAAGAATGATTAATATTTTATGATTTTGGAAAACATGCAGAAACAGCTAACCATTTGATTTATTTGATGTGTTAAAATTTGTTTGGTCAAAAAAGACGGGGGATTATTGAAAGAGCCAAAATTTTTCACCGCGTCTTTCGTGTTTTTTTCTGAAAAAGCTGGCCTGATGCCTTGGGAACTGCGCGGCGATTCAAATGAAACCGCAGTTGCCTTATATGCTCCCCCCGCCTTCGCGAGGGTCGCGATGGATGCGGATTCCGATTTGATCCGGCCACCTATTCCGAAAGTTATCCGGCCACTGTTCCGATCATTATCCGGCCACCGTTCCGAAAGTTATCCGGCCACTGTTCCGATTTGATCCGGCCACATCTTGTGGTTGAGGATCAGGGG
>JARLJD010000005.1 GCA_031291395.1 Alphaproteobacteria bacterium | reverse complement strand
TTTTTGGTGCGATTATTGTTGTCCAAATTTAAAAAATAATTGTTTGGTTTGCACGGCCGCCCGGCGGCTTTTTTTGAATAAATAAAAAAACGCCGCGCGGCCACCCCGCTCCTACAAAAAATCGCGGCAGGGGATGGCTACCCCTTCAAGGATTAAAAGCAGGCCCTGGTTTCAGCCCCAGTTTTTTGAACGCGATAGCTGCAGGGCAAAAACCTGTGAAGGCGGCCTGAACAAGATTGAGACCAACGAATCCGGGCAGGATCAGCCACAACAGGCTTGTAAAACAAGCCAAAACGATTCCCGCCAAAATCATAATTCCGGCAAAAGCCATAACCGCGCTGTCGATTGTCATGATGTTTTTCTCCTTTTCGGTAGGGGTGACGCTGTCGGATGGCAATAAAGCGAATAAAGCTGTACGACGATGCGGCTCGCCTGCGCATCGACGAGGCGGTAGTAAATCGTCTGCGACTCGCGCCGCGTGGCGACGATGCCGTCGCGCCGCAACCGCGCCAGATGCTGCGACAGCGCCGACTGATTGAGACCGAGCCATTTCTCAAGCGCGCCGACAGAACATTCGCCTTCATGCAAACGGCACAAGATCATAAGCCTATAGGCATTGGCGAGGCTTTTCATTAGCTGAGCCGCTAGGTCGGCCCGCGCGCAAAACTTTCTGGCGTTCATATTCATAGGTGCTAAATTAGTACTTGCTAATATGAAAGTCAAGAGGCATGATCGCGCTGCGATACGCCACAAATTGCGCTTGCTCGTAGGAGCGGCTTCCAGCCGCGACTGTCGACATAAGAACAAGAGGTCGCGGTTGGAAGCCGCTCCTACGAAAGTATGATTTATGGCGTTACGAGATATAATCGGAAAAGAGGGGCCGTCATGAATCGTTTCATCGCCTTCGGGCTTTTCTTGCTTGTCGCATCTCCCGCTTTTGCCTCCGATCAAGAGTTCACCGTTCATCAACAAATGGTGGACGACCGCAAGGCTGTCGTCGCCACGATAGAATCCGCGCACCAGATTCCGGCGCGCGCGCGCATCAGCGGCACGTTGAGCCTGCTTGCCGTCAAGGAAGGCGATCATGTCGAAGCGGGCGATAAAATCGCCGTTGTCGGCGATCCCAAACTGGCGATCAAGGGGCAAGAGTTCGACGCGCATATTCAAGCCGCGCAAGCCGCTTACGACAGGGCAAAAATCGACTTCACGCGCGCGAACGAATTGCGCCAAACGGGATATGGCACGCAAGCCAAGCTCGACGACGCGCGAACCAATCTCGACATTGCCGGACATAATCTTCAAGCCGCCAAGGCCGAGAAACAGGGCGTAATTCAACAGACGACCGAAGGCGCCGTTCTTGCGCCAAGCGCAGGGCGCATCCTTGCGGTTCCCGTCAGCCTCGGCAGCGTCGTTATGGCAGGGGATACCGTCGCGACTTTGTCGCAAGGGAATTATGTGCTGCGGCTTGAATTGCCGGAACGGCACGCGCGATTCCTTAAGGCAGGCGATACGGTGGAAATCGGCGCGCGCGGTGCCCAGCCGGATGCGGACGAAGAGATCAAGACGGGAACGGTTGAGCTTGTTTATCCTGAAATCAAGGACGGGCGCGTGATCGCCGATGTCGAGGCCAAAGGTCTGGAGAATTATTTTGTCGGTGAACGCGCGCGCGTTTATGTCTCGACCGGCCAGCGTCCCGCCCTTTTGGTTCCGGCCGATGTCGTTTATCGCCGCGCGGGCGTCGAATACATTAAACTAAAAGATGGCACGGAAGTCGTCGTTCAAACCGGCCAAAAACTCGGCGATGACATAGAAGTTCTCTCCGGCCTCAACGACGGCGATGTTGTGGTGAACCCATGAGAGCCGGACTTTCGGGGCGTCTGACCCAAATCTTCATTCGTTCGCCGCTGACGCCGCTTTTGCTTCTGGCCAGCCTAGCGGTCGGCTGTTTGGCGCTGTCCGCGCTTCCGCGCGAGGAAGAGCCGCAAATCAGCGTGCCAATGGTCGATATTATGGTCAGCGCCAACGGCTATAAAGCGGGCGACGCCGTAGAGCTTATTACGCGGCCATTGGAAGATATCGTCAAAGGCATCGACGGCGTCGAGCATGTCTATTCGCAGACGGAAGACGACAAAGTCGTAACGACCGCGCGCTTTTTCACCGGCACAGACGAGGACACCGCCGTGCTGCGGGTGCTGGAAAAAATCCGCGCCAACATTCGCGATTTGCCGAAAGGCATTCCCGAACCCGTCATCATCGGCCGCGGGATCGACGACGTCGCCATTCTGACATTGACTTTATCGGCCAAGCCGCAAAGCGCGCCGCGATGGAACGACAACCAACTTTATCAGCTCGCCCTTGAAGTCAAACATGAACTGGACAAAACCGACAACGTCGGCCTGAACTACATCGTCGGCGGCAGCCCCAACCAGATCAGAGTCGAACCCGATCCCGGAAAATTGGCACTGTATGGAATCACACTGAACCAGCTTGTCGATAAACTCACGAACGCCAACCGATCTTTTCAGGTCGGAGCGTTCAATCAGTTGAACCGGAACACGCCCGTCGTCGCGGGGCAAACTTTACAGGGCGTACCGGACATCAGCTTGCTTTTGCTGACCTCGCGCGACGGACGCCCTGTGTATCTCAAGGATGTCGCCACAGTCACAATCGGCGGCGCGCAAACCGACTCGCATGTCTGGACGATGACGAAAAGCATAAACGGCACGCTTTCGCGCCAGCCCGCCGTAACGCTGGCTTTCGCCAAACGCAAAGGCGCGAACGCCGTCGTCGTAGCGGGCGATCTTTTGAAACGGCTTGAAATGCTAAAAGGCCGCGTGATCCCTTCCGACATCGCCGTTACCGTCACCCGCAATTACGGCGCGACGGCCAAGGACAAAGCGAGCGAGCTGTTCTTCCATTTGTTTCTGGCGACGGCGACGATCGTTCTGCTGATTACGCTGGCTATCGGCTGGCGCGAGGGCGCCGTCGTCCTCGTCGTCATTCCCACAACCATTCTGCTCACGCTTTTCGCCGCGTGGATCATGGGCTACACGATCAACCGCGTCAGCCTGTTCGCGCTCATTTTCTCGATCGGCATTCTGGTCGACGACGCGATTGTGATCGTCGAAAACATCGTGCGCCGCTGGCAACTCGACAAAGGCGCAGATCTTGTTGAAACAGCGGTCGACGCCGTCTCGGAAGTCGGCAATCCGACAATCGTCGCCACGCTGACCATTATGGCGGCGCTTCTGCCGATGATGTTCGTCAGCGGCATGATGGGCCCGTATATGAGCCCGATCCCCGCCAACTCCTCAATGGCGATGCTGTTTTCCTTCTTCGTCGCCGAGATCATCACCCCATGGTTGCTGCTGAAAGTTTCCGGCAAATATTTCGCGCAACAAGCCGAAACGGAAGCCGAACACGCGCACGGAAAGCTGAGCCAGCTTTATGAACGCATCGCGCGCCCGTTGCTGTCGAGCAAAGAAAAGTCGAAGCGTTTCGTTTTGTATGTGGCCGGAGCGACGCTCGCCATTTGCCTTTTTTTCCCTTTAAAATGGGTGACGGTAAAATTACTGCCCTTCGACAATAAATCGGAAATGCAAATCGTCGTCGATCTACCCCAAGGCTCGACGTTAGAGGCGACGGATCGCGTTTTGCAAGGCATTGCCGGAAGATTAAAAGACTTGCCGGAGCTGACCTCGGTACAGGCCTATGCCGGCGCGTCTATGCCTTTTAATTTCAACGGGCTCGTGCGGCATTATTTCTTGCGCAGCAATCCCGAACAGGGAGAATTGCAGATTAATCTCAAGCCCAAGTCCGAACGCGACCGCGCCAGCCACGCGATCGCGCTTGACGTGCGCGAAAGGCTGAAAGATTTTGTGACGCCGACAGGCACCGTTCTTAAAGTCGTCGAAGTTCCGCCAGGCCCTCCCGTTCTGGCGACGCTTCTTGCGGAAATTTACGGCCCCGATACCGCATCGCGCCGCGCTATGGCGGCCAAAGTCCGCGAAGCCTTCGCCAAAAACGATTTCATCACCGACATCGACGACAGCTCCAAAAAAACAAGCGACCGTTTGCGTTTCTCGATCAATCAGGAAAATCTGGAATATTTCGGAGTCGATGAACAGGCCGTCTACGATACGCTGGCCGCGATTATGGGCGGCGTAAAAATCGGCTATTCCCAACGTGGCGAGGGCGCGAAGCCCGTCGACATCACCCTGCGCATGCCGCGAAGCGATCAGTGGTACGGCGAGCGCATTTTATCAACGCCAGTGCCCGCGGGGGGAACCAAACGCAAAGGCCGAAACGTCGAACTGGGCGATGTCGTAACCGTGGAAAAGGAACCGGCGTCTTACCCCATTTTCCGTCGGGACGGGCGTTTTATCGAGACGGTCAGCGGAGAACTCGCCGGACGTTATGAAGCTCCCATCTACGGCATGCTGGCGGTTGACAACACGCTCGATAAAATGATCCCGAACAAAGCCGAACGTCCCACGATCCGTTACCACGGCCAGCCGTTCGATGAATCGAAACCGAGCGTACTTTGGGACGGCGAATGGGAAGTCACCTATGTGACGTTCCGCGATATGGGCGCGGCGTTCATCGTGGCGATCCTCGGCATTTATCTGCTCGTCGTCGGGCTGTTCCGCTCTTTCCTTATTCCGCTTGTCGTTATGGTGCCGGTGCCGTTGACCTTGATCGGCATCGTTCTGGGCCACGCTCTTTTCGACGTGCCCTTCACGGCCACGTCCATGATCGGCTTTATCGCGCTGGCAGGCATCATCGTTCGCAATTCGATCCTGCTGGTCGATTTTATCCGGCATCTGCGCCAAGAAGGCATGCCGTTGCAAGAGGCGCTGCTTGAAGCCGGAAGAATCCGCATTCGTCCGATTATGCTGACGGCGGCCGCAGCTATGATCGGCGCGGCCTTCATCCTAACCGATCCCATCTTTCAAGGCCTCGCCATTTCGCTTATCTTCGGTCTGGCCAGCGCAACGCCGCTGACGCTTCTGGTCATCCCCGCGTTGTATGTATGGCTGCGCGGGGATGACGATATTGTGGAGGAGGCGTAAGGAAATAATTGAATTAACTTTTATGAGTTGGAAGCAGCAGTGAAACGAAAGCGGCGGGATTCCCTCCCCCTCTATGGGGGAGGGTTAGGGTGGGGGGGACGGTTACGCATAAACTGTCTTTGAAAGTTAAAAGACGGTCTTTGCGGCGACGCCATTCACACCCTATAAACATCACCCCCACCCTAACCCTCCCCCATAGAGGGGGAGGGGACTCCACCGTTTTCGCTTCACCGTTTATCTCACTTATTTCCTCATGCCGAGTTAGGGAGAAAAAATCATGACTATACGCGCTGCGCTTGCCGCTTTATCCGTTCTGGCCTTTTTATCTACGCCTACTCATGCCGAAACTCTGGAACAAGCGTGGGCGCAAGCCTATCAAACCAATCCCGGGCTCGCGGCCAAACGCTCGGAGCTTAAAATCACCCAAGAACAAATCACAATGGCGCGCACCCATTGGCAGCCGACGATCAACGCCGTGACAGGCATAGGCAAACTCTATGACGACACGCCAAACAACGCCTTGTTGCCTGCGTCGGACTCGCTGACGCCGCGCAATTTCGGCGTCGAGGTCGTGCAACCGATTTTTCGCGGCTTTCGCACGATCGAGGAAACCAGCGCCGCGCAAAAGCAAGCCAAAGCGCAGTACGCGCGCTTTCAAGCGGCGCAGCAGCGGCTTTTCCTGAACGTAGCCGCCGCCTATCTGGACATCGTGCGCGATCAGGCCGTTGTCGATCTGATGCGCCACAATCAGGAAGTCCTCGACCAACAGCTACAGGAAACCCAAAAACGCCTAGAGATCGGCGAAGTCACGCGCACCGACGTGATGCAAGCGCAATCGCGCGAACAGGGCGCAAAAACCGCTCTGGTTCAAGCGCAAGGCCAATTGGCCGACGACAGAGCCGCCTATCTCCGCTTTGTCGGAACCGAGCCTTCCCTGTTGCAATCCCCTGATATTAAATTCGATCCGCCGCAAAGCGAGGAAGTTTTCATCGACAGCGCGGTGACAAAAAATCCCGCCGTGATCGCCGCGTCTTATTCCAAAGATCAAGCCGACAATGAAACAGGCGTCAGCAAAGGCAATTTGTTGCCCGAACTCAATTTGGTCGGCAGCGCGACAAGAAGCTGGGAGCAAAGCGAGTTCATCCCCGGCCGTCAGGATGAAGAGCGCGTCATGCTGCAATTGAAAATCCCGCTTTATCAGGCGGGCGCGGATTATTCCCAAATCCGCTCATCCGAACATAAATCCGTCGAACGGCGCATGGAACTCGAAGACGTGCGGTTGGCGGTCAAGCAAGAAGCGACAAGCGCGTGGCAAGCCCTGACGACAGCCCGCTCCGCCGCCGCTTCCGATCAGGCGCAGGTCGATGCCGCAAGCCAAGCGTGGGAAGGCGTGTGCAAGGAAGCCAAAGCGGGAACGCGCACGACGCTCGATATTCTAAACGCCGAACAAGAACTGCTGGTCGCCAAAGTCGCCCTCGTCCAAGCCAAACGCGACGAAGCCCTTGCAATCATGCAAATCAAAGCCTCCACAGGCGCGCTGACAGCAGACGCCCTATGCTTGCCACAAAGCGCGCGGGAATAGGGCCGGTCTCTTAAACCTACTGTGTCATAAAGTGATTTCTTACAAAACTCGCCATAGAAACGGCATAATCCCCTCCCCCTCTATGGGGGAGGGTTAGGGTGGGGGTGATGTTCAGGTGTGTGAGCAGCCTTGTCGCAAGAATCATGCCGCTTTTGTTGTAAGGGCTCGTCTACAAATAAGTGAATCAACCCAATGTCGTCATCCCCGCGCATGCGGGGATCCATCTTGGCCACAAGAAAGCAAGTAAGAAAGATGGATCCCCGCGCGGGGATGACGCTCGATTTGTTTGAAGCGGTTATTTATGGACAACGCCTAAGTACTGTGTTCAGGCTCTTTGTGACACAGCAGGATTAATCGCCTGTCGTTTTCCATTCTCGCTTCGGCTTCTTTTCCTCGACAAGCCTGAAATCCCCGCCGTCAATTTCCAAAGCCTTGCCTTCGACCAAAGCTTTCGCGACGGCCTTGCGCGCGCTTGACAGCGTTCGGGAAAAAGTTGGGCGCGAGACGCCCATCATCCGCGCCGCCGCCTCTTGATCAAGGCCTTTGTAATCCGATTGAAGAATAGCCTCCCATTCCTCGTCCTTAAGCTTGACAACCTCAAGGCCGCGCAGCGGCATCCCCTGCGGCTTAAAAAAACGAACCAAAGGATTCGAGCGAACGATGCGGCATTTGCGAGGTCTCATGCATTCCTCAAAAATAAAAGAAGTCCATACTATATGCTTCGATCCCGCAAGAACCAAAAAAAGATGTCGTCGTTCAAAGAAATCTATTCCGCGCCCACTCCCCTGAAACTAAAAACAGTTAACGATGGTTGACGGTGGGTGGTAATCATGAAATCCCTTGTCTAACTGCTTGTTTTCCCGCATTCTCCGCCGAACGAAACACAACCTCATTTACGGAAAATGCAGAACAGTGCTTTAAGCGCGGACGAGCGCGTTGTTCCTTATGCCGGTTTAAGAGCAGCGGCCGCGCGCGGCGTCGATGCGCTTTTGCGGCATCAGCGCGCCGACGGGCATTGGGCTTTTGAGCTTGAGGCCGACGCGACGATTCCGGCGGAATATATTCTGCTCGATCATTTTCTGGGCACCGTGAATCAGCCTTTGCATGAACGCATGGCAAAATATCTGCGCGACATACAGGAAGACCACGGCGGCTGGCCATTGTTTCATCGCGGCGATTTGAACGTCAGCGCCAGCGTCAAAGCCTATTTCGCCCTGAAATGCGTCGGCGACGACATCGACGCCCCGCACATGATCCGCGCCCGCGAAGCGATTTTGCGCAGCGGCGGAGCGGAGAAAAGCAACGTTTTCACCCGCATCCAACTGGCTTTGTTCGGCGCGGTGCCGTGGCGCGCCGTGCCTGTGATGCCGGTCGAAATCATGCTTTTGCCGCAATGGTTTCCGTTTCACCTTTACAAAGTGTCTTACTGGTCGCGCACGGTCATCGCGCCTTTGCTGGTTCTTATGGCCAAAAAACCGCAAGCCAAGAATCCGAAAAACATCAAAATCGATGAGCTTTTTGTCACCCCCCCCGATCAGGTCAAGAAATGGCAGGGGAACGTTACCGCTTCTCCTTTAGCTCCGGCGTTCGATTTGTTGGACAAGGTTTTGCGAATCGTAGAGCCTCATATGCCTTCGATTCCGCGCCAAAAGGCGATTGATAAAGCCGTCGCGTGGGTCAAAGAACGTTTGAACGGCGAAGACGGCCTCGGCGCGATTTATCCCGCAATGGCCAATGCGGTCATGATGTTCGATTGCCTCGGCTACGCCCCCGATCATCCCGATTATGCAATCGCCCGCAAATCTGTCGATAAACTGGTTATTGATGGAAGTAATCGTAAAGCCCCTCTCCCCCCTCTTGGGGGGAGAGGGGTTGGGGTGAGGGGGGCGGATGAAGGGATACACCCCGATCCCCCCCTCACCCCAACCTTCTCCCCCCAAGAGGGGGGAGAAGGAATTCCCGCCGGTTTGGAAGTGACATCCGACCGTTCTTATTGCCAGCCGTGCCTGTCTCCAGTTTGGGATACAGCCTTGGCGACGCACGCCTTGCTGGAGGCAGGAGCTTCGCGCGATACATTAACAAAAGCCTGCGACTGGTTGAAAGAACGTCAAGTTTTGGATGTCATAGGAGATTGGGCCAACTGGCGTCCCAACGCGCGACCCGGCGGCTGGGCATTTCAATATAACAACGCGCATTATCCCGATTTGGACGATACCGCCGTTGTCGTTATGGCGCTCGACCGTTTCGACCGCGTCAAATATCGCGAAGCCATCGAACGCGGCGTGGAATGGGTGCTTGGGATGCAGTCGAAAAACGGCGGCTGGGGTGCCTTCGATGCCGATAACAGTTATTATTATTTAAATCACATCCCGTTCGCCGATCACGGCGCGCTCCTCGATCCGCCCAGCGCCGATGTCACGGCGCGCTGTCTTAGCATGTTGGCGCAACTGGGCTATCGCAAAGATCACCCCCAAGTCGCATCCGCAATCGCCTATCTGCGCCGCGAGCAGGAGGCCGAAGGCTGCTGGTTCGGGCGATGGGGCACGAATTATATTTACGGAACGTGGTCGGTTCTGTGCGCGTTAAACGCCATTGGCATCGATCCCAAAGACCGCATGATTTCCCGCGCCGTGGAATGGCTGAAAGCCAAACAGCGCAAGGACGGAGGCTGGGGCGAAGGGGGCGAAAGCTACTGGGCGGACAAGCCGAAAGGCGAGGGGGCCGTCAGCACGCCCGCGCAAACCGCGTGGGCGTTGATCGCCTTAATGGCGGCCGGGGAAATCGACAGCGATGCGGCGCGGCGCGGCATCGCGTGGCTGCAAAACACGCAAAAACCCGACGGCACATGGGACGAGGCTTATTACACAGCGGTTGGTTTCCCAAGGGTTTTTTATCTGCGCTACCACGGCTATAAAGTCTTCTTCCCGCAATGGGCGCTGTCGCGGTATCTCAATTTGCAATCGGGCAACGCCGCGCCGGTTATTTATGGAATGTAGGAAAATGCCGGACAGCACAAGACTCTTTGAACGCATCGCGGAATATCGCAAGGCTTTGGCGCGATTGCATGAGGTTCTGCTCCGCGCAGAAGACGATGTCGTTAGGGATTCTATTATCCAACGGTTTGAATTTAGCTTCGAACTGGCGTGGAAGGCGCTCAAGCTTTGGCTGGAATTCAAAAACATCGACGTTAGAACGCCCCATGAGGTGTTAAGCGAGGCCTTGCGCGTTGGCATGATAGAGGATGGAAACGGATGGACTCATATGCAGAAAGAGCGCAACGAAACCAGTCATACTTATGACGAGAAGACGGCTAAGGACGTCGTGTTGTTCATGCGGCAGGAAGGAATTGCGCTTTTCGATGCGCTTGATCTGCGATTCACGGAAATAACGAAGGAGGCTCTTTGATGGAATTTGGCCTCGCTCCCTTTATCATCGACGATTTGTCGGACGTGCTGCGCCGCTTTCCCGCCGTCTTGTCCGCCGCGATTTTTGGCTCCCGCGCCAAAGGGACTTACAAAAACTATTCAGACATCGATATCGCCGTGCATGCGCCATCCCTTTCCGCGCAGGATTTTGCGCGGCTTTGTTTCGAGATCGACGCGCTTCCCATTGTTTTTAAAATGGATGTCGTTCACGTCGATACGCTGAAGAATCAGGAATTTGCGGCGAAAATTTGCGCGGAAGAAAAACAGTTTTATCCTTCGTTAAAGGCGTAAGTCATGCTCGGAATTCTCTGCGGCCTTAATTCGGAAAAGAAAATCGCCAGCAAGATTAAAGGCGCGATGGTCGCTTGCGCCGCCGCGCGGCCTTTCAAAGCGCGCGAGATGGCGCAGGAACTTGTCGCGATGGGCGCGACGCGCTTGATGAGCTTCGGAATCGCGGGGTCTTTGGACTCGTCCGTGAATCTGGGCGATGTGTTCATCGGCACGCGCGTGGAATCGGACAGCGGCAGCTGGCTGTGCGACGAGGCTTGGGGGCATGCGCTGGCCGATAAAATTCCGCAAGCCAAACGCGGCGGCGTTTACGGTTCCGAAACGCTGGTCGCCAGCACCGTCGCCAAGGAAGCCCTGTTTCAAACGACAGGCTGCGCGATCGTCGACATGGAAAGCCAGTGCGCCGCCGAAGCCGCAGCCGAAGCCAAAATTCCCCTCATGGTCGTCCGCGCTGTCTGCGACGACGCGACGATGAATGTGCCGCCTTTCCTTATGGCCGCGATTGCCCAAGACGGCAGCGTCAGCGTCTTGCGCGCGCTGGGGCATTTGGCGCTGCACCCGATGCAAATGCCGGATCTGTTCAAGATGATGGGCGGAACCGGCAAGGCCTTGACGGCATTGAACGCAATCCGGAAACCCATAGCCGCCGTCTGACGCGACGGCGGAAGTTCTCACCAATGAAACGTAAAAAATTCGCACTTTAAGTTTCAGGATATTTGTAATAACGTCCTGACCCGTATGGAATTTGAACCGCATAGGGACGCTATCGCCCTACATTCGACCCGTTTTCATCAGGGGCGTTTTATGACACTTATCGATCTTAAGCCCCGCCATCCGGAAAAAGTCCATAAACCCGACAATCCCTCTCCGCCGCGCCCGGACTGGATTCGCGTCAAGGCGCCGACAAGCCCCGAATATCACGAAACCCACGATCTTATGCGCGGGCTAAAACTACATACGGTGTGCGAGGAAGCGGCATGCCCCAATATCGGCGAATGCTGGAAGCAAAAGCAGGCGACGTTTATGATTATGGGGGCCGTCTGCACGCGAGCCTGCGCCTTTTGCAACGTCGCGACCGGAAGGCCCGATGCGCTCGATCCCGACGAGCCTGAACATCTGGCCGAAGCAGTCCGGCACATGGGCTTGCATCATGTCGTCATTACCTCGGTCGACCGCGACGATCTGAAAGACGGCGGCGCGGCGCATTTCGCGCGTACGATTTCGCGCATCCGCGAAACATCGCCCCGTTGCTCGATTGAAGTGCTGACGCCCGACTTTATGAAAAAAGACGGCGCGGTGGAAATCGTCGCCGCGGCCAAACCCGACGTGTTCAACCACAATCTCGAAACCGCGCCACGGCTCTATCCCGCAATCCGTCCCGGGGCGCGTTATTTCACTTCGTTAAACGTGCTGAAACGAGTCAAGGAAATCGACGCTTCCCTATTCACCAAATCCGGCCTTATGGCGGGTTTGGGCGAAACCAAAGAGGAAATCGCGCAGGTCATGGACGATCTGCGCGCGGCAAATGTCGATTTTCTGACCATCGGCCAATATTTGCAACCGACTCTCAAGCACGCCGCCGTTGACCGCTATATCGCGCCAGAGGAATTTGAATCTTACGCCTCAATGGCAAAAGCCAAAGGCTTCCTTATGGTGTCCAGTTCGCCCCTAACGCGCTCTTCGCATCACGCAGGCGAGGATTTTCTTAAGCTGAAAGCGGCGCGGGAGGGAAGAAAGAATAAGTGAGGCAAACGATGCGGCGCCGTTGTTCCTGACTCACAAAAGAACGAAGAGCGCTTTTGGTATACCCCGTCTCCTTGAAAATCCGAAAAAAGAGAGATCGTCATTCCGGAAAATTTTGCGCCCTAAACCAACTTTGTGGGTAAAAACTGACCGTTGAAGCGCAAAATTTATCCGGAATCCCATTTGTTTGCTTTCTTGCTTTTTCGGGTTCTCATGGAAACAAGGTATAGGGTAGATTTTTCCCAATACCCCCGCTAATCTGCGGATAATCGGCATCGCCCTATGCACAGGAGCTCCCATGAAACGCGTTATTCTGTCCGCCGTTCTGTTCTTCTTACTTCCGTTTACATCTGCGCTGGCAAATGACGGCTACGTTTTCATCCTGAAGGCGCGCGGCAATCCCTACTGGACTTCTATGGCCGAAGGCATTCAGGAAACGTCCAAGCTCAATCATATCCAAGCCGTGGTTTACCAACTAGAAAATGATCGCGCAGCTGAGGAACAGCTTAACGTTTGTATGACTGCGATTGAACGCAAGCCCAAACTTCTCGCGATCAGCGCGGTAACGCCTTCTGTCGGGATCCAGTGCATAAAAAAAGCCGCAGCGGCAGGAATTATCGTTGCCGACATGGACTCGAACATTTCCGTGGACGCTGCCAAAGCTGCGGGAGTTTCGTTGGCCTATACCGTTGGTTCCGATAACTTCCTAATCGGTCAGGAAGCGGCAGAATATGTGAGCAAAACCGCCACCAAACGGCCACTCAAAATTTTTGTTCTAGAAGGCGCAGCAGGGAGCATTCCCGGTCAAAAACGCGTCGATGGATTCCGCGCAAAATTAAAGGAATTAATTCCAACGGCGAACGTTACGTCTCTCTCCGCAGAATGGGATATGCTAAAGGCCGTAAGCGCAACGTCAGATTTGCTGTTGCGGCAACCTGATGTGGACATCATATATGCCGCAAATGATAAAATGGCTCTCGGCGCAGCCGAGGCGGTGCGTTCTGCCGGAAAGCAGGATCAGATCGCAATCATTGGCGTTGACGGTACATCTGATGCCCGCAAAGCTATTATGGAAGGCAGATTATCGGCATCAGTAGCTCAGTTGCCCTATCTCATCGGCAAACGCGCTGTTGAATTGGGCGTCGAAGTCGTGAAGAACGGAAAAACAGGCATTGTTGAAGTTACAGCCACGCCCGTTTTGACCAAAGCGATGATTGAAGCTAATACAGACCCCGTCTTACACTATGTCCGTTAGCTGTCTGGGAGAATCCCATGAAACGCGCAGTTTGGATTGCCTTGCTTCTGGCCTTTATCGTTCACCCCGCGCTTGCGGATGACAAATACATTTTCATCATGAAGGCGATAGGAAATCCCTATTGGCAAGCGCTTAAAGAGGGAATTGAAGACGCCAGCAAGAAGGCCGGAGTTACGCCGATCCTTATGTATCCGATCAGCGATCTTGCCAAGGAGGAAGACCTCAATCTCTGTCAGTCCGCCATTACTCAAAAGCCGCGCATTATCGTCATGGGCGCGGAAACGACCTCTATCGGCCTCGAATGCTACAAGCAGGCTCAGGCGCAAGGCATTCTTGTCGCCGACATGGACGCAACCATTTCGGTCGATCTCGCGAAAAAATCCGGCGTCGATCTGCAATATTCGATAGGAGCGGATAACACGCTCATAGGCGAGAAAGCCGCCGCGTTTGTCGCCGCCCATTTCAAGGATAAAAACGCGGCGCCAAAAATTCTCATCATCGAAGGCGCTGTCGGAAGCCCTCCCGGGCAAGACCGTCCGATCGGATTCAAACGCAAGCTGGCATCCCTGCTGCCAAAAGCCGAAATCGTCAATTCCCTATCGGCGGAATGGGATCGTTTAAGAGCTATGAACATCACCGCCGACACGCTGATGCGCACCCCCGACCTAAATGTTATTTTTGCCGCCAATGACGTTATGGCCTTAGGCGCCGTAGAGGCGGTAAGAGCCGCAGGCAAACAAGGCCAAGTGATGATTATCGGCGTGGACGGCATTCCCGACGCGCGCAAAGCCGTGAAAGACGGCCTTATGACCGCGTCGATTACGCAGCTGCCCTATTTTATCGGAAAGAGAACGGCGGAATTGGCTTTCGACGCCGTGCAGGGCAAAAAGATTGAACGCACCGAATCCGCCCCCTTGCTTGTTCTGACAAAAGAAGTATTGGCCGCAAACAAAGACCCTTTGTTGACCTATGTTCGCTAGGTTATTCACCCAAAACCAGAACCGGCTTTATATCGCCCAATGCCTGTTGTTTCTGGCGGCATTGGGCGCATTCTTTTCTTTGGCTTCGCCTTATTTTTTGAGCCTCGGCAATGTCAACAATGTTTTGACGGCCGGAGCGGTCATTGGTTTGATGGCGATCGGAGCGACATTTGTCATTGCTTCCGGCGGGATTGATTTGTCCTCGGCTGGCGTTATGGCGTTTTGCGGCACGCTCTGCGCATTCTGTTTGCAGAAAGGCGGGTGGTCGCCTTGGCTCGCGCTTCCTTTTTCCATCGGCCTCGGCGGTTTGTGCGGATTTCTGACAGGATTTCTTGTCAATATCACAGAAGCCCCGAGTTTTATCGTCAGTCTGGGGATGATGAGCGTTGCGCGCGCCGCCGCCTATATCGTTTCCAAAGGCATGCCGATTTACGGGTTGCCCGATAATGTCATATCCGCAGGGCAAGGACAAATGCTCGGCCTTCAGGTTCCTGTTCTCCTGCTGATTGTCGGCATCGTTCTGGCGTGGATCTTGCTGACTCAAACGCAATTCGGCCTTCATACCTTGATCCTTGGCGACAATGCTTTCGCTGCCCAAGCTATGGGCGTTCCCGCCGGAAGAGTGCGATTGAAAACCTTTACGCTGGCAGGCATTTATTCCGGCGTCGCCGGCATCATCTTCATGCTTCGCACCAATTCAGGCGACCCGACCGCAGGACAAGGCTACGAATTGATCGCCATAACCGCCGTGATCCTCGGCGGCGCAAATCTGTTCGGCGGCAGAGCGACCATTATCGGCACCGTTTTGGGCGTTCTGTGCCTCGGCGTCTTGCAAAACGGACTCAATCTCCTGGCCGTCAGCACCTATTATCAAACCCTGTTCGTCGGACTTGTCCTCATCGCCGCCGCCTTCCTGTCGCGGGTCAGGAGCCAAAGATGAGCGGCCTGCGGCTTGAAAACATAACCAAATCCTTCGGCGCGATTCAGGTTTTGCAGCCGATGACCCTCGCCTTCAAAGCAGGGCAGGTCACAGCCATTGTCGGCGACAACGGCGCGGGAAAATCGACGTTGCTGAAAGTGATGGCAGGAATCCACAAGCCGAATGCCGGAGCGATTTATCTTGATGACAAGCTTTTGACAAACCTTTCCGCCGCCGACCATAGAGCTTGCGGCGTTGAAATGGTCTATCAGGATCTGGCGCTCGCCAAACAGCAAAATGTCGTCGCCAATCTCTTTCTGGGACGCGAACAGACGCGCACATGTTTCGGTTTTCTGAACCGCACAGCTATGGCCGAACGCGCCAAGAACGAATTGAACCGCCTTGGCATTTCCATTGCCGATCTGAACACCCCTGTCGGCATGTTGTCCGGCGGCCAGCAACAAGCCGTCGCCATTGCCCGCGCCGCGCTGTTCGAGCCAAAGGTTCTGCTATTCGACGAACCCACAGCGGCCTTGGCCGCCCGCGAGGTAGGGCAAGTTCTCGACCTCATTCGCCAGCAAAAGGAACAAGGCCGCATCGTCATTCTCGTCAGCCACCGCCTGAACGACGTATTCGCCGTGGCAGATCGCATCGTGGTTATGAAACAAGGCCGCCTGATATCCGACACCCCCACCGCCGCAACGTCCATGAGCAAGGTCGTCGAAAATATCGTGGGTTAGGGCTCGTCTACAAATAAGTGAATCAACCCAATGTCGTCATCCCCGCGCATGCGGGGATGACGCTCGATTTGTTTGAAGCGGTTATTTATGGACAACGCCTTAGCCCTACTGCGTCATAAAGAACTGCACATGAGGCGAAAAAAAATATTCAAAAAACCTCTTGCATTTATCCCATATCTAGTATATGATCCCTCCCGCATCCTTAAAAAAGATGCATGATCGCCAAACGCCTCTCGCCAAGCCATGGATTGCGGGAACAGCGCGAAGCGGTCAGGACGGAAGCTAGCGCAGGGTGACGCCTGCCCCGGGGATTCGTCTATAATAACGTTGTTAAGGAGATACGGTAATGAATTAAAGCGACGTATTAAAAAAAAGAAGCAAAAAATCAAGAAGATGCTCTCTTGACTGCCCCCGCGCGAACAGATTACCACTTAATCTTATTTCAGCAGGAGCCTCCCTCATGACCGAATCGACAACCGGCAAAAACAATCAGCATTTGTCCCCCCAAACTGACATCGAAATTTCCCAAGCCGCCGAACTCAAACCGATCGTCGACATCGCACAAAACCGGCTCGGCATCCCTTCCGAACATGTACTGCCTTATGGGCATTACAAAGCCAAAATATCTCTGGATTACATCGCCTCGCTGAAAGACCGCCCCGACGGCAAATTGATTTTGGTCACTGCCATCAGCCCGACTCCGGCGGGCGAGGGCAAAACCACGACGACGGTCGGCCTGAACGACGCCTTGAACCATATCGGCAAGAAATCCCTGATCTGCATTCGTGAACCCAGCCTCGGCCCCTGTTTCGGTCAAAAAGGCGGCGCGACGGGTGGTGGTTACGCGCAGGTCGCGCCGATGGAAGACATCAACCTGCATTTTACCGGAGATTTCCACGCGATCGGCGCGGCCAACAATCTCCTCGCGGCAATGGTCGATAATCATATCTACTGGGGCAACGCGCTCGGCATCGATGTGCGGCGCGTCACATGGCGGCGCGCCGTCGATATGAACGACCGCGCTTTGCGCCGCATCGTGCAATCGCTGGGAGGAACTGGCAACGGCTATCCGCGCGAAGACGGATTCGATATTACGGTCGCCTCGGAAATTATGGCGATCTTCTGCCTCGCCAGCGATTTCGCCGATTTGCAGCGTCGGCTCGGCAACATCATCGTCGGGCAAACGAAAGACCGCCGCTGGGTTCGCGCCAGCGAACTAAAAGCCACAGGCGCAATGGCGGCCTTGCTGAAAGAAGCAGCGCAGCCGAATTTGGTGCAAACTCTGGAAAACAACCCAGCAATCGTCCACGGCGGCCCGTTCGCCAATATCGCGCACGGCTGCAATTCCGTCATCGCGACCAAAGCGGCGTTAAAACTGTCCGATTACGTGGTTTTGGAAGCGGGCTTCGGCGCGGATTTGGGCGCCGAAAAATTCTTCGACATCAAATGCCGCAAAGCCGGATTGAAGCCCGACTGCACCGTGCTCGTCGCTACGATCCGCGCGTTGAAAATGCACGGCGGAGTCGCGAAAGAGGATTTGAAAACCGAAAATCTCGCGGCGCTTGAAAAAGGCTTCGCCAATCTCGACCGCCATATCGCCAACATCAAAAAATTCGGCGTGCCTGTGGTCGTTTCCATCAACCGCTTCAGCACCGACACGCAAGCCGAAATGGATTTGCTGCGCCGTCTGGTCGAACAGCGCGGCGTCGCTTGTATCCTTGCCGATCATTGGGGATCAGGCGGCGCGGGCGCGGCCGATCTGGCGCGCGCGGTGGTCAGCACAATCGATTCCACGCCGTCGAACTTCAACCCGCTCTATCCCGACGACATGCCTCTGGCCGAAAAAATCCGCACGGTCGCAAAAGAAATTTACGGAGCCGCCGACATCGCCATCGACGCGTCCGCGCAAAAACGCTTGGCCGAATTTGAAAAAGACGGCTTCGGTTCTCTGCCCGTCTGTATCGCCAAAACCCAATACAGCTTCACGACAGACCCCGCCGCCAAAGGCGCGCCCACCGGCCACATCATCCCCGTGCGCGACGCGCGCCTGTCGGCCGGAGCGGAATTCGTCGTCGTCCTCTGCGGCGACATCCTAACAATGCCTGGCCTCCCGCGCGTTCCCGCGGCGGAAGGCATTTCTGTAACGGCGGAGGGGAAAATACAGGGGTTGTTCTAAAGAACCAAACCGCAGGGCTGACTCCCTCTCCCCCCAAGAGGGGGAGAGGGAATCTCTCTACGGCTTGAGGGTTACAAGCATCCCGTTTTTTCCCTACGAATATAAGGACAAACATGCCTGCAGCCGGAAAACGCCGCCTTCCCGCCAACGACCAGCCTTTGCATTCTTTGCAAACAGTCTCCTGCGTCATGCTGCCGCGCGCCTTTTGGTCGCGGCAAAAAATAGCGGGCGCGGCGGCGCTGGCCATATGCGCCGTTATCCTTGGTCTGAAAATGTTTTCCGCGCTTCCGTCACGCGGTCAAACCCTTCTCGCGCAAGCAAAGCCAGCCGCCGTTTCGCCCCCCGAACAAGACAAGCCTTACGACATCGTCCTGAACGCCTCCGATCTTGCTCCACCGGACAATGGATTGGCGCAAATCGCCGCCAAGATTCCCGCCGACGCTCTTAAACCGCAATCATCCAAATCTCAGCCCGTTTTGGAAGTAAAAGTTGAACAAAGTGCGCCAGAGCCGGACGACGAGGATCAAGCCGAACAACAAGCCAATGCCGCCCAGAAATTCATGCGGCAGGGCAACATCAAGCAAGCCCTCAATTCCCAGCTTCACGCCGTCGAAGGTGATCCATCCGATATGCTTTATCGCCTAGACCTCGCGATCTTGTATGATAAAGCGGGAGAAAGCCGCGGCGCGGTCGCGCTTTACCGGCAGGTCGCGCAAGCCTACGACGAAAAAGACGACACCTTACCCCCCGACCTCGGCATCGACGGAATCCGCAAGCGTTTGGATTATCTGGCGGCTAAGGACCGGCAATAATTTTTCCCGTCGCGATTTGATAGGACTGGTTCGGCTTTAAGGTAAAGTCACGTTCGCCCGATCCGTCCTCCGCCCGCCACGACAAACGCACCTCGTTTGCCGAAACTTCCTCCACGCGCAAATCGGGGCGCGACGTTTCGGGCGTCCATTTTTCCCCTTGCAGCCACAAAGTCCAATCGTGCGGGCCGTAATACATAACCGCGCCCAACCGAATATCGCCTTGCCCCGCTGGCTGCGCTTTCTGCGCCAGAATTTCCGCGGCGCGTGATTCTTGCGGCGTGAAAAAAAGGGAGGTTTGGGGAAGGGCAGGGGCGTCGGCGCGGGCGGGGAGGGAGGAAAAAACAAGCATCGCAAAAACAGCCGTCATCCCCGCGAAAGCGGGGATCCATCGCGAGCGATAGCGAGCATAAGAGTCAAACGGCGTTTGAATTTGAATCGCCGTTTGACTCTTATGCCGCGCAGACGCGCGGCGATGGATTCCCGCTTTCGCGGGAATGACGGCGCGTTTTGTTATAAATCCCGTCACTTCGTTTCCTCCGCCAAATTCCGGCTCGCCCCATTGGACAGCCAATCCCCCTTTGCCGTCACATGCACATTGGCGGCCGCGACCGGCGCGTTTGCATCCCCCATGCGTTGCAGCGAAAACTCCCGCAAGGCAAAACGTCCGGGCAGCGTGCGGCGGACGGCGTCGAGGAAAACCCAAACGTCGGTATCCGTCGGCGCATCCGCGGCCAGAGTCACTTTACTGGTCGCCAATTCCTGCTTGCCCGCGTCGACGGTCACGATCAGCGTTTTCTGCTCCGGCGCGAAAGAATAGATGAAATGCGACAACCGCGCCTCCGCCGCGCGATGTTCCAGAATTTCCGCCACGCGCAATCGGTCGACCGGCGCAAGAAATTTTTCCGTCTCGCTTGCGTCGATTTCGGTTTTCATCTTCTCGGCGGTCGCAAGGTCATCCTGAAATTGGCGCAGAGCCGCGGCGGTTTTGTCGTTTTCCGCCCGCAGCGCCGCCAGTTTTTGCGCGGCCTTTTGCTGCGCCATTCCCAACACAGGCGCTTTTCCCGCTTCGATTACGAGCGCGAGCGATAAAAGCCCAATCCAAACGCGATGTTTGCGCCAATCGATCATGGCGTTTTCCTTTGCAAAGAAATCTCGCCAACAGGTTCTGTTGCGACAGTTTTCTCTGCCGTCTGAACGGCTTCCTGCGGCAAGGCGGGGTAGGGGGGCTTGGTATCGGTCACCTTATAATCGGGCATCGCGCGGGCGATGTTTTGCGCGGCGTGGGTAAAAGCGGCAACGGTTTCGGCGCGGTCGTCGGCGTTTCCCGATCCCGTCATGCGCAAAGTCACAGTCAAAACCTCCGGCGCAGCGTCGCCGTCTTTTTTCCAGTCGAGCTTGACGATTTGGGAATCCTGCAAGGCGCCGCCCGTCAATTCGTTCAACCCCGCCCACGGCGTCGGCGTTTCCTGTGCGTAAATACGCTTTCTCTCTAAAGCTTGCCGCATACGCCCCAAAGGTTCCGTCGTCGGCGCGGCGGAGGCCTGCATTTCAGCCAAAGCGTTGCGCGTCTTTGCCAGCGTCGCGGCTTCCGTTTCCGCGCGATAAAGCGTCGAGATCAAGCTGCCCGCTTGCCACATTCCGCTTAGAACAACCAACAGCAACGCGGCGCAAGCCGCGCGTAGGCCGAACTTGCGAACGGTATTTTCCCGCAAAATTTGACGCGCCTCAGGCAGCATTAATGTCAAGCAAGGCCGCATGGCTAGCAGCAAATGCGCGGCAAAAACGATATCCGCGTCGCAGGCGTCATCTTCCGGCGTGAAAGGCAAAGAAAGATGCTTCGCCGCCGCCGCAGGGGACAGAGAACGAACGGATTTCAGCGACAGGTTTTCAAAAGCGACCGCGGAATGAAGATTGTCCGGCATCAAAAGCAAAACCGATAAGTCCAGCGGATCGCGCAAACCCTGACGCGTCAGGTAATCAAGGCTGGCTTGGATGTCGCGCGCGATCATCTCGGCGTCGTCGTCGGACGCGTCGGCAGGGGACAAAGGCGTCAGGCGCGTGAAGACCAAATCTTTTTTATAGGTGACGATCTGCCGAAAGCCGCCGGATTTCTGGCGGCAAACCAGCATCGCCCAGCCGTTTGCCGCTTCCGGCATCAACCGCGCCGCCAGCCGCGCGCCTTCGACGGGCAGCAACGCGATATCCGGCAAGCGATTGCGGAGCTTGTCCGCCCACAGGAAAACCGGATTGCTTTCGTGCAAGCCGATCATCAAAACGCGGTCGCGCGAATGTTTGAAATTCAAATGCGCCGTCAAGAGAGCCGAAGGAAAAACCTGTTTAAGGCGGCGGCGGATGAGTTTGGCGCGGTCGAAAATGCTTAGGCGCGGCAGTTCGTCGCTGCGGTAATCCTGCGCCAGATTGTCGGCGAACAACGTGACGCGGGCTTGCGGATTCCGCGCGACGAAGTCCAAAACATCCTGCGCCGCGCCGTGGTCTTCTGCGGAAACGAAAAACGGTTGGGCGTGTGATGTTTCCCATGGAACGACAACAATCCCATCATCGCCGATCATCAAAATAATACGCGGGCGAGAAAAAGATAACCTCATGCTGTTCCTCCCGCACCTCCCTCTCCCCCCTCTTGGGGGGAGAGGGTCGGGGTGAGGGGGGCGGTTGGGATATAATCCCCGAGGGGGGGGGGGGGGGGGGGGGGGGGGGGCCCCCGCCCCCCCCCCCCCCGCCCGCGGCCGGGGCGGGGGGGGGGGGTGGCGGGGCCCCCCCCGCCCCTCCCCTAAACAAACAAAAAACAAAAAAACTCAACTACACCTCCCCCAC
>JARLJD010000198.1 GCA_031291395.1 Alphaproteobacteria bacterium | reverse complement strand
TCGAGCTTGATCTCTAGCTCAGTCGGATCCGCGTAAACCTCGTCCGTGACAGAATCGCCGCCGTGGCCCATCAAATCTGCGCGCGTTTCAACATCAACTTTTTGGCGTTTGAGGTTGGCGCCGAAGGCGGTGCGGATGGAATGAATTACCTTGGTGCGCTTGCCGTCTTGGGGAACGGCTTTTTCGATTCCGTCAATGATCTCCCGATAAAGCCGGTCGCCAAGAGGCGAACTGGATGTCGGCGATTTGAGATCGGGAAACAGCTCAATGTAACCCAAACGTTTGATTTCCGCGACATAGTCGAAGAAATTTAATCTGATCATTTCCGGCGGAATTGGAATGGCCCGGGTCGATTGACCGTTCTTGATCCTGCGAATTCGATTTTTTCGGATGAAGAAATAAGGAATGGCCGCGCCTAGCACAACGTCGTCTACCTCCATTCCGCAAACCTCCTCGCGCCGCGCTCCCGTGTAATGGAGGCCAATCGGCGCGAAATAGAGCCCGCGGTGATAGATTTGTTCCCCAGCCTCGAAAGAATCATCCTTGGACCATCCCTTGCAGCCTGCGAACGGCGGCAAGGCGAAAAGCGCCTTGCTGTCGTCGACGGTCAATGATTGACGTTTGTCCCGATCACGAGTGATTTCTGGCAGGTGGAACACTGAAACATCGATCTTGTCGTCCACACGCGCGCCGCCCGAGCGCATACGCTTGATCACTTGGCCGAGATGGGAGAGGTGCCTGTTGATTGTCGCAGGCTCCAGTCCGCGATCGTTTGCCTCTTTTTTTGCCCCGATCGCTTTCAGCTCCACAATCGATCGATTTTCGTCGCGCGCGCTCTTGCCGTAGGATTTGGCGAGTTCGCCGAAAAGATTGAACAGCGCCGACACATGGCTTTGGCGCATTTCGGCGACGTCAACGACTCCGCGTTCCGACAATAATTTGGCGAATAGGCGGCAGATTTGTCGAACCTGCCGCGCCGTCTTGGGGTCGACGGGCTGTTTGTATTTTGTCCGCCACGCCAAGTAGTTCTCGCCCCAAGCCTCCATGAAATGCACGTCGCTGGATATTGCAATATCCTCGTCGTCGTCACCCACGATGACTTCGCTTGGCTCTCCCGGACCTGTCGCATGGATCGAATCTTGATCGATCGCCCCTTTCGATTGCACACGCGAGAGGTTTTGCCCCCCGACCATGACCGGCGGATCCAACTCGATCGGCGCGAACGGCGCATCGCTAGCGGGTCTCCTTAGGGGCGTCGTCATGACGCCCGCGTGCCGCACTAGTTTTCCCGTTGCGGTTGGCGTGGCGACCAGTTCATCAACCTCGTCGACGACTGCCTGGTAGAGCTTTTCAACATGGGCGGGTCGCAAGCCGTATCTGCGGTTGACGTCGGCGAGCGCGACCGCCTGGGCGCGGAACCAAAGACGGCGGGCGTGTTCGACCGTCTGTAACGTGATTGCAATTCCCATCTCACGAAGAACGCCCGAGAAGAATTGATAATCCGGGCCAACAGTCGTTCTGCCCTCGGTCGCGACGCCTTCGCCAAAAGTGGCGTAGGCGGGCGCGAATTCAGCAACCAGATCGGCGACTTCTTGAATGTCTTCAGCGCCAAGCCCTTCCGCTCCTAGACGCACGCGATCATGATCCTGAAGCTGGGCGCCGACGCCGCCCGCGGCCAAAATGTCGAATACTGCCGAGAGCAAGCGCTCCATCCGCGAATGGCTGAATACCACGTCATAGAGCGGCCCATCCTCGTCGACGGGTTTGGTGGTGTTCTTGATTGCCACTTGGTCGAGCGCGGCGACCTGCTCTTTGATGAAACGCTTCAGCAGGTCCCTCTGCTGCGCCGGCCCCAGCATTTTCGTTCTCACTAATGATGCGATCCGATCCGCCTCGACGCCCACCAGGCGTCCCAGTCTGCGGGCAAAGTCAGGATCGCGAACGCCCAGGCTGATTTGCACATAACATGAACGCAAGCCAGAGCCAAAACGCAGCCTGCGGCGCCACCAATAGACGCCGCCGCGCCGGTAGATGTTCGCACAAAGAGCCATATCGCACCCCTTCTGGCGACAGGCGTGGCGACACCTCTGCGTACAGTTGCTGCGGGTCCTTACCC
>JARLJD010000197.1 GCA_031291395.1 Alphaproteobacteria bacterium | reverse complement strand
CGACATACGTTACGCTCATGATCTTCTCCTGATAAAGAGGGTTCCCCTTCCTGCTTGGATGAGGCTTCCTTCTTCTATCAGCCCCTTCCCCTGCAGAGGGGATGATCGCGAACATATGGTCTCTATGGGGGAGGGTTAGGGTGGGGGTGGTGGTTACGCAGAAGCTACTTTTGAGTATGCAAAAAAGTCGTTGCGGCACGATCACCCCCCCCTTAACCCTCCCCCATAGAGGGGAGGGGATTCTGCCGCTTTCGCGGCACCAATGCTTCTGGCTTACAAATACAGGCTCGCTTATTTCCTCACGCCGACTCAGCTTTATCAAAGCCGGTTTTCCCCCATTGTCATAACCCCTCCCACCCCTTATATAACCCCCACAATCGGGGGTCAGGCGAATGGCTAAGAAAGATTATTACGAATTGTTGGGCGTTCAGCGCGGGGCTTCGGCGGACGAGCTTAAAAAGGCCTATCGCAAGCAGGCGATGCAGTATCATCCCGACCGCAATCACAGCAATCCGGAAGCCGAACATAAATTCAAGGAAATTAACGAAGCCTATGACGTTTTGCGCGACGACCAGCGCCGCGCCGCCTATGACCGTTTCGGCCACGCGGCGTTCGAGCAGGGCGGCGGGGGCGGTTTTGGCGGCTTTGATTTCGGCGCGGGCTTTTCGGATATTTTCGACGAGATGTTCGGCGAAATTCTGGGCGGCGGGCGCAGACAGCAACAGCAGCAACAGCAACGTCCCCAGCGCGGCGCGGATTTGCGCTATGACCTCGACATCACGCTAGAAGAAGCCTTCGCGGGCGTCACGAAAAACATCACGATCCCGAACACCGTCGCCTGCGACGACTGCAAGGGATCGGGCGCGGCTCCGGGCACCTCACCCACCGATTGCCCGATGTGCAAAGGCCACGGCCGTGTGCGCGCGCAACAGGGATTTTTTACGATCGAGCGGGAATGCCCGACCTGCCGCGGCGCGGGTCGCGTGATCCAAAGCCCGTGCAAAAAATGCGGCGGAAAGGGCGCTGTGCGCCAGCAGCGCACACTGGCGGTTGAAATTCCCTCGGGAGTCGAAGACGGCATGCGTATTCGTTTGGCAGGCGAAGGCGCGGCAGGTCTGCGCGGCGGACATGCCGGAGACCTTTATGTCATCCTCAGCATCGAACAGCATTCGTCTTTCCAACGCGACGGCGCCAACCTTTATTGCCGCGCGCCGATTGCGATGACGATGGCGGCTTTGGGCGGCACATTTACAGTTCCGACGATCGACGGCGGAACGGCGGAAGTCACGGTCGAGCCCGGCACGCAATCGGGCCAGCGCGCGCGGCTTAAGCACCAAGGCATGTCGGTTTTGCACAGCAGCTCACGCGGCGATCTGTACGTTGAACTTGCCGTTGAAACCCCTGTGAAATTGACCAAACGCCAACGCGAATTGCTGGCCGAATTCGCCCTTGAAGCCGAACAAAACGAAACCCACCCCGAAAGCGAGGGGTTTATAGCGCGGGTTAAGGAAGCGTTGGGGCGGAAGTAGCGCCTCTCGTCATGGTGGGTTTGACCCGCCATGACGAGAGGAAGACTCCTCAAATCCCCCCCTTCGCCTTGGGGCGAATGGTGATAATAACCTCCAACCCCAAGGCCGACGCGGCGGCTTCCAGCGTTTGCAGGGTCACGGCGGGATTGTCGCCGTCCAGCAATCGGGCCAGCGCAGCGCGCGAGGTTTTCATCCGTGCGGCGACCTCCGCGCGTGTCAAGCCCTGTTGCGCAATGGCTTTCTCTATCTGTTGGGCAATCAGACGTTTAGGGCTGGGAGGCGTCACTACCGCCGCCCGCTCTAACCCACGGGCTTGAATGGCTTGTTTGATGCGCATACGGCTCATAAGTCTTCCCGATCATAAATTACATGGTTTTATGTAAGCCGTGCGCTTTGGCCGTTAAACAGGGGCGTTGCAGATTGTTATATGTTTTTAAAGCGGACAAAATTTCTCGAATAAGAACCGGCCCTTTGTAAATAAGTCCCGTGTAGACTTGAATTGCATTTGCGCCTGCCTCCAGAAGACGCAAAGCGTCTCCGCCGCTTTGCACGCCCCCAACGCCAATGATTGGAACATTTTCACCAACAAGAACACGTATTTCTTGCACCATCCAGCACGAGAGGGAAAGAAGATGCGGCCCGCTGTAGCCGCCAACCGGCTTACCATCCTGTTGAGGCCATTCAATGGACAGCCCCTCGACCAAACCCCTATCCGCGCAACTTAGCGTGTTGGTGGCCACGAAGCCCGCCGCGCCAGCAGCCAAGGCTGTCTCGACCCTCTTACGCAAAATGGCCGGATCTTTAGTCGGCCCCAATTTCAGAAGAACCGGCTTGCTTCCTGCTCCGCTTTTGCAGGCCTTAATTTGATCGGCAGTGATTGTCTCCGGCGAACTGTTCGCATCGCTTCGATATACGACATTGGGATTGGAAATATTCAACGTCAAGTAATCAACCAAGGGACTGCATTCTTCGGCCAATCGCGTAAGTTCTTCCGGTTTGCCATCCGGCGAAGCGAGGCTTGCGCCAAGAATAAGCTGATTTCTCTCCGGTTTGTCCTGAAACGCGCGTAAATTGGCAATAAACGGACCAACGCCTCCGCTCGGCATGCCTAACCAGTTGACGATGCTGCTTTGTTCAGAAAACCGCCAACAACGCGGCGCAGCGTTTCCCGTTCGCGGTTTGAGCGTGACTGTTCCGGCTTCGACCAAACCGAACCCCATTCGCGCCCAACCCTCCAAGGCTTCGGCAGCTTTGTCGGCGCCGCCGGAAAGACCAAGAGGGTTTCTCGCCTTTTTGCCGAACAAACTCAGGCTTAAATCGGCGTCAGCGTTTTGCGCGGGCCCGATGCCACAGCGAAGAGCCGTCAGCGTAAGTTTATGCGCAAACTCTGGCGGCAGAACATGCAGAAAACGCATCAGCGCAGAGGAATTGTCCATGGCGGCGGTTCACCCGTTTAACGGTATGCCTTTCTTGCATAGAGGACACGACTCCGGCGGCCACGCGTCGAAATCATCAAGTTTCGCAAGGATGGCGACGCGGCATCCGACGTTAAGCTCACGAAGTCCCTTTGTGGCAACAAGCCCCACGCCGATAACGTTTGCATCGACTTTCCTGCACAGGTCGACCAATTTAAGCACCGTTCCGCCCGTTGTCGTTACATCGTCGATGATCAGAACGTTGCTTCCAGATGTAACGGAAAAGCCGCGGGCGAAAGAAAATCCGGATTCTGATGCGCGCGCCAAAACAAAACGCGTATCAAGTTCACGCGCCACGCCGTGCGCAAGAATGGCCCCGGCTTCGTTTACGCCCAATACAAAGTCGATGCGTTCCGAATGAAACTGTTTGGCAAGTTCTTTAATGATCTTTTCGGCATGTGACGGTTCCGAAACGACTTTTGCGCAAGAAAGGAATTTTGCGCCGTGCAACCCGCTCGCCAGCTTGAAGTGGCCATTCAACACAGCTCCTTCGGACGCCAGCATTTCTTTGATCGAACGCATGCTTTTCCTCCTCGTTTGTTATTGTGAAACCATCTTTGATTGAACAAGAACGTCTAGGGCCATTTGCGCTTGATGCCCCAACTTGATATCGACAAGGGTGCTAATGCCGCCTTTGGCGATCAAGGAAGGCCACGTCAAAAAGGCTTTGTGGCTAGGGTTGTGCGATGTTACATGATGTAGCGTGGGTATGGCTCTTGTAAGAGAGGCCAACAGTTCGGACATGAGCGCGCCTGTCGCTAGATTCCTCGGGGGTCCGCTCAAATGCGTCAGTGTTTTGAACATATTGCGTACGCCAGACGCGACCTCGTCAAATAATTCTTCCCCATCGTAAACCGGTATGGCGCGCGCGCCGTGCTCGCCGACAATATGAACGGGCGATGCCTGAATTTTCTTCTCGGCAAGAACGACCGACAGCCTTCTTACATCAAGATCTCCGCCGAAACCGATAATTTGGTTGGACGGCAGATCAAGCCGGGCGGCGACATTTTCCGTGACCTCATCAACCGGACTTCCAAGCAAAACAACAACCGTCTCTGGTTTGACATGCTCGGAAATATAAGCATCGACGAGTCCGACGTTGTCTTTCAACCCATCTCTCGCCTTGCCGCCTGCGGGGATCTGGGAACCGGCCAGCACAGCGATAACGTCCAAACGCTCGCCCTCAAACGAAGGCTTAATGCGCACTTTTGCGATGAAATCCGGAAAGGCGCTGGCAACATCGCGCAAGGCAACCGTCGCCTTTTCCGGCGTTCTGGCAACCCAAACAATATCCTCAAACGGATTGTTTCGCGCCAAGGCGATTGCTGTTGCCGCGGCAGCATTGCCGGATCCGAATAGCCCTAATTTCATGAAACACCCCTTTCGCGTTCATATATATGAATGGATCAATAATGATACATTTCAATTTATACGATTTGCCGCCTAGAGTCAAAGCCTAAAATACTTGCGCGATTCAACGCAGCATCTCGATAGGAAAGTCGCCAATTTCTTGCTTGTCATTAATCATGTTTTTGTTGTGATGTCTGCACATGATGCAAAACTTAACGGTCTTGAAAATTGCCCAATGGGGGCAAATGACGACCCTTTGCCTGCCGGTTTATCTGGCGGAGGAAGCGGGGTGGCTGCGGGAAGCTGGCATTCGGCTGCGCTATGTTCTGGTCGGCAATGCGGATAAGAGCGTCGAATCCGTGGCTCAAGGCGCGTGCGATTTGGCGATGAGCGGGCCGACGATGCCTGCGCTTGCCGAGCAGGCGCATTACAACATGCGGGTGATCGCCGCGATTGTCGACCGCGCCGCCGTGCATGGACTGACGGCGAACCCCGTCATTCAGAAAATCGGCGACGTTCGCGATTTTGCCGGATTGCGCATAGCGGTCGCCCCGCGCCCTTCGACCGCCTATGCGCTGATGGCCGCGCTTAAGAAACGCAATCGCCGTTTATTGAAAAACATGACGTTGATCGAAGCGCCGATCGGCCAGCAGATCGAATTCGTGAGAAGCGGCCAAGCCGATCTTTATATCGATCAGGAACCTTACGTTTCCGCGGCCGAGGCTCAAGGTTATCGCGTGGTGTTCAGCGCGGCGGAAATGTTCGGGCCTTTGAGCTTCACCGGCCTTTACGGACGCGCCGAGACGCTGGACGCCAAAAAAGATATGATCGCCGCCTTATGCGACGCCACGGCGAAAGCCTGTAAGATGATTTATGCGGATCCGGAAGAAACCGAGGCGCTGACGATCAAAATCTTCAAAGGCTTGCCGCCGCCAGTGATCCGCGCCTCTTTAACGCGGCTTCGCGACGCCCAAGTTTGGCCAAAGAATCTTGTTACGACGAAAGAAGCGTGGGACAATGCCATAGGCTTGCGCCGCGATATCGGCATGCGGTTCATGCGGAATTCGTGGAGCGTTATCGATAACGCGTTTGTTTGAAACGCCGGTAAATTTGACCAAACGCCAACGCGAATGGCTGGCCAAATTCGCCGCCGAGGCCGAACAAAACGAAACCCATCCAGAGAGCGAGGGGTTTATGGCGCGGGTTAAGGAAGCGTTGGGGAGGAAATGAACGGAACGGCGGTCAGAACCCCTCTCCGCCTGCGCTTGCGGGGGG
>JARLJD010000196.1 GCA_031291395.1 Alphaproteobacteria bacterium | reverse complement strand
GTGGATAAGGGCGGGCGCCGCTAGCGCACGATCTGGGGGTGCGCGTCGCCCGCCCTTACCCACAGCCACCCAACCTCAGGGCAAAAAAGTGACATTCTCACGTTGCGGGATTAGGTGACATTTTAACTTTGCGTTGACAGATGTTGAATTACTGTTTCCACACGACCCTACTTCCCCGCAATCTTCCCCGCCGCCTTATCCGCTTCCATTTCCCCCCACAATGCGTTGAGAATGGCGAAGCTGCAAGCCAGCCCTGTTCCCAGAATCCAGCTGAAATACCACATGTCCGTTCCTTTCGATTGTCAATAAACGCCTCGGCTTTGTTCGCGGATATAGGCTTTGGTGACTTTGCCGCGCAGCACGCGATAGACCCAACCGGTATAGGCCAAAACGATCGGCATCAGCACCACAGTAACGACGGCCATAATCATCAGCGTCGTCTGGCTCGACGAGGCGTCCCAAACCGTCAACCCTGCTTTAAGATTAAGTGAAGACGGCAAAATAAACGGAAACATGGAAACGCCCGCCGTGCCGATGATGCCGACGATCGTCAGCGAATTGCCGATAAAGGCCAGCATCGAACGCTTGAAAGCAAGCCCGCTCCAAACAAATGCGCCGCCCAAAAGAGCCAGCGCGGGAACCAGCATCGACGCCGGAAATTTGGCGTAATTGCCCAGCCACGCCCCCTGCCCGCGCACGACTTCTTTCAGCATAGGATTGGAAGGGCCGTTGGGATCGATCGCGCTTGTGATGCGATAACCGTCAATTCCCTGCGCGACCCACACGCCTGCCAGCGTGAACAGCGCCAGAGTCACAATCGAAAACACGGCACCCGCTTTTTGCGCCCGCGCCTGAATCTCGCCATCGGTTTTCATCCCCAACCACGCAGCGCCCTGCGTCACGATCATCGCCAGACTGACAGCACCCGCCAACAGCGCGAACGGATTCAGCAATTCCCAAAACGAGCCTTCATAAGTCATGCGCATTGTGTCATCGAGCGTAAAGGGAACGCCCTGCAAAGCATTGCCGACAGCGACGCCAAAGATAACCGGAGGAACGACCCCGCTGACGAACAAACACCAATCCCAAAAGCCGCGCCAGCGCGCATTTGGCATCTTGCTGCGAAACTTAAAGGCGACAGGCCGCAAAATCAGCGCGCACAAAACCACAAACATCGCGAGATAAAAGCCGGAAAAAGCCACGGCATAGATATAAGGCCATGCGGCGAAAACCGCGCCGCCGCCCAACACCAGCCAAACCTGATTCCCCTCCCACACAGGCGCGACGGTATTGATGATGACGCGCCGCTCCTCGTCGTTCTTGCCGATAAAAGGCATCAAGGCCATAGCCCCGAAATCAAAGCCGTCCAGAACCGCGAAGCCGGTCAAAAGGACTCCAAGAAGAACCCACCAGATCAGGCGCAGGATTTCATAGCTAGGCATTTCAGGGTTTCCTTTCAGCCAAAGAACGATCCTCACCCGGCCCCAGCCTCACATACTTGACCATCAAAAACATCTCGACCACCAGCAGCGCGGAATAGAACAGAATAAATCCGCACAGCGAAACGACGACGTTGCCCGCCGCTGTCGAGGACGCGGAAAGGAAAGTCGGCAACACGCCGTCGATCGTCCAAGGCTGCCGCCCCATTTCAGCGACGGCCCAGCCGAGTTCCGAGGCGATCCACGGCAAGGGCAAAGACAAAAACGCCAGCCTCAAAAACCACCGCTTCGTCTCCAACCTTCTGAAACTGTTCTGATAGAATCCATAGGCGAACAAAAGAATGAAATAAAAGCCCAACCCCACCATAAAGCGGAAGCTCCAAAACAAGACAGGCACATCGGGCACGGTGTCGTTGGCAGCCGCGTCGATCATCCCGTCGTCGGCATGCGCCACGTCTTGCGTATAGCGTTTGAGCAACAGCGCATAGCCAAGATCGTCTTGATGCGCATTAAACTGTTCCAGCAAAGCTTTGTTTTCCCGATCCTGCCGCAAATGATCCAAAGCGTCATAGGCGATCATGCCGCTGCGAATGCGCTCTTTGTTTTTCTCGACAAGATCGGCGATGCCGGGAACCGGCTGATCAAAAGAACGCGTCGCGATCAGCCCCAAAAGCCAAGGCAATTTGATTTCATAGCGCGTGACATGCGCCGCAGGATCGGGAATGCCGAAAAGCGTCAGGCCAGCCGGAGCCGCTTCCGTATGCCAAACGGCCTCGACCGCTGCTATTTTCATTTTCTGGTTCTGGCTGGCGGTATAGCCGCTGGCGTCGCCCAGCACGACAACCGACAAAGCCGAGGCCAGCCCGAAACTCAAAGCGACCGTCATCGACCGTCTGGCGATTTCCACATGCCGCCCTTTCAAAAGATACCACGCACTGATCGCCAGAACGAACATCGCGCCGGTGACATAGCTCGCGCTGACCGTATGCACGAATTTGACTTGCGCGACGGGGTTGAAAATCACGTCGGCGAAATTCGTCACCTCCATGCGCATCGTGTCGATGTTAAAGCGCGCGCCGACCGGATTTTGCATCCAGCCATTGGCGATCAAAATCCACAACGCCGACAAATTGACGCCGATCGCCAGCAGCCAGGTGCAAATCAAATGCTGCAAGCGCGACAATTTGTCCCAGCCGAAAAAAAACATGCCGACAAAGGTCGCCTCGAGGAAAAAGGCCATCATGCCTTCGATCGCCAAAGGCGCGCCGAAAATATCGCCAACATAATGCGCGTAATAAGCCCAGTTGGTGCCGAACTGGAATTCCAGCGTCAGGCCGGTCGCGACGCCCATCGCGAAATTGATGCCGAACAAAGTCCCCCAAAACTTCGTCATATCGCGCCATACCGGCCGCCCCGTCATGACCCAAACGGATTCCATAATCGCCAGCAAAAGCGCAAGCCCGATCGTCAGCGGCACGAACAAAAAATGATAAAGAGCGGTCAGCGCGAACTGCAAGCGGGAAAGAGCGACGACGTCCATGTTGATGGGCATAAAGATTTCTCAAGAGTTTGAGATAAGAGCTTGTCATGAAACAATCGCGCTGTTTGGTAGCGCGGGGTTCTATCCCCGCGTACTCTCCACAAACACCAAGCTTGTTTTTTTTGCGGAGAGAAAGCGCGGGGGTGGAACCCCGCGCTACCGGCGCTGTTATTCCCTGACGGACACTAAGGGAAACAAATCCCCTCAATTTCTAGACAAAATCCGCTCCGACATCAACCTCGGATCGACCTGAATACGATGCGCTGCGCCGAACACCGTAAGACTCGCCAGCAAAATCATGGAAATCTTGAACAGAAGAACGCCGCTGATTTCCCATTTCAACGCCGCGCGATCGCGGGATGACTTCCTCGGCGTTTCGGTCTTCTCACTCATGCTTTCGCTTCCGCCGCAAACTGATCGAACGCCCGCAAAGCATCCGCCGCATACATCAACGAAGGCCCGCCGCCCATATAAACCGCCATACCAAGAATCTCCGCGACTTCTTCCCGCGTCGCGCCAAGTCGGACGAGCGCCTTGGCGTGAAACCCCAAACACCCGTCGCAATGCGCCGCAACGCCCAGCGCCAGCGCCACCAGCTCCTTGGTTTTTTCGTCCAAAGCCTTCGTCTGCGTAGCAGCCTTGGCCAGAGAGGCGAAACCGTTCATCACATCGGGAATCAGCTTGCGCAAATCGCCCATAGACGCGCCGATATCGCCGATAATGTCTTTGTATTCCTTGCTCATGGAAACTCCTTGTCAGGTTGGGCGGAAACTGTCGCAACTGAAGTTTATGCCAAGTTTTGTAAAAAGCAATGAACGCGGACAACCCCACAGCGCGGGGGTGGAACCCCGCGCTACCAACAACTGCCGATGACGGTAGCGCGGGGGTCCACCCCCGCGTCCTTCGTAACCCCATCCCATCCCCACCCCTTAAGGATTGACCCACAAGGCCCATGCCGGATACGCTCAATCGCATCTGCCGCGCCGCGCAAGACGGTTCAATGAAAAAAGGAAACCCAAATGACAACGCTGACCACCTATACCCCCCAACAGATCGCGGAAATGCTTGAACAGCGCGCGATCGTCCTCGTCGATGTGCGCGAGGAAGGCGAATATGCCGCCGAACATATTGAAGGCGCGATCTTATGCCCCCTTTCCGCGTTCGATCCGTCAAAGCTCCCCGACGCAGGAGAAAAAAAGATCGTTTTCCATTGCGCGCACGGCATGCGTTCAGCCAAAGCCGTCGCCAAATGCCTCGCCAGCCGATTGCCACACGCCGCGCACATGGAAGGCGGAATCAAGGCATGGAAAAGCGCGGGCTTGCCGACGGTGAGATAGGCGTTGCTTCAAAAAAGTTTTTTTGCCTTCAAGATGCTAGACGTATAACGTACAATATGATAGGATGACGCTATGATTCTGAGCTTTCGCGACAAACGAACGCGGCTGTTCTATGAGGGCGAGCGGGTCAAGGCGTTCCAAGGATTTGAACGGCAAGCCATGTTGCGGCTTGACCGTCTTCACGCCGCTGATCGCCTTATGGCGCTGAACACGCCAGGGAACCGTCTTGAAGGGCTTAGGCCTCGTCCATAAATAAGTGAGCCATCTGGCTCGTCTTTTTGTTCCCTCGCTTCGTCGCGAAAAAGTCATGTACGTCCAGTACATTCGACCTTTTCGCGCCAAAGCGAGGTAACAAAAATCCTTCGCCATATGACTCACTTATTTATGGACGAGGCCTTAAGGGCGATCGCAAGGGACAATACAGCATCCGCATCAACGATCAGTGGCGGATTTGTTTCGAGTGGCCGGAAGGCTCGCCGGGGCCGTTGAACACAGAAATTGTAGACTACCATTAGGAGGCGATTATGACGCAAATTATCATCCATCCGGGGGATCACCTGACCGACGAACTGCAGGCTCTTGGCATGAGCGCGAACGAGCTGGCAAAGGAGCTTGGCGTTCCAACCAACCGGCTCACGCAAATTATGGCGGGCAAGCGCGGAATTTCCGGCGACACGGCTTTGCGCCTTGGACGGTGGTTCGGAACGGGGCCTGACATCTGGATGAATCTGCAAAAAAACTACGAACTGCGGCTTGCGACCCAAGAACTTGGCCGTGCGCTTAAACAAATTCCTGAACATTACAAACAGGCGAAACAGGAAAAAGCGCTGCGCGGACAGTGGGCATAACGGCTACGATTCGCTTGCCTGTTCCTGAATAAACTTGACGCGCCGCGTCGAAACGACGATTGTTAGCGCCGAGATTTATTGCGCTGCTCGCGCGGCAGAGTCGCGCGCGAACCGTTTCCTGTTCTTTCTACCTCCGCGAAATGACGAAAGGAAAACCATGTCGAATACCGAAACGCCTTTTGAATATCTCGATGTCGACGCTATCGACAGGCTGGAGATCAAAACGCAGCCCTATCAATGGGGGTATATTTCCGACGCCATTCCCCACAAATTCATGGACGAAGTCCTGTCCGACGCGCCGGTTATCACGACGCGCGGCAGCTATCCGATCAAGAGCTTTTTTGGCCTTCCGCGCCTCAAATTCGGGCCGCGTTTCGGAAAAGTCGTCGAAGAGCTGCTCAGCGACCGTTTTCGCGAGATCGTCGGGAAAAAGCTCAATATGGATCTCAGCAAAAATCCCCCCTGCATCGTGATGATGGGCAATACCACGGGACATTATAACGAAGGCTATGCCCACCCCGATTCAAAGCATAAAATCGTGACGGTGCTTATCGGCTTTACGCGCGAATGGCCTTATGAAAAAGGGCGGCTGCGCATCCTCAGAAGCTCTGACCGCAACGATTTCGAATTTGAATTCGCGCCGGAATTCGGCTGCATGCTGATGTTCAAAGTCTCGGACAAATCATGGCACGGCTTCCTGCCGCAAAAAGGCCCGCGCATGAGCCTGCAACTCTGCTATTACGATTGCGAAGCCAGCGTGCGCCGCGAATATTTCCGCCACGGCCTCAGCGCGCTGGTTAAATCCGTCCCGACTTTGGACAAGATTCTCAGCCTGCTGCCTAAGAATATGTGGGGCATCATTCCCAGCAAGCGTTAAAGGACGCGTTTATTATGCCGTTTCCTATCGTGCCGCCGCCGGACGAAGTCGCCGCGCATTTCAGCAAGGCGCTTAAAGGCTCCAAGCGTCTCGATCAGCCTTATACAAGATGGCTTCTTGAAAACACGCTGCCCGAAGATCTTTGCGTCGGCATTCTGATGCTGCCGATCAAGCCGCCGGACATTTGCGATTGCGGCGGCGTTCGCGATCTGGAGGAGAACAACCGGAAGCGCACCTTCCTGACGCCCAAGCTGCAGGAAGATTTTCCGATGGTGAAAGCCTTGGTCGAAGGCTTCCAGAATCCCCTCGTCGCGCGCCAGTTTTCCGAAACCTGCCAGATCGCGCCGGAACGGCTCGAAGGCGGCTTTCTGCGCATCGAATATATGCAGGACACCGACGGCCAGTGGCTGGAGCCGCATCCCGACATCACAGCCAAGCTGTTCTCAATGGTGATTTACCTCTGCACAGGGCCAGAGGCGAAGAACTGGGGCACGGACATCTATGACGCCAATAAGAAATGGGTCGATCGCGGCTCGGCGGAAATCAACCACGCCGTGATTTTCGTGCGCAGCGACGTGACCTTCCACGGCTTTGAAAAGCGCCCGATCATCGGCGTTCGCCGCATGCTGGAAATCAATTATGTCATCCCCGACTGGCGCGACCGCTGGCAACTTTCCCTGCCCGACCGCCCCGTGACGTTAAAGGGCTAATGCGCGTTCGTCTCTACAAACCCGCCAAATCCGCAGCCCAATCGGGGCTAGCGACATCGCAGCAATGGCTGATCGAGCCGGAAGCCGCCACGCCGCGCCTGCCAGAGCCGATCATGGGCTGGGCCAGCGCAAACGATACGTTTTCTTCGCTTAAAGGATGCTTGCGTTTCCCCTCGCAAGAGGACGCGCTGGCCTTTGCAAAAAACAAAGGCTGGGAAATTCTGATTACAGAACCGGCGGAGCGTCATGTGCATCCGCATCCTTACCGCGACACCTTCCGCATCGTCAGCCCGCAGGACGAGGAAAAAGCCACAAGAAAAACCTGACCCGGAAAACTGCCGCCAGCCCCCCTCCGCAGACGCATGCATGTGGTTAAACGATCAATATTGTGAAAACTTACGCATGTTGAGAAATTTAATTTCAAACATTGTCCATATATAGCAACAAAACATCCTTAAAAGCTATTTTATTAACCATATAACTGATTATAAATGATAGGGAATCTTTATGAACGTAATTTCATCCCCATTGGTTTTAACGTTAACGTTAACCTCAACCATATCTGGAGGAAGCTTAAATGCTCGACAACCTGAAGATCGGAAAACGCCTGATTCTCATTGTTATAGCTATGTTCTTGGGCATGGTCGCCATTAGCGTGGTCGGCTTGGTTAATCTAAAGGAGAATCTGCTTCTCGATCGCCAGCAACAGACAAAAGTTGTCGTTGAAGGGGCAGCCAGCATTATTGATTCTTCTTACAAACGTTTCCAGAAAGGCGAGTTTTCCGAGGACGAAGCGAAAAAGCGCGCGCTGGTGAGAATGAACGAAATTAGATATGACGGTAACAATTACGTCTTTGTTCTCGACGAAAGCGGAACCTTCCTCGCCCACCCCAGCTGGAGCGGGCAAAATCATGTGGGCGATAAGGACGCGGATGGGGATCCCTTTATTCGCAACCTTGTCGAAACCGGAAAAGCCGGCGGCGGCTATGTCGGCTATCTGTGGAAACGCGATCCGCAAAAGGCGGGCGTTCCCAAAATCAGCTATGTCACGCCTTTCAAGCCGTGGGGCTGGGTCATAGGAACGGGAATCTATATCGACGACGTCGATGCCGTCTTTGAACATAACGCCGCGATTGTCTGCGGCGTAACGCTTGCGCTCTTTCTGCTCATTGGCGGAGCCTCACTCGTTATCAGCCGTGGCATTACGAGGCCTTTAGGTAACATAACCGGCGCTATGGAACGTCTGGCGGAAGGCGATAAAAGCATCGTCGTGGAATTCGTTCAGAATCGCGACGAAATCGGCGAGTTGGCGCGCGCGCTGGAGACCTTCAAGGCCAATGCGATCAAAATGGAGCAGCTTGAAAAAGAGCAGAAAGAGCAGAAAGAACGCGCCGCGGCCGATCGCCGCGCCCTGATGAACAAAATGGCGGACGATTTCGAACATAATGTCAAAGGCGTCGTCGGCACCGTTTCGGCGGCCGCGACCGAAATGCAGGGCAGCGCCAAATCGATGTCGGCGATCGCCGATGGAACCAGCCAACAATCCGCTGCGGTCTCGGCCGCCGCCGAGGAAGCTTCGGCCAACATTCAGTCCGTCGCCTCCGCCGCGGCCGAGCTTGACGCGTCGATCGGCGAAATCAATCGCCAGATCAGCGATTCAGTCAAAGTCGCGGGATCCTGCCTGTCGGAGGCCGAAGCCACCGGCGAAGTGATGCAATCGCTCAGCAAATCGGCGGAAGATATCGGCAACGTCGTCAAATTGATCGAGGGCATCGCCAGCCAAGTCAACCTTCTGGCGCTGAACGCCACGATCGAAGCGGCGCGCGCGGGCGATGCCGGTCGAGGCTTCGCCGTCGTCGCGACGGAGGTCAAGAATCTCGCCAATCAGGTCGCCAATGCCGCGCAAGACATTACGGCGCAAATCGGCGGCATTCAGAATCAAACCGGCCAAGCCGTGGAAACTATTAAAAGCATCACGACAACAATCAGGCGCGTCAACGATATCTCAACCGCCATTGCGGCCGCCGTCGAGGAACAAGGCACGGCCACCAAGGAAATCTCGCGCAGCATTCATGAAACAGCGGAAGGAACGGGCGAGGTTACACGCAACATTGTGGGCGTAACGCGGGCAGCCTCCGAAACCGGCGCCGCGTCGGAACAATTGCTGGAAACGGCAGGCCAGTTGGCAAAAGAATCCGAAACGCTGCGCCACGTCGTCGACGACTTCATTTCCCAAGTGCGCCAAGGCTAACCCTTCCCGCTGATCAAATCCCGATTTGCGAATTACAAAAAATAAGCCTAAGTTTTCATCCCGTAGCTTCAAGCTAAGTCGGCATGAAGGAATTAAGCGAGCCTGTTTTTGTGAGTCAAAAACAGCGGTGCCGCAATAGCGGCAGGATTCCCTCCCCCTCTATGGGGGAGGGATAGGGTGGGGGTGATGTTTGAGTGTGTGAGGGGCATTGCTGCTAGAATCATCTTTTAACTTGCAAAGACACCTCTCGCGGAACCATTACCCCCACCCTAACCCTCCCCCATAGAGGGGGAGGGAATCCTGCCGTTTCCGCTTCACCGTTATTTTAACCGTCAAACAGGGTCATTTATTTCCTTATGGCTAAAGCCCCCCTTGGGAGAAGAGCAAATCCACAAGCATGGGCGTTCTAAAATCTCTTAGGTTAACAGGTTCCCATGCGCCTTCTTTCGTCTTTGTTGTCCCTGTTCTTGCTGGTTGCGGGTTTGGGCGCGGTCTTGCTTGCCGCCGCTTTTTCCCATTACAGCAAGGATCTGCCGGATTACGCTTATCTGAAAGATTATCAACCGCCCACGCTCAGCCGCATCTATGCCGACGACGGGCGCATGATGGCGGTGGTCGCGTCGGAGCAGCGGTTATTCGTGCCAATCAACGCGATCCCCAAGCGCGCGGTTGACGCCTTTCTTTCGGCGGAGGATTCCGATTTTTACCAACATGGCGGCGTCGATTACATGGGCATCTTGCGCGCCGTGTTCGTCAATCTGCAAAACATGGGGCGCGACCGGCATCCCATGGGCGCTTCGACGATTACGCAGCAAGTCGCCAAAAACATGCTGTTGTCAAACGAGGTTTCGCTGTCGCGTAAAATTCGCGAGGCCATACTGGCGACGCGGCTTGAAAAGTCCTTAAGCAAAGACCGCATTCTGGAAATCTATCTGAACGAAATTTTCCTCGGCAACCATTCCTATGGCATCGCCGCCGCCGCGTTGAATTATTTCAACAAATCTCTGGATGAACTGACGATTGCCGAAGCCGCCTATCTCGCTGCGCTGCCCAAAGCGCCAAACAATTACAATCCCGTGCGCGATCATGCGGCAGCCGTCGCGCGCCGCAACTGGGTCATAGGCCGCATGGCCGAAACCGGCCGCATCACGCGCGAGGAAGCCGACGAAGCGCAACAAGAACCTTTGATGACGCGAACGCGCGACGGAAGCGAAAGCGTGACAGCTGATTATTTCTCGGAAGAAGTGCGCCGCCAGCTGTTCGAGAAATTCGGCGAGGACGAAGTGATGGAAGGCGGCCTCGCGGTCAAAACCAGCCTCGATCCACGGTTGCAAAACGCGGCGACGAAAGCTCTGCGCGACGGGCTGATCGCCTACGACCGGCGCGAACGCGGCTGGCGCGGCCCCGTCGCGCATCTGGCCGATCTGAGCGATTGGCAAAAGAAATTGAAAACGATCGCTATTCCTGCGGGCGGCGAGTTTTGGCAGTTGGCTGTCGTTTCGGGCTTGAAGAAAGACGAAGCGCAACTCGCCTTTGCCGACAACGCCAAAGGCCAGATTCCATGGAGCGAGCTGAGCTGGGCGCGGCGGGAACTGGCGGACGATCAGTTCGGCCCCGTCCTTCACCAACCCTCTGACGTTCTGCATGTCGGTGATGTCGTAATGGTCGAGCCGGTCAAAACCAACGCCAAAGGAAAGCCTTACCCCGAAGGGACATTCACGCTGCGCCAAGTTCCGGTCGTGGAAGGCGCGATCGTCGCGCTCGATCCCCACACAGGGCGCGTTTTCGCGATGGACGGCGGCTTCAGCGCCAGAATCAGCCAGTTCGACCGCGCCACGCAAGCGATGCGCCAGCCGGGCTCGTCATTCAAACCGTTCGTCTATATGGCTGCCTTGGATAAAGGCTTCACGCCCGCCAGCCTGATCTCGGATTCGCCATCCGATTATTATCAGGGGCCGGGCTTACCGATGTGGCATCCGGAAAATTACGGCGGCGAAGATTTGGGGATTATGCCTGTGCGGCAGGCGCTTGAAAAATCGCAAAACGTCATGACGGTGCGCGTCGCCAACGCGATCGGGATGCCGATCATCGTCGATTACGCCAAGAAATTCGGCATCGTCGACGATATGCCGGATATGCTGTCCTATTCGCTGGGCGCCAAGGAAACCACGCCTTTGCGCATGGTCACAGCCTATGGCATGATCGTCAACGGCGGCAAGAAGATCACGCCAAGCTTTATCGATCGCGTGCAGAACCGCGACGGCCAAACGGTCTGGCGGGCGGATAACCGCGCCTGCACGGACTGCCAGACGGCGGGCTGGACGACGCAAATCACGCCGCCCGACATTCCCGACACGCGCGAGCAAATCGAAGACCCGCGCACGACCTATCAAATGGTCAACATCTTGGAGGGCGTCGTGCAGCGCGGAACGGCGGCGAGTTTACACGACATCGATTTTCCTTTGGCAGGCAAGACCGGCACGACCAACGACAGCAAGGACGCATGGTTTATCGGCTTCACGCCCGATCTTGTCTGTGGCGTGTATGTCGGATTCGACGATCCCAAACCGCTGGGCGGACACGAGACGGGCGCCAGCGTCGCCGTGCCGATTTTCCGCTCCTTCATCACCGAGGCGATCAAGGACAAAGCGCCCGTGCCCTTCCGCGTGCCGCCGGGTCTCCGCATGGTGCGCGTCAATCCGATAACCGAAAATCTGGCCTCGGCGTCCGACAAAAACGCGATCTGGGAATCCTTTATCCCGGGCACCGAACCGCAGGAAGGCCAACCCCGCCCCGTGCTGAACAACAACACCCCGACGCTGGGATCAACAAACGCAACAGCAGCACAAACGACAGGCGACACGACAAATGAATCAACCACGCCCACCTCAGATCCCGCCCCCCCCCTTGAATCCTCTAGCGTGCCGCCAACGCCCCCCCCTCCCCCGTCCGTGACGGGAACGGGAGGGCTTTATTAAGTTTTCACAAAAACCCGAAAAAAGAGAGACTGTCATTCCGGAAAATTCTGCGCCTTTGTTTGCTTTCTTGCTTTTTTCGAGTTCTCAAGAAAACGGCGTATAGGCGCGCGTATCCCCAACCGAAAAAGATGGAGGTTTTGATGACAGACGAACAGGGACAGAAAACATTGCAATATCCCATGTGCGTTCTCTTGGTAGAAGACAGCGATCTTCTTCGCCAGATTTTCAAAGCCGCTTTTTCTGTCGAAAACCAGATTGAGACGGCGTCAGGAGCCAAGGAAGGCTGGCTGGCGTATCTCACCAAATCTCCCGATATCGTTTTTCTCGACATCGGCTTGCCCGACGGCAACGGGCATGATCTGGCGCACCGGATCAAAGCGCGCACCCCTTCCACTTTCGTCGTTATGGCCACGGCCAACGATTATACGGAAGACAGGCAGGAAGCGTGGTTTAATGATGTCGACGGCTTCATCACGAAGCCTTATGACAAACAGCAAATCACTGATCTTATCGATCGCTGTCGGGAAAACCGGCGCAAAAGATAAACGGATTCGCATGCGCCCATTCGGAAATAGGCTCCGTCTCCTTATAATACCGACGGCCATAAGTAATGACTCATAGAGCGGACAAGAGAAAGCCCGCCCCCTCTTATGGGGGAGGGGATTTCGTTGCTTGCTCAACCGACTGTCTCACCTATTCCCTCACGCCGACTTAGAGAGTGGAAAGAACGCAAGGGAAAGGCACCTGAACCCCAATCACCATATTGCCACAGCCCCCATTACCGCTTATTGTGCCTGACTTCCCGAAACACCGGATAGATTCCCATGTCATCGCCAGACGCCCCCAAGCCACGCCCTCGCTCACCCCATTTGCAGATATATAAACCGCAACTATCGTCGGTTCTATCGATCACGCATCGCGCCTCCGGCGTAGGCTTGACGCTGGGGGCTGTCGTTTTTGTCGTGTGGTTGGTCGCGCTGGCGGGGGGGCAAGACAGTTACAACACGTTCCTTTCCTATGCGCACACAATCATCGGCCAGATCATTCTGTTCGGCTTGTCTTGCGCCCTGATCTATCATTATTGCTGCGGCATTCGCCATTTGCTGTGGGACGCGGGATATTGCCTCGACATCAAGGATGTCTATAAAACGGGCTACATCATGCTCGCCATCGTCCCCTGCCTGATCGCGTTCGTCTGGCTCAAAGCCTATGGAGTGATCCCATGAACGAAAAGACAAAATCCCTGCGCTCGCCCCTCGGCGCGGCCAAAGGACGCGGCTCGGCTCAAAGCGGGTTCGAGCATTGGTATATCGAACGCATTTCCGCGCTGATTTTGCTGCCGACGACGGCCTATGTGCTGATCGGCTTTCTGGACAATGTCGCCAAAGGGGGATACAGCGGCGCGATTTACTGGCTGCAATCGCCTTTAGCCGCGGCTTTCGCCATCTTGTTCCTATTTGCAGGCTTGCGGCACCTTGTGTGCGGATTGCAAGTCGTGATGGAGGATTACATTCATCTGACGACCGCCCGTCTGCCACTTCTGTTCGCCGTTAAGTTCGGCGCGGTTTTGCTGGCCATCCTCGGCGTTTTATCAATCGCCAAAATATATTTTGCCGTATAGGTTTTCCCATGCCCCACGCCTATGAATTCATCGATCACACTTATGACGTCGTCGTCGTCGGCGCGGGCGGCGCGGGGTTGCGCGCGACCTTTGGCATGGCGGAAAAAGGCCTGAAAGTCGCCTGCGTCACCAAAGTCTTTCCCACCCGCAGCCACACCGTCGCGGCGCAAGGCGGCATCGCCGCCGCGCTTGGCAATGTCGGCGAGGACGACTGGCGCTGGCACATGTACGACACGGTCAAAGGCTCGGACTGGCTGGGCGATCAGGACGCGATCGAATATATGTGCCGCGAAGCCATTCCCGCCGTGATCGAGCTGGAACATTACGGCGTCCCCTTCAGCCGCACGCCGAAAGGCAAGATCTATCAACGCGCTTTCGGCGGCATGACGACCAAATTCGGCGAAGGCACGGCGCAACGCACCTGCGCGGCCGCCGACCGCACGGGACACGCGATTCTGCACGCGCTCTACCAGCAAGCGCTGAAACATCACGCAGAATTCTTTGTCGAATATTTCGCGATTGATTTGATGATGGACGACAAAGGGAACTGCATCGGCGTCGTGGCGTTGAATCTGGACGATGGCACGTTGCATCGTTTTCGCGGGCATCAGACCGTGATCGCGACCGGCGGATATGGACGCGTTTTTGCCTCCTGCACGTCGGCGCATATCTGCACCGGCGACGGCAACGCTATGGTTCTGCGCGCGGGTTTGCCTTTGCAAGATATGGAGTTCGTGCAGTTCCACCCGACCGGCCTTTACGGAACCGGCTGCCTCATTACCGAAGGCGCGCGCGGCGAAGGCGGTTATCTGACCAACGGTAAGAACGAACGTTTTATGGAGCGTTACGCGCCGCATGCCAAGGATTTGGCCAGCCGCGACGTCGTCGCCCGCGCGATGACGATGGAAATCCGCGAAGGCCGCGGCTGCGGGAATTTGAAAGACCACATTTATTTGCATCTGGAACATCTCGACCCCAAAATCATCGAGGCGCAACTGCCCGGTATCGCGGAGGCCGCGCGCGTTTTCGCGAACGTCGATGTAACGCGCGCCCCCATCCCCATTGTTCCAACAGCGCATTACAGCATGGGCGGCATCCCCGCCAACCTGCACGGCGAGGTTATCCGCCCGACGCCGTCCGACCCCGACGCGACAGTGACGGGACTTATGGCAATCGGCGAAGCGGCCTGCATCTCTGTCCACGGCGCTAATCGTTTGGGATCAAATTCGCTGCTTGATACGATCGTGTTTGGCAGAGCCGCCGCACGGCGCGCTGCGGAATTGGTTCAGCCCGGAACAAAGCATCAGGACATGCCGAAAGACGCAGGCGATTTCGCGCTTGCGCGTCTTGACACATTCCGCAACGCCAAGGGCAGCGTTTCAACTTCCGCCCTGCGCCTCGACATGCAGAAAACGATGCAGAATTATTGCGCCGTGTTCCGCACGGCGGAAAGCCTTTCTGAAGGCCAAAAGAAAATGCGCGCGCTCTGGGCTAAACGCGCCGATCTCGGCATAACGGATCGTTCGCTGATCTGGAACTCCGACCTGATCGAAACGCTGGAACTCGATAATTTGCTCTATCAGGCAAGAGCGACGATCGACAGCGCGGCAGCCCGCACGGAATCCCGCGGCGCTCACGCCCGCGAGGATTTCCCCAAACGCGACGACGAAAACTGGCTCAAACACTCGACCGTTCGCGTCGATGAAAAAGGCGACACCCAATTCAGCAGCCGCCCGGTTCATCTGAAACCATTGACGAATGACATCGAACCAATTGCGCTTAAAGCCAGAATTTATTGAAACGAGAAAAGGACGCAACTATAAAGCCGTCGGGAGTCTCCCTCTCCCCCACTGGGGGAGAGGGCTTTAAAACTTAGACTTATTTTGCCTCTTGCAAAATAAGTCTTAGTTTTAAAGGGTGAGGGGGTAAGGTCGGGATTAAATCCCCCTGTCTCCCCCTCACCCGCAAAAGCTAAGGCTTATTTTGCAAGAGGCAAAATAAACCTAAGCTTTTGCGCCCTCTCCCCCTCTTGGGGGAGAGGGAAACTCTTCTCGGCTTGGAAATCACAAGAAAGCCGCATCGCACAAGGACATCATCATGGTCGAATTTCTCCTCCCCAAAAATTCCAAAATCATCGCGGGCACCGAACACCCTGCGCCGCGCGACTGCAAACGTCCCCGAACGTTTAAAATCTACCGCTTCTCGCCGGACGATGACAAGAATCCGCGCGTCGATACCTATACGATCGATCTCGACCAATGCGGCCCGATGGTTCTGGACGCGTTGATCCATATCAAAAACACGATCGACAGCACGCTGACCTTCCGCCGCTCGTGCCGCGAGGGGGTTTGCGGTTCCTGCGCGATGAATATCGACGGCACCAATACTTTGGCCTGCACCAAGCCGATCGCGAACATTTCCGGCCCCGTCAAAGTCTATCCCCTGCCGCACATGAATGTGGTCAAAGACCTCGTGCCCGATATGACCGAAGCCTATGCGCAATATGCCGTCGTCGAGCCGTGGCTGAAAAGCGAAACGCCGCCGCCGTCCGACCGCGAACGTTTGCAAACGCCTCAAGACCGCGCCAAACTTGACGGACTGTACGAATGCATTTTGTGTTTCTGCTGCTCGGCCAGTTGCCCCAGTTATTGGTGGAACAGCGACCGCTATCTAGGCCCCGCAACGCTTTTGCAAGCCTATCGCTGGATCGCAGACAGCCGCGACGAGGCGACGGGTGACCGCCTCGACGCCCTGCACGACCCGTTCCGGCTCTACCGCTGCCACACGATCATGAATTGCACCAACACCTGCCCCAAAGGCCTGAACCCCGCAAAAGCAATCGCGGAAACCAAAAAGCTGGTGTTTTTCAGGCAGGAATAGCAACAATTCCACTGCAAGAACTCAACTTGTATAAGCATTTGGCCTTGGCTAATATGCCAGCCCTCAATAGGATTTATTTATGACTTGGAGCGAAAAAGGAGAGAAAGATTATGAGCATGAATGAGCTGAAAAAAGCCATATGCGTACGGGAAACCGAAAAACTCAAAGAAGATGGCATCGGAATTGTGAGGATGCTGGCGGAGATCGTCGATGTTAGATTGATGAGCGAAGACGACGGCAAGCTGGCCAGAGCTAAGACCTTTCCGGAGTATCCCGACGCAATAGTTGTTTTTGGTCGGATATCGACGGCTAATGTTCCTGAAATCGACAAGAGGCGTTTTACAAATAGGGTCAAAGGCAGTCTGATGAGGCTGGTTGATAAAATTGACGCAGCGCTTCGGGAAGCAAAGCCATCGAGCGAGCGGGCTATTTCTTGTCATGAGGGTACATTTATCAACCATTTCGATGTCGTTGTGCCCCGCGACCGCGTTCCGGGCGTCCTCGCCATTTTGCGAGAGGAGATAGCTGCCAACCCTGAATATGAGAAGGCTGTGGAAGCTTTGGAAAGATTGTCGGGGATGGGACGGGAAGAAATTCCTCTGGTCAGGAAACACTTGGGACTTGGCCAAAGCTGACATTTTTTCGTGAGTCAATCAGGGTCAACGAAAAAAAATCTATGCAGTCTCACAGAGTTTGTTTTCGGAACCGGGCGGATCACGCGTCACAGCAATACCGACGGCCATAAGTAATGACTCATAGAGTGGACAAGAGAAAGCCCTCCCCCTCTATGGGGGAGGGTTGGGTGGGGGTGATGCTCGAGTGTAAGAAACAAGCTTGCCAAAGGCGCTTCTCGCCGAACCAACACCCCCATCCCAGCCTTCCCCCATAGAGGGGGAAGGAGTCTCTCTCGTCCCGCTGGCGGTCATTTATTAGAGCCGTTGGTCTCTAGTCGCTGATTTGGCAAGAGCGATTTTCTTCTTTTTTTGTTTTCTTTTTGCATTTAAATCAATGGGCTGTCGTGGTTGTGGGTGGAAAGATGTGGGAAACGCGGGG